>NYWV01000017.1 GCA_002685195.1 Porticoccaceae bacterium
ATTGGTCGGGACGGCAGGATTTGAACCTGCGACCACTACACCCCCAGTGTAGTGCGCTACCAGGCTGCGCTACGCCCCGATTAGAAGATCGCAATGATACAGTTAAAGTGGTTTTTTGCAACTCAAAGAATAACTAAATCGTGCTAACTTAGTTCTTTCAGAACGTCCTCTAACTCAGAGATGGTTTGATCAATTAGTTGCTTGTAAGGCGTCTGTTCTTTTTTGGATGGCGTGTCATCAAGCTTCTGCTTTGCACCCCCGATTGTAAACCCTTGTTCATAAAGTAATGAACGGATCTGGCGGATAAGAACAACATCTTGACGTTGATAATAACGCCTATTACCCCGGCGCTTTACTGGCGTTAAGCTGGGAAATTCTTGTTCCCAATAACGTAAAACGTGTGGTTTAACTCCGCAGAGCTCGCTCACTTCACCAATTGTAAAATAGCGCTTGCCTGGAATCGCGGGTAATTGATTATTGTTACTTGGTTCCAGCATAGGTCTCAACTCGTGCTTTCAATTTTTGACCTGGCTTGAAGGTAACGACACGTCGAGCTGAGATAGGAATCTCTTCGCCTGTCTTAGGGTTTCTGCCAGGCCGGCTTTTCTTATCTCGAAGCTCAAAATTACCAAACCCCGAAATCTTGACCTGATCATTATTCTCTAGGGCCAAGCTAATCTCACCATAGAACATTTCGACAATTTCTTTAGCTTCACGCTTATTAAGCCCAAGTTCATCGAACAGCATCTCTGCTAAATCTGCTTTGGTTAGTGCACCCATCAAATAATACCTATTTCAATCCTTATGTGAGGTAGTTTCTATTACTTTCTTATTTCAGCACCGCATGTTTTACCGACGTCTGCAACCACATTTTCAATCCAGCGGTTTATTTCCTCATCCGTAAGAGTGCGGGAAGCATGTTGAAACGTCAAGCCCAAAGCAATGCTTTTTCCTTTATTATCAACATCTTTGCTCTGATATACATCAAATAACTTTAAATCAACTAAATGCTTACCTGCTGCATTTTTTGCACAGTTAACAAGGCTACTCGCTTCTACCGAAGCATCAACCAAGAAGGCAAGATCTCGTTTAACTTCGGGAAATTTGCTTACATCTTCATAGTCAGGAATCCTAACTTCTGAGATCTTGTCGGAGTCCACTTGAAAAAGATAGACCGGCAGGGAGATATCCATATGCGCTTGGAGCTTAGGGTGAAGCTGCCCTACCCATCCAATTTGAGCGCCCTTTCTTAAGATTTTTGCCGACTGCCCCGGATGGAGTGCTGGATGCTCGCAAGCCTCAAACGTAAAATCCTCGGATAAGTTCGTATGGGCTAATACCGATTCAAGGTCACCCTTAATATCATAAAAATCGACCTTTTCTTTGCTTGCAGTCCAGCCACTAGGCGTTCGTGACCCGCAAATCAAACCGGCCAATGCGGTGCTTTGAGACAACCCTAACTCTTCTTTTTCAGAGGGCAAAAAACACTGCCCTACTTCAAATATTCGTATTCTTGTTTGCTGACGATTGAGATTATAACTGGCTGTGGAGAGCAATCCCGACCAAAGATTTGTTCTCATAACTGCCATATCTGATGAGATAGGATTAGCAAGGCGAACTGGTTTAACATCTGGGTCAACCATATTCTGCAAATCTGGATCAACAAAGCTATAAGTAATAACTTCTTGGTAGCCTCGGCTAATTAGCTGAGACCTAAATAAACTAGCTTCTTCAATGCTCTCCGGGTTTGGTTGAAGGTCCAACGCCATCGTCGGAGTTGAAGTGGGAAGATTGTTATAACCGTAAATTCGGGCCACTTCTTCTATTAAGTCTTGCTCAATTGTTAGATCGAACCGCCAGCTCGGCGAAGTCCAAGTAGCCGAATCGACATCTCTCTTCACTAAGGTCAGCCCTAATCTCGTGAGCATACCGTCAATATCATCAGGGGAAATTACTACACCCAATTGCTGGGCTACTCGTGCATCTCGAAGTGTAATTTCTTGTAATTGAGGTAGGTCTGGAATGCTCTCTTCCACAATTAAAGGTCCAACTGATCCGCCGCAAATTTCTAGCATTAACGCAGTTGCACGCTCAATAGCGGCTATCTGGAGATCAGAGTCAACACCTCTTTCAAAACGGTGGGAAGAGTCCGTATGCTTGCCGTAGTGCCGCGCTTTACCCGCAATAGCAAGAGGATTAAACCAGGCACTCTCAAATAGGATATCAGTGGTTTCATCTCCCACTGCAGAATCAGCGCCCCCCATAATGCCGGCCAACGCCAACACCTTCTTATGATCTGCTATCACCAGAGTATCTTGACTAACTTCAACCTCGGTATCATCAAGTAGCGATAAGGACTCATCCTTACCCATTCGAACAACAATTCCTCCGTCAATCTTGGTTAGATCAAAGGCGTGCATCGGTTGCCCAAGCTCGAGGAGCACATAATTAGTAACATCTACCGCCGGTCCAAGGCTTCGTATACCACTTCGACGCAGCCGCTCTTGCATCCATTGAGGGGTAGACTGAGAAAGATCAAGATCACGCATTATGCGTCCTACATAGCGTGCGCATCCGTTTGGAGAATCTATTCTCACAGGGATTATGTCTGCTATAGTCTCTGCAACAGGTGCACAAGGCTCATTACAAACATCAAGCTTATTGAGTACGCCAACCTCGCGAGCCATTCCTCGAATACTTAAACAGTCCCCACGATTGGGTGTGAGATCGACTTCAATAATCGCATCTTCTAAGTCAAGATATTTAACCAAGTCGGCACCTACACTCGCTTCAGAGGGCAATTCCCATAAACCGCTTGCGTCATCTCCTAGGCCCAGTTCATCCTGAGCACAGAGCATGCCGAAGGATTCGACGCCTCGAAGTTTAGCTTTCTTAATTTTAAAGTTGCCCGGTAAAACTGCGCCCACAGTAGCAAATGGGACCTTGATTCCTACACGGGCATTAGGGGCACCACACACCACCTGGACCTTCTCATCTCCACCAACCACATGACAAACTCTTAGTTTGTCAGCATCAGGATGCTGTATCACATTAACTATTTCACCGACGACTACACCCGATAACGATGGCGCTGCATCTTCTACCCCATCTACCTCAAGTCCTGCCATGGTGACCTGAGCAACCAATTCCTCTGTAGAGAGATCTGGATTTGCAGATTGGCGCAACCAGGATTCACTAAATTTCATTTATCACCCCAGTCTAAAATTGTTTGAGAAAACGTAAGTCGTTTTCAAAAAATAATCGCAAGTCATTAACGCCGTAACGTAGCATAGCTAACCGTTCGACACCCATTCCAAAGGCAAAACCGGTAAAGGCATCGGCATCTACCTTGCAATGCTCTAATACATTTGGATGAACCATTCCACAGCCCATCACTTCTAACCAACCTGTATGACTGCAAACGCGACAACCCTTTCCACCACAATTGGTACACTGTATGTCGACCTCTGCTGAGGGCTCAGTGAAAGGGAAATATGAAGGTCTGAACCTGACAGGCAAATCAGCCTCAAAAAATGCCTTTAAAAACTGGTCAATTACTCCCTTAAGGTCTGCGAAACTAATATCTTTATCCACCACCAGGCCTTCAACCTGATGAAACATGGGCGTATGAGTCAAATCTGAGTCACAGCGATATACTCGGCCTGGGCAAATAATACGAATGGGAGGAGCGGCCCTCTCCATCGTGCGAACTTGAACCGGGGATGTATGTGTGCGTAAAACAGTTGTTGGGTCTATGTAAAAAGTATCGTGCATCGCCCGAGCGGGGTGATGTGATGGAATATTTAGAGCCTCAAAGTTATGGTAATCATCTTCTATCTCTGGACCCGTTTCGATGTCATAACCAACCCGACTAAAAAAGGACTCAATTCTCTCCATTGTACGAGTCACAGGGTGAAGGCCACCAACATCTTCACCGCGACCCGGCAAAGTAACATCAATAGTCTCTTCAGCTAATTTAGCATCTAACTCGACACTCTCAAAATATGATTTTCGCTCATTAATCAAGCCCTGAAGGCTTTGCTTAACCTCGTTTATCTTAGCACCGGCAGCAGGACGTTCTTCTGCAGACAAACTACCAAGACCCTTTAGGAGTCCTGTAACTCTGCCTTTTTTCCCAAGATATTCGACGCGCAAGTCATCGAGCATAGACAAATCTGTCGCTGCAATGATAGATTCTTTGGCTTCTTTTGATATATTTTCTAATTCAATCATTATTGATCACTTTAGCACTCTATAGAGTCTATCTTATTCCTGATAAAAAAATAGGGAAAGGGCTAAAGCCCATTCCCTATTCTATCTGCTGAGGAACTCACTGCAAATAAGTAGTCAGTTCGATCTCTCAACTAAGGCTGAAATTATACCAGGGCAGCTTTGGCCTGATTAACAACTGCGCCAAAGGCAGCCTTATCATGCACTGCCAAATCAGCGAGAACACGACGGTCAAGCTCAATGCCTGCCTTACTGAGGCCGTTGATCAGTCTGCTGTAGGACAAACCTTCCACCCTAGATTGTGCGTTAATACGGGCAATCCATAACCGACGGAATGTACGTTTCTTCACACGACGGTCACGATAGGCGTATTGACCTGCTTTTGTTACTGCCTGAGTCGCAACGCGATAAACTCGACTGCGGGCTCCGTAGTAACCTTTTGCTTGCTTTAGAACTTTCTTGTGTCGGCGATTAGCCTCAACACCACGTTTTACTCTAGCCATTTTATTCTCCCACCAATATTAGTTGTGTGATTTATACATTACGTAACATGCGATCTACCCGAGGCTTATCCGCAGCATTTAGAATGCTGGTGCCACGCAATTGACGCTTACGCTTTGTAGTCATCTTGGTGAGAATATGGCTTTTGTGTTGGTGCTTATGCTTATAACCAGAAGCCGTTTTTTTGAAGCGTTTTGCAGCTCCACTATGAGTCTTACCTTTTGGCATTTCGTTTCTCCAATTGTAGTGAGGTTAAATGACAAGAAGATACGCCCGGACAGCCTGCCAAAAAATGTGGCTGAACGCGGGTCGCGTTAGTTACTTCTTCTTGCTGCGTGGTGCTAGTACCATGGTCATTTGCCGACCTTCCATTTTAGGGTACTGCTCCACCTGGGCGAGTTCGGTAAGATCCGCTTCGACACGTTTCATCATTTCCATACCAAGCTCTTGGTGAGCCATTTCACGTCCACGAAACCGCAGAGTGACTTTGGCTTTATCACCATGTTCCAAAAACCGAACCAAATTACGCAATTTGATATCGTAATCACCCTGATCGGTTCCGGGTCGAAATTTCATTTCCTTTACTTGTGTCTGTTTCTGTTTCTTTTTCTGTAACGCAACTTTCTTCTTTATATCAAAGACATGTTTACCATAGTCCATTACTTTACAGACTGGAGGTTCGGCATCTGGTGAAATCTCCACCAAGTCCAAGGTCTCTTTCTGAGCTGTTTCCAAGGCTACTTCGAGGCTTACAACACCAACTTGGCTGCCATCTGAGGCGACCAATCGTACTTCGGCCGCAGTTATATCGTCATTAAGACGAGCCCGTTTACTGTCTTTTTTAATACGCTTTACTCCGTTTCAACAAAAACACGCCCACGGCGTTCAGAGGACTCAGTAAATAGAGAATTAACTTGCTCCAAGGACATACTGCCTAGGTCTTCTCCATCGCGAGTTCTGACTGCTACCGTGCGCGACTCTTTTTCTTTATCACCTACAACGAGAATGTAAGGAACTCGTTGCATTGAATGACCGCGGATTTTAAAGCCGATCTTCTCGTTTCTCAAGTCACAAATGACTCTAAATCCATTATTTTGCAATGATTTGGTCACTTCTGACGCATATTCGGCCTGAGAATCGGTAATATTGATTACCGCAGCCTGTTCTGGCGCTAACCAAAACGGAAAAGCGCCCTCATAATTTTCAATTAAAATACCAATAAATCGCTCAAAAGATCCCAATATTGCCCTGTGTAACATCACCGGAGTTTTACGACTTCCATCCTCAGCCACATATTGGGCATCCAATCGGCCCGGCATTGAGAAATCAACCTGTACTGTTCCCAACTGCCAAACTCGCCCGATGCAATCTTTCAGCGAAAATTCAATTTTAGGCCCATAAAAAGCTCCTTCTCCGGGCAACTCCTGCCACGGTAATTCTTTTGCATCCAAAGCATCTGCCAAGGCCTTTTCAGCGCGACTCCAATCTTCATCGGATCCTACTCTCTGCTCTGGGCGTGTGGACAGTCGATAAATAATTTCATTAAATCCAAAATCAGCGTAGACCTCATGTAAGAAGTCAATAAACTGAGCCACTTCAGGCTGGATTTGATCTTCAGTGCAAAAAATATGCGCATCATCTTGGGTAAAGGAGCGCACTCGCATTATTCCATGGAGCGAACCAGAAGGCTCATTGCGATGGCATGAACCAAATTCAGCCAGACGCAGAGGCAAATCACGGTAACTCTTCAATCCTTGATTAAACACCTGTACGTGACAGGGGCAGTTCATTGGTTTAATCGCATAATTCCGATCATCAGTTGAGACTGTGAACATGTCATCACTGAATTTGTCCGCGTGACCAGATTTCTCCCAAAGACTGAAATCGACAATTTGGGGAGTTTTTATTTCTTGATAACCTTTTTCAATCTGCTTTTCACGCATGAATTTTTCAATTGTATTGTAGATACTCCAGCCCTTGGGGTGCCAAAAAATCGACCCTTGAGCCTCTTCTTGCATATGATACAAATCTAGCTTCTTATTAATTTTTCTATGATCTCGCTTTTCGGCCTCCGCCAGGCGATTTATATAAGCCTTTAGCTCTTTCTTATTAGCCCAAGCAGTACCATAAATGCGTTGCAACATTTCATTACTGTTATCTCCACGCCAATATGCACCTGCTACCTTAGTTAGTTTAAAAACAGCAAGCTTGGCTGTGGAGGGAACATGGGGTCCTCGGCAAAGATCAATAAAGTCTCCCTGGCGATACAAACTAATCGGCTCATTCGTAGGAATACTTGTAATGATTTCAGCCTTATAATTTTCTCCAATACTCTTGAAGAAGTCTGCAGCCTCATCCCGGTTCCACTCTTCCCTGGAGATAACGAGATCCGACTTAACCAATTCGCTCATGCGAGCTTCAATAGCTTCCAGATCTTCAGGGGTAAATGCGCGCTCAAATGCAAAATCATAATAAAAACCATCTTCAATAACTGGTCCAATAGTGACCTGCGCTGAAGGGAAAAGTTGCTTAACTGCCATAGCCATAAGATGGGCAGTTGAATGGCGAATAATAGAGAGAGCTTCATCTGAGCGATCTGTCAGTATAGACACGTTGGCGTCGACGTCGATTAGATATGATGAATCAACTTCACAACCATCTACGACTCCGGCTATAGTCGCCTTAGCTAGACCTGGGCCAATATCTCCGGCAACGTCAATAACCGATACGGGCGCATCGAATGATCGCTGAGAACCGTCAGGAAGGGTAATAAGGGGCATAAAAGAGTCCTTTTCAGTGGTGACCCCTACCAAAGGCCACATGATTTATCTGTTCAAGGCGGCATTTTACTCTCTACGCACTCAGTTACAAGGACTTGTTGGCGCTTTTTAATGTAAAGATGAATCTTGCAATTGCCGTTAAATAACCCTATAAACCCCATTCTCAAAAACTAAAAACTAGAAGCCATGTTCAAAATTTACGTCGATGCCGATGCATGCCCCACAGTGATCAAAGAAATTCTCTATCGAGTATCACAGCGCACAAGCATTGAAGTCACTTTAGTTGCCAATCAACCTCTTGCAACTCCGCGTATCCCAACAGTTAAGAGTATTCGGGTTGGATCAGGTTTTGATGTTGCCGATGATCATATAGTTAAATTAGTGGAAGCAAATGACCTGGTCATTACGGCAGATATCCCACTTGCATCAGAAGTTATTGAGAAAGGCGGCATGGCTCTCAACCCTAGAGGAGAGCTTTATACTTTAGGGAATATTAAAGCACGTTTAAACATGCGTGATTTTATGGACACCATGCGATCTAGTGGCTTGCAAGTTGGTGGCGGGCCACCACCCCTGAGTCAAAAAGATAGAATGGCTTTTGCTAACGCATTAGATCGCTACATCGCAACTCATCAAAAATAACACTGGGAAACTGTGATTTTAATCACACTTCAAAGGTTTGTTTACCAACATCAAAAATTAATCGATTATCCTTAAGTCCGCTAATATTCCGACGTCTTCCAGGGCGCTCGCAGTTAAACATCATTCGAAAGGAATCGTCTATCATGTTTAAGAAAAAAGACCTTGCCATCGCCATTACCATAGCTCTATCTATTTCACCGGCTAGTTTTGCTCAGGCACCAATGGCTGAACCTGTAGAACAGACCCCTGAAACTGGAACTAATGCAGATGTAATTACAAAAGCAGGAAAAATACCAGGTGTATCCAAAGCAACACTAATAGCTGGAGGACTTATTGGTAGTGTATTGATTAAAAACGTTGTGATCAATAACGGCCCCTCCTCCTTGCCTACGACTGGCACTACTGGCACTACTGGCACTACTGGCACTACAGCGACGACTAGTACTAGTTCAACATCTGGCACTTGATATTTGTCACAGCGATAAAAATTACCCCAAAGCTTATCCTGTAACTATGGCAGCTTCAAAACCTACTTCTTTGATTTAAGTTGTCGTCTGATTTGAGCTGCAGTGAATGGCCAACCCTTTTCTGAACCATCTGGAAAAACCACTACGGGGATTCGAATTGCGTAGCCCTCTTCGAGATCCTTGTTACCGTGAATGCTTACCTCAACCAGTTCCCAATCCTTCTCAATAACCAGCGGATTGAGCATGGCTTTTGCCTGATCACAAAGATGACAATTAGATCCAGTTAAAAGCGTAAGTTGGTTGCTCATATGTTTTTACCTATAAAATTCAATAAAACCGAGATCAGAAGAAGAGCTCTTAAACTCACTCATGCTACATGTGTTAACAACCACTGATGGAACGCCTTAACAGCTGGCTGCTTAAGGTTCGCTGGAGGGCAAACAAAATGGTAAGCATTACTAGAGACGAGTTCATGATCAAATAAGCGAACCAACCGACCCGACTGAATATGATCCGCAACGAAAGGTGATGACCCCAACGCGACGCCCTGTCCATCCAGTGCTGCTTGAATAAGAACATTAGTATCATCAATAATTGTGCCTCTATGGGCATTGACGCTAACTGCGTTTTCTTGATTTAACCAATTTTCCCAACCTTTATAGTCCGCATCATGCAGCAAGGGAAATGTGGCTAAATCTAAGGGCTGTTTAATCATCTTTTTTTTATTTAGCAACGAAGGACTGCACACCGGGAAAAAATCTAAATATATCAGAGGAAAACATTCAACATCCTTCCATTCGCCACCACCATAGGTTAGTGCTACATCAACATCCTCATTTCGAAAATCAACTGGCTTACTCGAATGAGATAAATTCAAATCAATATCAGGATACATGTCACGAAATTGCTTTAAGCGAGGAGAAAGCCATTTCGCAGCAAAGGAAGGAGCTAACCTAACCTTGAGCATCTGACGACCAAAGTTTTGTCTAATACTAACAATCGTTTGTGCAATCTCATCAAAAGCAGGCTGCAATGTGACGTACAGCTCTTCGCCCTCTTCGGTCAATGATAATCGCCGATGTAGTCGAGTGAACAACTTAGTAGCGAGATAAACTTCAAGCGATTTAATTTGATGACTTACAGCGGCCTGAGTTACACATAATTCCTCTGCCGCAACAGTGAAGCTTAGTGATCTCGCCGCAGCTTCAAATGCTTTTAAGCTATTCAAGGGAGGTAACTTTCTTCCCATGCACACAACCTTTTCATATCTAAATAAACAATTACTATTTAACATTAGAATATCTAATCTTTAAAGTAAAAAATTTCAATTGATAATGGATAGGTAAAAACACCAAAATAATGGCATAGTCTGATGATAATAATCTTCAAAACCCACTAGAGGTTCGGAGTACTAAAATGACAAAAAGATCTGGCGGTCGAAAGGCAAGAATTATTGAACGAAAAGCACCTCTTCCAAACAATGAGAAGCCCGTACTCCCAGGCGAAATTGGTGGCACATACCAACCTTTAAAACAGAGCGACATGCTCGACATCCATGAAAATATTTTAACTATTTTGGAAACTATAGGTTTTGCTCAAGCAACACCTCACTGCCAAGAAACATGCGTTGCCGCGGGAGCAATCATGGGAACAGATGGGCGCTTGCGGATGCCTCGAGAATTAGTGCAGCGCACGCTGCAACTCGCTCAACGAGATCTAGTTTTTCACGCTCAAGATCAGAAAAGTGACTTAGACCTCAGTGGACAACGAGTTCATTTTTCCACTGCCGGGGCTGCAGTTATGGTTGCTGACCCAACAGAGAATAGTTATAGGGAATCAAGAGCTCAGGATCTATATGATATGGCACGTATCACAGATAGGTGTGAGCATATTCATATGTTCCAAAGAACTTGTGTTCCTCGAGACATTGAAGATCCAAGAGCATTAGATCTTAACTCTTTGTACTGCTCGATTATGGGGACCACCAAGCATGTAGGTGTCAGTTTCACTGCCGCGCAGCATGTCCAAGATGGCCTGCGCTTACTTCATCTTGTCGCTGGCAGCGAGGCAAAGTGGCGAGAACGTCCATTTGTGAGTATGTCGAACTGCTTTGTGGTTCCTCCCATGAAATTTGCCGAAGAATCTCTGGAGTGTCTGCGTGTAGGAGTGGAAGGCGGCATGCCTATTTTGCTTTTATCCGCAGGGCAAGCCGGTGCTACTGCACCAGCAAAATTAGCTGGCGCTGTTTCACAAGCATGGGCAGAATGTATTGGTGGTCTGATTTATGTCAATGCAATACGACCTGGGGCTCCTGCTATTATAGGCACCTGGCCTTTTGTTTCAGACCTTAGGACCGGAGCAATGAGTGGTGGTTCACCAGAACAAGGCTTGCTTTCTGCCGCTTGCGCTCAAATGGGCAATTACCTAAATTTACCCACCGGCACTGCTTGTGGGATGACTGATGCAAAACTTCCTGACTTCCAAGCCGGTGCAGAAAGAGCTTACACTGCGGTCGCCGCTGCCATGGCTGGAGGAAATATTGTCTACGAGGCAGCTGGAATGTACGCAAGCTTAATGGGGACATGCCCAGAAAGTCTTATCGTTGACAATGATGTTCTCGGCGCATGTCTTCGCATGACTAAAGGCATTAATGTGGATGAAGATTCACTTAGCTTAGAGGTAATGAGGGATGTCTGTTTGAACGAAAAAGGTCATTATCTAGGTTCAGACCAGACACTGTCTGTTATGCAGAGTGAATATATTTATCCCGAGTTGGGCAACCGGTCTAGCCCTAACGTCTGGATGGAAGAGGGCAAACCTAATCTCATTGATAATGCAGTGAAACAAAAAACACAAATACTCCAAAATTGGTTCCCTGATCACATCAGTGATGACCTAGATAACCGTATCAGACAGGAATTTGATATTTTTCTCTCAAAAGAAGCGATAGGCCGGTCTAAATAATCAAGGCCAAGGAAACTGTCATAAACCACAGGAATTTTGCAGAATGAAGACCTATGCTCGCGTTGTAATTATTGGTGGTGGCTCACTTGGGGTTAACCTGATGTACCATCTCACAGAAGAAGGATGGACCGACGTAGTATTAATAGAAAAAGGAGAGCTTACCAGCGGATCTACATGGCATGCTGCTGGACTATGTACTAATTTTAATGGNAATCATACGCTGTCAAAAATTCATGAGTACACCATTAAACTTTATGACGAGATATTGCCAGAAAAAACCAAACTCCCCTCCTCATTTCATCGCTGCGGAAGTTTGCGGGTTGGTTACTCAGAAGTTGAAGAACAGTGGTTTCGAAATATTGTCAGTCGCTCGCACAATGTGGGCTGCGAAATGCATTTTGTTAGCAAGGAGGAGGCCTCAGAACTAAATCCCTTTATGGATTTTGATCAGGCTCGATCGATTATCTATACGCCCAATGACGGTCATGTTGATCCTAGTTCCGTAGTAATGCCTCTGTCTCAGCTAGCGCGAGAACAGGGTGCTACGGTGAGTCGTTTCAACAGAGTGCTAGATATCAATGTCTTAGATTCTGGCGAATACCAGGTCATTACAGAAAAAGGGAATATTATTGCAGAACATGTGGTTAACGCTGGTGGATGTTTTGCTCCCGAGGTAGGCGCCATGGTAGGCGCACACGTGCCCATTGTTAATCTTGAACACCAATACCTTGTAACTGATGATCATCCAGATATCGCCTCATTAATGCAGGAATTACCCGTCATTAGAGACTCGACTGCAGCAGCTTATCTTCGCCAAGAAGGCAAAGGGATACTTATTGGGCCCTATGAAACGCGAGGCTCAAAGCCTTGGGCCATTAACGGTATGGATTGGGGGTTTGATCGTGAACTTTTTGAAGGCGATTTGTTACGTCTAATGCCATGGTTAGAGCGATGCATGGAATTAATGCCCATATTTAAAGAGGTCGGCATCAAAAGTATCATTAATGGTCCGATCACTCACACACCAGATGACAACCTTTTAGTTGGACCCGCAGCGGGGCTACGTAATTTTTGGCACCTATGTGGCGCGAGTATAGGTATAGCTCAAGGTGGTATCGGTAAATACTTGGCGCAATGGATGGTACATGGCCAAACCGAACTCAACATGAACTCACTAGATAGTCGTCGCTTTTCCACGTGGGCCGATAAAACCTATTGCATCACACGAGCAATCGAGTCCTATGAACGCATGTATGCCTCGGCCTGCCCGAATGAGAATCGCCCCCATGGACGACCTATCAGAGTAAGCCCTCTACACACTGTCCTTGCCCAAAAAGGTGCGGTTCATAGTGTTGTTGCCGGCTATGAAAAACCGGGTTGGTTCAAAACCGAAAGTAATCAATTTGAGTCTCACACTTGGGCTCACAATGAAGCTCATAGTGCTGTGGCTAGCGAATGTGANGCGGTTCAGAAGAGCTGCGGTGTTGCTGATCTATCGGGCACGGCTAAATTCCGTATAACCGGCACTGATGCCCATTCTTTTTTAGATCATTTGTCGAGTAATTCTCTGCCATCAAAGGTTGGCCAAATAGTACTAACTCTTTTTCATGCTCCCAATGGGGGCATCATGGCGGAGCAAACGATTAGTCGTATAGGAGATAATGATTACATCCTGATGGGAGCGATCAGTTCTCAGTACAAAGATTATCAATGGTTACAATGGCATAGTCATGATTTTGATATCAACATACAAGATCTTACCGATTCATGGGGTGGTCTTCTGGTAACAGGTCCTAGAGCTCGNGATATCNTGGAGTTGTGTACGTCTGAGGATTTGAGTAACCAAGCGTTCCCTTGGCTGACCTGTAAGATGATACAACTCGACTCAGCCGCAGTTCTTGCGTTACGGGTGTCATATGCGGGGGAATTAGGCTGGGAACTCCATATGCCTAACTGGCAGGTTATATCGATCTATGAGACGCTCCAGTTTCATGGGCGATNTTTTGGTCTCAGGGATTTTGGAGGACAAGCTTTAAATAGCATGCGAATGGAG
The DNA here is from genome assembly GCA_002685195.1 of Porticoccaceae bacterium. GTDB lineage: Bacteria > Pseudomonadota > Gammaproteobacteria > Pseudomonadales > Porticoccaceae > HTCC2207. The sequence continues at coordinate 13,638 of NYWV01000017.1, forward strand.
AAAATGTATCGCGCTTACGGACATGAATTTACCGAAGAAATATCGGGCCTTGAAGCCGGCATGGATCGATTTATTAACTTAGACCGAAAGTTTATCGGGTCAGAAAATCTTCTTCGCCGCTCTGCTGAAGGCTTGCAATCAAAGTTAGCGTACTTGGTTTTTGATGATCAAATTCCCGCGGAATGCTTCGGTAATGAAGCGGTATTCTGCGATGGTGAATTGGCCGGTATCGTAACCGGTGGCGCTTATGGTCATCGCACAAATCAAAGTCTTGCTTTCGCTTATATTNATTCAGGCCTTTGTATATCAGGTCAGCAGTTAACGGTCGACACGTCTCTTGGCTCGCGACGCTGCCATGTAAGAATGGATGCGATCTATGATCCTGAAAACAAGAGCCTCAGAGACAAAAGTTAAAAAGTNATGATTAACGNTANCCTTATCAATAAACGCTTCTATTCAGTCGGAGTTTAATCTGTGGCGAAGTTAACTGATNTTCCCGAAAAAGCCGAAGTTGTCATTATTGGCGGTGGAATCATTGGGTGCTCTATTGCCTATCATTTGACNAAACGAGGNATGAAAGATGTCGTTTTACTCGAACGCAAACAGCTAACCTGCGGGACCACATGGCATGCAGCGGGGTTAGTCAGTATGCTGTGGCCAACCCCTACTCTGACGGAACTCGCCAAGTACAGTCATGAACTCTATGCACGCCTAGAAGAAGAAACAGGTCAAGCAACAGGTTATAAGCAAATTGGAAGTCTCTCCATTGCCCGCACTGCGGAACGCTTAGAAGAGCTTAAGCGCCTTGCGTCAGTTGAAGCAGTATTTGGTGTTGAGGCTGAAATGATTAGTTTAGGTCGGCTAGAAGAGTTATACCCAGGTATTAATCCTGATGGCATATTAGGTGCGATGTANATTCGTCAAGANGGCCAAACAAACCCAGTGGACACNACAATGGCCCTAGCTAAGGGAGCGCGTATGGGTGGTGCTGCTATCTATGAAAACACCAAGGCTGAGGAACTCTGTATTGAAAATGGAGCAATTGTTGGTGTTCATACTGATCGGGGCTTTTTAAAATCATCAACAGTTATACTTTGCGGAGGCATGTGGTCTCGTGANATAGCTAAGAGTGTTGGAGTAGAGCTTCCACTTCATGCTTGCGAACNTTTTTATGTTGTCACAGAGGAAATGGATGGCCTTACGCCAAGACCGGTTTTGCGGGATTTTGATAAAGGAGTTTATTTCAAGGAAGATGCAGGAAAAATGCTGGTCGGCTGGTTTGAGCATAACGCCAAAGGACTATCCATGGATCGAATTAGTGAGGACTTTTGTTTTGATCAATTTCCCTGCGATATGGAGCATATCGAAGAATATTTAATCAGAGGTATGGAGACATTTCCAAAATTTGGTGAGGTCGGTATAAGAACATGGTTTAACGGTCCTGAAAGTTTTACTAGTGACAATCTTCATCTCATGGGGCCAACTCCAGAAGTTGACAACCTTTATGTTGCCTGCGGTCTTAATTCGAAGGGTATCGGAGCCGGAGGCGGTTTAGGCAAATTAATGGCAGATTGGGTTGTTGACGGTTATCCGTCTGGCGACATATCAGAATGCGATGTAACTCGACATCATCCTTGTCAGCGCACTGATCAATATGTTGCAGAACGCATACCAGAGGCTTTAGGACACACCTATGCAATGCACTGGCCCTATTACCAATACCACTCGGCGCGAAACCTTCAGCAATCTCCTTTGCATGAAGTACTGAAGGATCACGGCGCATGCTTTGGTGAAGTTGGAGGGTTNGAGCGACCCAACTGGTTTGCTAAACCAGGACAAAAAGCNGANTANNTATATAGCTACCGACGGCAAAATTGGTTTGCTAATACAGCCTCAGAACATATGGCTGTTCGAGAGACCGTAGGGTTATATGACATTTCCTCCTTCGGCAAGTTCGAAGTCTCAGGCAAAGATGCACTCACAACACTACGAACACTTAGTGCAGCAAACATCGATGTCGCTGTTGGTAAAGTGGTATACACCCAGTGGTTAAATCAGAGAGGTGGAATTGAAGCAGATCTAACGATTTGTCGTGTAGCTTCAGATAAATTTTGGGTTGTTACCAGCATAGGCTCATTTAACCGCGATTGGTGGCGTTTAAAGAAGCATGCTCAGGGAGATACAAAAGTAGAAAATATCAGTGCCGCTTATGCATGCATGGCGCTCCAAGGACCCCTATCTCGTCAGCTACTTGAAAGCGTGACTGATATTGATTTTTCTTTCGATGCTTTTCCATTTGGCACAGGGCGGCATGCCAATATTGGAGGACACCTATGCTGGTTACAACGCATCAGTTATGTCGGAGAGCTCGGATGGGAGATTATGGTTCCAGCCGATAATGCGGAAAAGCTTTATACAACTCTTTATCAGGCAGGCAAATCATTCTCACTACAAAATGTAGGCCTTCATGCGGTCAATAGTTTACGACTAGAAAAAGGCTTTAGGCACTGGGGTCATGATATAGGTTCACATGATAACCTTCTTGAAGCTGGGCTGAATTTTGTTGCCGATATGACATCAGGTGATTTTATTGGCTACCAAGCATTGATGACTCAGAGAAGTAAGGGAGTACCCGAAAGGCGACTTGTCCAATTTCGATTAGAAAACCCTGATCCTCTGCTGTACCACAACGAGCCTATAGTGATGAATGGTGAGATTGTTGGTTACCTGACCTCAGGAGCATTTGGTCACGCTGTTGGGAGTTCAATTGGGATGGGTTATGTCAATGTACCTCTTCTTTCGAACGAAATAATTAGTGCGGCTGACTTCGAGATCGAAATAGCGCTTGAACGTTTCTCCGCACAAGCCAGCCTAAAAGCATGGTACGACCCTAAAGGCTTAAAAATGAGACAGTAGCTCCTCTCCAAACACCGCATTTATACATGTTGTTTGCCTCCAAATTGCTGGTTGCGGGTGATTAACCAAACATTATGAATACGAGGATTTCGCTCAAAGTCCATATCCAGCGTTTGTGGTGTAATATTCTGACAATTAAATTGGCGTAACGTTAACTCATCCATCTTAAATTTACGGAAATTATTTGAAAAAATCAAAGTACCACCCGGTGCCAGTTTAGCCATTGAGGATCGAATCAAATCACCGTGGTCTCTCTGGATATCGAGGACAGAATCCATTTTCTTGGAATTAGAAAAGGTCGGTGGATCAAGAAAAATTATATCGTACTGCTCTTGTTCAGACTCCAACCATTTCATACAGTCAGCTCGAAGCAACTTGTGTTTGCTAGATCGCAAACTATTTAAATCATAATTACGTTGCGCCCAATCCAAGTAGGTATTTGACATATCAATACTCAAAGAGCTGGCGGCTCCAGCAAGGGCTGCCTGCACAGAAGCTGCAGCGGTATAGCAAAATAAATTAAGAAACCTTTTCCCCTTTACCATCTCACCTATCATCGACCTCACAGGCCGATGATCTAGAAACAATCCTGTATCAAGATAATCCGACAAATTGATTTCAAAAATAGCCTTGCCCTCTGACACTGTAAAGGTATCACTTGACCCCTCGCTAAGTTTCTCATATTGACTGTCGCCTTTTTGGCGCCGCCTTTCTTTATAGTAAATCTTGCCAGTGAAATTTGCAGAAAACTCTTTGACGGCCTGTTTGATTTCTCCAAAGCGTTCTCTAGCTACTTTCTCTGATATTGTGCTAGGGGCTACATATTCCTGCACATAAATCGAGTGGTCATAGACGTCTATCGCGACGGCATACTCTGGAATATCCGCATCATAAAGCCGATAACAACTCACATCAGATTTTTTGTACCAACTCTCTAGTTTTCGTCTGTTCTTTTTTAGTCGATTGAGTACCATCTTAGCGCCTGATGTCAGCGCTTGCGCCGGTGCTGGAGTACTTAGCCTAGCGGCAATTTGCGCTGACTTGGATGTCATATCTTCAAAAACCAATAATTTACAGGGAATGGTTCCATTGAATAGACTGTATTGCTTTGTCGGAGAGAGATCTGTTTCACGTCCTAGATCGACGTTCCCAGTAAACACAGCTGCCCTCCAGCCATGAAAGTTTTTCTGTAAAACGGCGCCCAATTTTTGGTATAGCGGAATTAACTCCTCCATCTCACCTAAACGGGCACCATAGGGCGGATTAGTCAATAACAGCCCTCTTTCTGCTGTGGGCTTCCCAAACTGATCTATAGGCTTGTGCGCTAAACGAATGTGATCATCAAGCCCAGCATTTTCAATATTTTTAGTCGTGTACTCAAGTACACGCGGATTGGCATCATACCCACGAATATCTAACTCCAACTCTTCAAGGCCAATTGCTCTACGCTGATGGGACTCATCAATTAAAGCCTGCCAAAGTTCGGCGTCATGTTGTAGCCAGCTGTCAAAACCATAGCGCTCTCGAAGCATTCCCGGCGCTATATCCGCAGCCATCATCGCCCCTTCAATAAGCAATGTACCACTTCCGCACATAGGATCTAACAGAGCCCCACCCTCTGCAGCCATTGCTGGCCAACCGGCCCTTAGCAATAAAGCAACTGCTAAATTTTCCTTGATCGGTGCACTACCCTGACCAGTACGATATCCCCTACGATGAAGACTTTCTCCCGATATATCCAGAGAAACTGAAACGCGGCCCTTGTGCTGCCTAACTTGAATGCGAATGTCCGGATTCTTGGTATCTACACTTGGGCGTTCACCTTCAATACGGCGAATACGATCAACAATCGCGTCTTTAACTCGTTGTGATCCGTACATCGTGTTGTCAACTAAGCGTGAGGTGCCTATAAAATCTATCGCGATACTTTGAACCGACGAAAAATGCTGTTCCCATGGAATGTCATTGCACTCTCGATACAAATCATCCGACTCCTTGAGCATAAAACTGTGCAAGGGCATTAAAATTCGATTAGCAAGGCGCGACCATAGGCAAGCTCTGTAAGCAAGCTCCAAAGAGCCATTAAAATAAACCGCAGCCACGGTTTCTTTTACCCCTTCAGCTCCCATAGCAATGAGCTCTTCAGATAACAATAATTCTAGTCCTTTAGGACAGGTGGCTAACCAATCGTTTTTTAAAGATACCTGCGTCACTTCATTACCCTTTTCATTACTTCAAGCTATAACCTTAGATTTGCATATACCAAAAACGTCTGAACGAATCTGACAAACATTAGTCTAAAATTACGCGTTCCTAAAGAAGCGCGTATGATATAGATGTTTAAACTATTTTGTTTAGAAATAAACATTGGTACGCAGTCAAGTCGAAAAATTACGCTGTAGAGTAGCTTTAACACAACCCTATATTACCTTTGATCTAAGTAGAACAGGAGTTGTCTATGAAGAAACACAAACGAGACCTGGAGCATCGTTCGTATGTAAAAGGTTATCAATCAGCAATTCAAGGTCGTTCTCTATCCCTTTGTCCCTATCAAGAAAACACAACAATGGCCTACCAGTGGTGTAGGGGTTGGCGTGAAGGTAGAGAGGATGGCTGGTCTGGCTATAACACCGCCACCTGCCAACATAAAGCGGGCAACCTGATTTTGAACCATTAGCAGTTAATTCAAAACAAATACAGCAACTATAAACCATTTATCGTTGCTGAAGACAACTCAGTTATCCACGGATGCTTGTACCAAATTGAGAAGTTCTCTCAGGGCAACTGAAATCATTGCAAAGTCAGACTGGGGTACCTTGCGTAGATCCTTTATCATAAGTTTCCAGCGGTGAATCAGCTCTTTTTGTTCTGCTTGCCATTTATTCATCGCAGAGGTGCCATTGGACTCTCTTTTACACAAACAAGCTGTTAATCTTCTTCGCTGACTCTCTAGATCATCAACATAGGTTTCTCGAGCGAGATCCTGCCAACGACTATCTGGCTGCAAATCAACTATTTGAGCCATAAACCAATCCAGTGATAAAAACTCTCCTAAATCAAAATAGACCTCAGCGACTTTTTGCACCGGCGTCTCGAGCTGCAGGGCTGTCTGAACAACACCCATGCTCATAAACATACTATCATTGGCTGCTAGTTGTTCAGCTAATTTAAGCTCTACCCCCATATCGGTTAGCTCGTCTCTCTCATCACTCCAAAGCGTCTTCCACTGATCTTTTTGTAACCGAGGGAGCTCTGCTAACAGAGTTTGTGTGGGGCTTCCATAGTCAGCTATAAGGGATGCACAATCTAGACTCAGCCTATGATTGCGAAGAAACCAACGGGTCGCCCGGCGTGCTAATCTTACTAAAATATGTAATAACTCTAACTCTGTCGCTGCTGGCAACCTCGGGTTATGCTCTTCAATTTGCTGCCAGAGGCGTTTAAGCCCGAGCACTTCTATGACCACGGTATATGCTCTGATAACATCCTCCGCAGACGATCCAGTGGATTCCATCTGCCTGAAGAAAAAACTAAATCCAACACGATTGACCAAGTCATTTACAACTTGGTTAATAGCTATTTCATTGGCTAGGGAATGAGCTTCGACTGCCTCACCAAATTGAGACACAAGCGCCTTGGGGAAGTAATTCGTCACCGCACTCGCAAGCCAAGGATCACTTAATAGATCTGAGCCAGCTAACGCCTCTTTCAGAAGCACTTTTGAGTAACAAATTAATACAGATAGTTCTGGTCTAGTCCAACTGGGTTGATGCCTATTGATTCTGTCGGTGAGCTGCTCGTCGGAAGGTAAAAACTCTAAATCACGATCAAGTTGATCCTCTTGCTCAAGCCAACTTAAATATCGTTGGTACTCTGAATGATGCTGCTGACTTCGCGCCATCGCCAAGCTAATAGATTTGGTCTGTCTCAGGTTATTATCTAAAACCAAAGAGGCTACATCTTCAGTCATCGACTCCAATAGTATATTTCTTTCCTGAACATCTATATTCCCTGACGCAACCTGTTTATTGAGCAGTATCTTAATATTTACCTCATGGTCTGAACAATCTACCCCAGCAGCATTGTCGATAAAGTCAGTATTACAGAGCCCTCCACGTAAACAAAACTCCACTCGCCCACGCTGGGTCATCCCTAAATTCCCACCCTCACCGACTACCTTGCATTGTAACTCCCGACCATCGACTCGCAGTCCGTCATTTGCTCGATCTCCAACCTCTGAATTGTTTTCCGAAGATGACTTGATATAGGTTCCAATACCCCCATTCCAAATCAAGTCAACTGGTGCCTTCAAAATATGGTTAATAAGCTCTGTTGGAGTTAACTCGTCTGCATCAATAGCAAATCGATTTTTTATCTCGGGGGTTAACGTGAGAGACTTGGCATTCCTTGAATAAACTGCACTACCCTCGGACATTAGATCTTCGTTAAAGTCTTCCCAGGTTGTCCTTGGAGTATCAAAAAGCCGCTGCCTTTCTACGAATGTTGCCCTAGCGTCAGGTGAGGGGTCAACAAAGATGTGGAGATGATTAAACGCTGCCACTAACTGAATGTGTTCAGACAGAAGCATGCCATTACCAAACACGTCGCCACCCATATCTCCAATACCAACCACGCTGAAGTCTTCAGTCTGGATATCTACTCCAATCTCATGAAAATGTCTTTGCACAGCAACCCATGCGCCGCGGGCTGTAATCCCCATGCCCTTATGGTCGTAACCATTGCCACCCCCGGAAGCAAATGCATCCCCCAGCCAGAAATTATTTGCTTCAGAAATTTCATTCGCTGTATCAGAAAACGTCGCGGTCCCTTTGTCCGCTGCTACTACAAGATATGGGTCATCTCCATCGCGACGAACAACTTCAAGTGGCGGCACTAGCTGTTCGTCAACCATATTGTCACTGATATCCAGCAGCGCCTGTACATACAGCATGTAACTTGCAATACCTTCTTGAACAAAAGCTTCACGTCCCGCGGCCGGGTTGGCTTGCTTAGCAACAAAACCGCCCTTGGCTCCTGTAGGGACAATCACCGCATTTTTTACTTGTTGAGCTTTGACTAACCCAAGTACCTCAGTACGGTAGTCTTCAATTCTGTCTGACCAGCGCAAGCCACCTCGTGCTACTTTTCCTCCCCGTAAGTGGACGCCTTCAACTCGTGGAGAGTAGACAAATATTTCAAAAACTGGCCGTGGCTTAGGTGCCAGAGTAATTCTTTGGGTTGCTAATTTAACTGAAATATAGGACTTAAAAGTGCCATCTTCAAAGGTTTGAAAAAAGTTGGTTCGCAACGTCGCCTGCACCAGTTCAAGATAGCCACGAATAACTTTATCTTCATTGATGTTTCTAATTGAGTCTAAACCAATTTGTATTTTAGAAACCAAACCAGCTGCTCTCTCTGACTCTCCTTCAGAGGCGTAACGTGGATCAAAGTAACTCTTAAATAAGGCAACTAAATTACGCGTGAGGTCCAAGTGTCTGGAAAGAGTATCTGCGATAAATTCTTGACTATAGGGAACACTTAACTGCTTGAGGTAACGAGCATACAAACGGAGCATTGCGACAGCTCGCCAGTCGAGTCTTGCCCCTACTACCAATCGATTGAAGCTGTCATCCTCGGCATCACCTCGCCAAACTCGCAATAAGGCATCTTTGAAGCTGTTTTGCACTGCTGAAACATCTACGCTCACATCCAAAGAAAACTCTAAATCAAAGTCTTGCATCCAGATGACGCCTTCAGACTCAGGGGCGATTGAATAGGGATGCTCCATGACTACTCTGAAACCCAAATTTTCGAGCATTGGTACCATATCTGAGAGTTCTAGAGGCTCGTTTCTGTGAAATAGGGTAACCCGCAGATATTGCTCTAATTCTTGCTGATCTTGATAGAAATCAATAGCAAGATCATCGCTGCCATCAAGACGATCAAAAAGTGAAATATGCTGATGAGCATGATCAGGTCCATAAATCTCTTGATACGCACTGGGGAAAGCATTCTGAAAGCGTCTTGATAGAACAGCACCATCAGCTGCACCAAAGGCGCTAATGGACTGTTCGCTGAATACATCACTCCAACTTCTAGTAATCTTTTCAACCACGGCTTGTAGCGTTTCCGCATCAACCTCTAGGTATTTTTTATTTTCAATCTTGTAAACTAAACGAATTCTCACCAGTACTGAATCAGGAATGAAATGTGTGGTCAGCTCACTCTCAACCGCGCCCAGCTCCAGGCCAATTTTCTCCTCAATCTTGTCTCTGGTATTAGTATTAAAAGACTCGCGGGGTAAATACACTAAACAGCTAACAAACTTATTAAACGGGTCAGTATGCACAAAGACTTTAACTACCCTACGCTCATAGATCTGCCAGACTCCAATAGCAGTGGCTGCCAATACTTCTCTAGTCACATGTAAAAGTTCATCGCGAGGGTGTGAGTCCAATATAGTCAACAAGGCTTTGCCATCATGGCTTGCTGGATTAAATCCAGAATTTTCCATAACCCAACCAACTTTCTCGCGGAGTATAGGAATGCGCCTGGGACTATAGGAATAGAATTGGGCCGTGTAGAGCCCCAAAAACCTTATCTCTCCAACGGGGTCGCCGTCACTATTAAAGCGTTTAACCACGATATAATCAGAATACACATTACGGTGTACCTTCGAGCGTTTTGCAGATTTAGTAACCGTTAGTATTTGATCATCTTCGTAGAGACCTTTGACACCATCACTAAGTTCCTCTACCGACTCTTTGCGTAAATCACCGCGATATTTTTTAAGTAACCCGTAAGCACTACCTGCCTTCTCGCGCAGATAAACACTCTCGTTTTTTACCTCTAAATCAAACTCTGCACACCCAGTAAATACAAAGTACCCATCATAAATCCATTGCAAGAATGCCAAAGACTCATCTAGCTGCTCTACCTTAGGAGCATTAGTTTTCAGCTCTGCTATTAATAGCTCCAGCCGCATGCGCATGGGATCGAAACTGTCTACCACCGTAGAGACGTCATCCAGTACTAATGTTAGCTCACGCTGTAACTCTTCAATTTCTCTATCAGATAGTAAATCAACCTCTATAATCATTAATGCTTCGCGGTCAGCGTTCTCTACATAATCTGAATGAATACCTTCAATCGTTCCAAGATCATTACGCAACGCCCAAACCGGATTGCTTTGCAAGGTGTATATGTTTAAACCCCAGCGATTCAGAGCCATGCGCAGTGAATCAACTAAAAATGGCATATCACGCTGATCAACGTAAATAGTAGTGTAGTGACTAGACCAGCCATCGAGCTCTACGGTTGGATTAAATACTCGAATTTTGGCAGCTGAACCCTGAGAGTTGGGTCCTGAGGCTTCTAATGGTGGCTCCGCAAAACCATATAAGCCCCATATATTCCAAAAAATATCCTCTGCAGGGCGCTTTAAATAATCATCATCTGGATAGAAATGAATTGCGTTAGCGGCAAAGTCGTTAAATTGCTTTTGCTTTTTTTTCGATAACTTTTTTGCCGCAATCTTGTTTAAAGACTGAATTAATGTCTGACGCCGATCATCTTGTTTCACTTCCATGGGAACAATTTGCAACCTTTTTACGTTTTTGAAGTCTGTAATGTAATAGCGATCAAATATCTGCTTCTAAGGTAACAAATTGCTTGGACTCTGTGCAAAAATATTAAGCATTTTTAACAAATAAATTACAGGTAAAATCTTTTCTTAGCAGTATTTGAACAATGTTTGTGTGTTTACTGCATAGCTATTAAACTCGACCCCCTCATCAGGCAACTCAGACACTAAAGTAGAGGTAACTTTTGCAACAAAATATCGCGCAACTCAGAGAATGGCTAGCCAATAAAATCGTCGGTCAAGAGCACTTAATCGAGCGACTAATGATCGCACTCCTTGCGGACGGTCATCTTCTTGTAGAGGGAGCACCTGGTCTGGCGAAAACAAAAGCCATAAAGACTCTTTCCGAAGGGTTAGAGGCCGACTTTCATCGGGTTCAGTTCACCCCCGATCTGCTTCCAGCGGACATCACTGGAAGCGACATTTATAGGCCGCAACAGGGGACCTTCGAATTCCAAGCGGGCCCTCTGTTTCACAATTTGGTACTTGCTGATGAAATTAATCGAGCACCGGCCAAAGTACAGTCTGCTCTTTTAGAAGCTATGGCAGAGCGGCAAATCTCAGTGGGCAAAAACACTTACCCACTGCCCGATTTGTTTCTAGTCATGGCGACTCAGAATCCAATAGAGCAAGAAGGTACATATCCTCTGCCAGAGGCTCAAATGGATCGCTTTCTCATGCATATATTGGTGGGCTACCCTGCCCCAGAGACTGAGCGGGCTATACTTGCCCTATCAAGGCAAGAGGCGCTCAATGACGCTGGTACTGGCATTGAGCCTCTTTCCCAAAAAACACTATTTGCAGCGCAGCAGGCTGTTAACCAAATTCATATGACAGAGGCCGTCGAAGAGTATTTGGTACAACTTATTTTGGCAACACGAAACTCAGAATCCTACGGTGGGGACTTGGCTCAATGGCTCGATTACGGCGCTAGTCCACGGGCAACAATTGCTCTTGATCGTTGCAGCCGATCTCTAGCCTGGATGGAAGGTCGCGACTTTGTGACTCCCGATGACATTAGAGCTGTCGCCCATGACGTATTAAGACATCGCCTAATATTAAGTTTTGAAGCTGAAGCCAACGGGATTACAGCAAATCAAGTAATCGACAAACTACTTGATACAGTGCCATCAGCCTAATGAACTAACGCTAATGAGCCTAATCAATCAAGATCAACCACATCCTGCCACCGCTAATCTGAAAGATATGGTTAGACTGCGATATGGAGCGCGAGATCTAACTGGCTTCCCGAAGGTTCAAGCACGTCAGATGCTGGCTGGAGGCCATAAATCGCGCTTTCGCGGACGAGGAATGGACTTTGATCAAGTGCGTATATATCAACCTGGAGATGATGTCAGAAGCATTGATTGGCGTGTCACTGCACGTACTCAAACGCCACATACCAAAATTTTTAGTGAAGAACGAGAAAGGCCTATCTTGGTTATTACAGATTTACGTAGCCCCATGTTTTTTGGAAGCAAAAGGCTAAAGTCGGTTGTTGCATGTGAGATTTCAGCTGCCCTTGCTTGGGCGGGACTATCAGCTAATGATCGTTCTGGAGGGATAATATTTGGAGAACAACACCAAATGGATGTTAAACCCCGTCGCAGCCATCATGCGGTACTACAATTTATCCATGGGCTCAAAGACTACAGCACCAAATTACTCGACCTGCAGGATCAACCGCCCACTGACCGCTATAGCATGGCCGAAATACTCGACGAGGCTCGGCATTTGGTTTCCCCTGGTAGCACTATCTTTATCGTAAGCGACTTTCACGACCTTAATGACGCCTGCGAACAGCATTTGTTTGCATTGGCCCGCCAGGGCAATCTAAATTTATGCCATGTTTTTGATAATATCGAACAACACCTTCCTCCTCCGTCCCTCTATGCAGTCAGTGATGGCGCTCAACATACACTGCTAGACACGAGTAACGCTAAATTGCGTGAACGTTTCAAACAAGCTTTTGAAGATCGAAGTCTGCGTTTAAGGAAACTTAGCGAAAAACTCTCTGCAGGCCTATTACCTTTTAATACTGACGATACAGTCATGAGCACACTGCGTCGTGCTTACGGCAAAAAGCGCAACAGTCGCCGTGGTAGCTGATCATGCAAGGTGATCCTCTAGCCGAGCTTCGCGGCATTCATTTGCCAGATCCTATATCCTGGTGGCCACTTGCTCCGGGTTGGTGGGTTTTAATCATTATATTCATTGGAGGCTTAAGTTGGGCGCTTTGGCAGCTGTTAAAATCCTATAATAATAACCTCTATCGGCGACAAGCGATGGCGCAGTTATTACAGATAAAACATGACCTAAACCTGACCTCAACTCAAAGATTAGTCATGATTCTGGAAACACTTAAACAAGCCGTCAATAGTGCTTATCCAGACCAACACTTTAGTAGTCGTGATCTGGCAGCGTTTTTAAATTTTTTGCAAGCCAGTTGCAAAGATACTGTATTCCAGAATCTACCTATTGATCTTAATGCCCTGCTTTATGGCAGGCCTGATGACAGGCAAGAACATAATGAACTGACTGAGTCCATCATCAATAGTAGTGAGATCTGGATCAAACAACACTACTCTCAGGATAAGTTGAAGGAAATATCAACATGTTAAGCCTTATTTGGCCCTGGGCATTGGCATTAGCACCCCTACCCTTCATCTACCGTTGGCGTCGCAAACCGGCTGAAACCAGCATAAGAGCCCTCAGAGCTCCAATGCTTACAGCGGCAGCCAGCGTGGAGCAGGTATCCTTAAAAGCGACCACCTGGCGCAACAGACTTTTGTTAATTTTACTCAGTCTATGCTGGGTAAGCGCTCTACTGGCCATTGCTCGTCCAGTTTATATAGGTGAGCCCGTAGCACTGCCTACAGAGGGACGCGATATTCTTATTGCTGTTGATATCTCAGGAAGTATGGAGCGAGAAGATATGGTCATTCGTGGCCAAACCGTTAATCGTCTGATGGCGGTTAAGTCAGTGGTCGGAGATTTTGTCATCAAACGTGCGGGTGACCGCTTAGGGCTCGTTTTGTTTGGCGAAAAAGCCTATTTACAAACACCATTGACATTTGATCGAGAAACAATGGAATCCTTATTGCTAGAAGCTCAAATTGGCTTTGCTGGCAACGGCACAGCAATAGGAGATGCAATTGGGTTATCTGTAAAGCGACTCCAAGATCGACCACAGGATCATCGTGTATTGATTTTAATGACCGATGGCTCAAATAATACAGGCGCTCTTAATCCCGAAGAAGCTGCTGATCTAGCACGTCGAGCTAAGGTAAAAATATACACTATCGGTATTGGCGCAGAACGTCAGGAGCAGCGTGGGCTATTTGGTCGAACTATGGTAAATCCCAGTGCAGACCTAGACGAAAAAACATTAATCACAATTGCACAGGCCACTGGCGGTCAATACTTTCGTGCAAGAGATCCTCAGGAGCTAGCATCAATTTACGAGAAACTGAACCAACTGGAGCCTATTGAACAGGATGCCGAGACCATTCGACCTATCGTTAGTTTATTTCATTGGCCCCTGGGACTAGCATTTTGCCTCAGCTTAATTGTTTTTACGGCCAGTCAACGCAAAGGCGAGGTTGGTTACGGTAATGATTGAGAGTTTGACCGAAATTTTTGATACCTTTCATTTTTTACGGCCATGGTGGTTCTTGGGCTTGCTTCCCGTTGTTGCTGTCATTGGTTTTTATACTTGGCGAAAACGCAATGCTGGCAATTGGGAAACTATTATCAACCCAGAGCTTTTACCTTTTCTACTTCAAGGCTCAGGAGGAAAGCACGCCTTAAGCGGTCCCTGGCTTGTGGCATTTATGATCTCAGCTTGGATATTTTGCTGTCTGGGCCTTGCAGGTCCCGCCTGGCAAAAGTTACCTCAACCTGTGCATAAGCAAGACTCCGTGTTGGTGGTAGTTCTAGATCTTTCTCCTTCAATGTTAGCAGAAGATATTTCGCCAAATCGTTTAGTCAGAGCCCGCTACAAACTGATCGATATCCTCACTCGAAGAACCGAGGGTGTGGTTGGATTGATTGTTTATGGTGGAGATTCACACACCGTGTCTCCTCTGACCGAGGATAGCAATACCATCGTGAGCATGGTCCCCGTACTTGAACCAAATCTATTGCCAGAAACTGGTAGTAATGTGGAGGAAGGCTTGGCAAGCGCCATAGACTTAGCTATGAACGGCGGCTACCAGCAAGCCGATATTCTGCTAATCACTGATGGTATTGATAAATCTGCACTGAGTAATATTGCGCCAATTATTTCAGGTGAAGGTAACTACAGGCTTTCTATACTCGGTGTAGGCACAACTGATGGTGCTCCGATTCCTAGTTTTGCAGGTGGTTTTATCAAGAAGGCAGGCAATGTTATCGTCGCAAAACTGAACGTAGGAACCCTAAGAAAAATTGCTGCCAACAATGGTGGTTCCTATCAAACGCTAAGCGCCGATGATCGAGATATAGATAATCTTCTGGCTGGCATGGACTCACTGCTCACAAATAGCACACGAGAAACAGATCGTTCTTTCGATCTATGGGATGATCAAGGGTACTGGTTGGTACTCTTGTTGCTGCCTGTGTTGCTACTCAGCTTTAGGAAAGGGTCAGTCGTGGTAATTTTAATTGCCCCACTGCTGTTCATTGCTCAGCCAGTTGAGGCTTTAGAATGGCAAGACTTATGGCAAACTCCCGATCAGCAAGCCTCAGAAGCGATGAAGGCGGAGGACTATGAGGCCGCTAAAGATCTATTTGAAGATTCTCGCTGGCGTGGCAGCGCTGCCTTCAAAGCCGGAGACTTTGATCAAGCAATAGCAGATTTCTCCCAAGATGATAGCGCGATCGGAGACTACAATCACGGTAATGCACTGGCAAAAGCAGGGGATCTCGAAGGAGCTATTGAGGCATACAATAATGCTCTGAGCAAAGAGCCTAAAATGGAAGATGCCAGGTTTAATCTAGATCTGGTTGCGCAGCTGAAGGATCAACAAGATCAGGACCAACAGAATCAAGAACAACAAGATCAGGACCAGCAGAGCCAAGAACAACAAGATCAAGACCAGCAGAGCCAGGAACAACAAGATCAGGACCAACAGAGCCAAGAACAGCAAGATCAGGACCAGCAGAGTCAAGAACAAAAAGATCAGGGCCAAGAACAACAAAATCAGGATCAACAAAACGAATCTAATGAAGATCCTGCCCAGACTGAGCAAGATAAGCCTGAGGACAAAAATGAAGCCGCAACAGAGGAAGAACAAAAAGAAGAGGTTTCTGTTGAAGAGTTGAGTGATGAAGAAAAACAGGAACAAGAAGCGATTGAACGCATACTTCGACGCATCCCCGATGATCCTGGCGGTCTCCTTCGTGCTAAGTTTCGCCACCAAGCGCGGCAACGTAGTCAGAACCGAAGACCGCCCACTAACGAAGAGCGCTGGTAAATGAGTAACTATTTTAAAATAACTATCCGAGTTGTGAGTTTAGGTATTTTAGCCCTATTAACGTCACTAAGCTGGGCTGACTTAACAGCAAAAGTTGACCGTTCCGTGTTGGATAGTAACGAGACCCTTAGGTTAGAAATACGTTATGACGGCCAAGTATTTACCGGCGAACCAGACTTTAAGCCTTTATCCAATGACTTTGATGTCTTATCTAATAACCGCCAACAAAGTTACAGCAATGTTAATGGCAAAACTGAATCATTTACCGCCTGGACAATACAGCTGCGTCCCAAGAGAGCAGGAATATTTTTAATTCCATCGATTAGTTTCAAAGGTGATATCAGTAATGCTTTGGAGCTGCGGGTGCGAGCAGCACCTGCAAACCCAACTGCAGCAAACCCAGGTACGCAGCCTATATACACCGAAACTCTGGTGGATAACGATACTGTTTATGTTAACCAGCAAATTATCTTAACTCACCGCCTGTATACCTCAATTAACTTGAGAGATTACAGTCTCTCTGAGCTAAAAATAGCCAACGCCCTGCTTCATCGTCTAGGTGATACGACCTATCAGAAGGTGCTGAACGGCAGAACTTATTTGGTGTTGGAGGTAAAGTATGCAGTGTTTCCGCAATCTGCTGGGCAGTTAGAGATTCCAAGTCTGCGTTTTGGCGCCTATGAGGTAAATACTCGGAGTCAATTTGGTGTCTTCAATAATCGTGGCAATCAAGTTATTCGTGACACCGAGTCCGTGCAAGTGAATATTGAGGCTCCGCCAAGTCAAACTGCCGGGCTAGGTTGGATGCCGAGTAGCAAAGTTAGCTTAGAGCAACGCTGGAGTGGCGATCTAGAGAATGCTACGGTTGGCGAGCCCATTACACGTACTGTTACCATCACCGCTAAAGGACTTAGTAGTGCTCAAATTACGCCCTTGGAGGTACTCCAGAGCTCAGATTATCGTGTCTATCCAGACCAGCCTCAGCTCGATCAATCTCTCTCTAGTGAAGGTTTAACTTCAACGAGGATAGAGTCTTTTGCCTTGGTTCCAAACCAGTCCGGCGAAATAACCCTACCTCCTATCGAAGTCCGTTGGTGGGACATTAATGAACAGAGAGAGCAAATCTCGCGCTTGCCATCAACTACTCTTCAGGTGTTACCCAGTGTCAGCAATGCAGATGATGACCTAGCTAATGATGGCGCAATAATTGGCGCTACGGCGCTCTCAGGTAATAATCTTTCTGCTGAAAGCCCGATGATATCAAAGCCACCTAATTCAAACCTGATCTCTATTTCTTTAGCATTAAATGCAATTCTTGCTTCGCTAATTGTGGCAATGTTAATCGTACGAAAAACTCAAGCTCGCAGGGAGAACCAGGATTCCTCGATCGAATCTCAAGGCACTGCACTCCAGACACTACGGCAGCAGCTAAAAACAATAGAAGGTGCGGCAAAAAGTGATGACCTTATGGCGATGCGTGATGCCATTTTAATGTGGGGTAAAACACTATTTGCTGAACGTCCACCAAAGACACTAAAAGCTCTCGCTGTTAGTTTAGAAGATAAAGATATTGAGCAACAATTTGAGCAACTCGATCGCCAGCTCTTTCAGGACAAAAACACTGATTTACCCGAACTCGATATAAAGTTGTTACTGAGCCAAATTAAGCATCAATCAACTTTTAGCAGAGGAAGTAGTTCTCGAAATAAAGCGGGTCAAGCACTAAAAGATTTATATCCGACGTAAATAATATAGTCCGTTAGATTTAGATCTTGATACTCTTATACTTAAAGAAAAATAAAAGCTTTTGCGCAACCAAAGCTAATAAAAAATAAGGAATTACAATGGATACTGAAGAAAAGAGCAACCAGCTTGAGCTTGAGACCGCACTTAATAATCAAACTCTGTATTGGCAAGCCAATTTGAAACTCCTCGTCAAACTCTTGGTGGTTTGGTTCGCCGTGTCTTTCGGTTGTGGGATCATTCTTGTCGATTGGCTCGATCAATTTACCATCGCCGGTTTTAAATTGGGGTTCTGGTTTGCTCAACAAGGTGCTATTTATGTGTTTGTTGCTCTCATTTTTGTCTATGCGCGACAAATGAAAATATTAGATAGGCAGTTTGATGTCGGGGATGATGACAGCAATCAGGAGCCGCAATCATGAGCACGCAAGTACTAACTTATTTGTTTGTGGGCACATCTTTTGCTCTCTATATAGGGATCGCAATTTGGTCACGAGCCGGATCCACCAAAGACTTTTACGTCGCCGGTGGTGGAGTGCACCCCGTAGTAAACGGCATGGCCACTGCTGCCGACTGGATGAGTGCTGCCTCGTTTATCTCTATGGCAGGCATCATTTCATTTATTGGTCGCGATGGTTCGGTTTACTTATTAGGTTGGACAGGTGGCTACGTCCTGCTGGCACTTCTTCTAGCGCCCTACTTACGTAAATTTGGACGCTTTACTGTTCCTGATTTTATTGGCGAGCGCTACTACTCCCAGGCTGCACGCATTGTTGCGGTGGTTTGTTTGATCTTCGTTTCCTTTACCTATGTTGCTGGCCAGATGCGTGGTGTGGGCATTGTTTTTTCTCGGTTTCTTGAAGTAGAAGTGAATACCGGTGTGATAATTGGTATGGCTGTTGTTTTTATGTATGCCGTACTTGGTGGTATGAAGGGTATTACCTACACTCAGGTAGCTCAGTATTGTGTTCTGATTTTTGCTTACATGGTGCCAGCAATCTTTATATCTATCATGATCACGGGCAACCCCATTCCTCAGCTGGGCTTTGGTGCTGAGGTTACTGATGGTTCAGGTCTATCAGTGTTGCAAAAGCTCGACGGCGTATTGTTAGACCTTGGTTTTAGTGCCTATACCGCCGGTAGCAAATCAACCATTGATGTTTTTGCAATTACCGCAGCCCTAATGTTTGGCACGGCTGGACTCCCTCACGTCTTGGTGCGCTTTTTCACGGTACCCAAGGTGTCTGATGCACGTTTGTCCGCAGGTTATGCTCTTGTATTTATTGCCATTTTATATACTACTGCTCCGGCGGTGGCCTCATTTGCACGTCTTAATTTAGTCGATACAGTCCACAATACCGCCTATGATGAAGCTCCAGAATGGTTTGGTAATTGGGAAAATACAGGGTTAATCGCCTGGCAAGATAAAAATGATGACGGCGTTATGCAGTATGGCGCTGGTGCCGCATTATCACCTGCGAAACCGATATTTGATGTTGATGGCACTCGTGGTAGTCATGGCGAGCGACTGTTAAATAATAAATCCACTGAGTCTGCCAACGAAGTCTATATCGACCGAGACATTATGGTGCTGGCCAACCCTGAGATTGCGGGCTTGCCCGGCTGGGTGATTGCTCTTGTTGCCGCTGGTGGCGTGGCCGCCGCTCTATCAACGGCTGCTGGGCTGCTACTGGTTATTTCAAGCGCAATCTCTCATGACTTACTTAAACAGACCCTCCTCCCAAGAATAACTGAGAAACAGGAATTGTTCTATGCCCGCTTAGCGGCAGCCGTTGCGGTCTGTATCGCCGGACTATTTGGCATCTATCCTCCCGCCTTTGTCGCCCAAGTCGTTGCTTTTGCGTTTGGCCTTGCCGCTGCATCCCTTTTTCCAGCATTACTTTTGGGTATCTTTTCCAAACGCGCCAACAAAGAGGGTGCTATTTCGGGAATGCTAGCAGGCTTAGTATTTACCTTTGCTTACATAGCGTATTTCAAATTTGTTGCGCCAGAACTCAACAGTGCAGAGTATTGGTTATGGGGTATCTCTCCAGAAGGTATTGGCGCCATAGGCATGTTACTGAATTTTGTGATTGCCATGACAATCAGTCACCTGACTGCTAAGCCGCCAGCAACTGTCCAAGCACTAGTGGATAATATTCGCATTCCTGGGGGCGCCAAAGCGGCATAAAATCATTAAACTTCCACTAACTGTTAGGCATAGATAAGTAGGTTAACTCTTCTTCGAACTACTCAGAAATTTTGATAATTATATTTCATAGTTTCCAGCAGATCAGTTCTAATTTGTTCATAGAAGAGCTCCAGTAACGCATACGTTTAGCTTTTAATTTGAAACAGAGTTAAAACTTGGCTAAACAACATTATTTGAGTAGCCTTAATCATAGGTTTACAAACTTAAGATAGCTTTAACTTGACCCATTTATCTATGTAAAATGCGTCTTAAATTGGGTCAAAGGAACGAACATGAATACCTTTAATATTTGGGAGTGCATAATCTGCGGCTGGTTATACGATGAGTCTCTTGGCTGCCCTGAGGATGGCATCGCTCCCGGTACGCGATGGGAAGATGTTCCTGAAGATTGGACCTGCCCGGTGTGTGGCGTTTCAAAACAAGATTTTGAGATGGTTAAAACTGGCCCATCCCCGACTCCAATCCCTACTTCTGCTGCTTCTACCGCTCCGATCACTCCCTCCGCTGATCAATCATCAACGATTATAAAAGAAGCACCGGGAGAGACTCCAACCTTTACAAATTCAGGCGAACCATTCCAGATTTGGGAATGTATTATCTGCGGCTGGGTCTATGACGAATCTAAAGGATGGCCGGATGATGATATTTTACCAGGTACCCGATGGGTGGATATCCCAGACGACTGGACATGCCCAGACTGTGGGGTGGGTAAACAAGATTTTGAGATGATTGCTGTTAGTGCACCTGAGAGTGCACAAAGTAAAGTTAAAACAACTGACACTTTGGAGTTGATTGATCAAGATCAGCTACCTGTCATCGTTGTGGGCACTGGTCTTGCCGGATATAACCTTGCAAGGGAGTACAGAAAGCTAAATACAACGACACCTTTGATTATGATCACCAGCGATGATGGGCGTATGTACTATAAACCCGCTATCTCTACGGGGTATCACACTAATAAAAGCCCAGATCAGTTAGCCACAGCCACGGCTGAAGACATGGCTCTGGAACTTAGGGCCGAAATACAGACATTTAGCTCTATAAAATCTATTGATGAACATAATCAAGTTGTTGAAACAACGAGTGGAAAGCTGAAATACGCAAAACTCGTTCTGGCTACGGGGGCCCGGTGCATTGAATTACCAATCGCCGGCAATGGATTGGAATCAGTGTATTCCATTAATAATTTGATGGACTACTCAACTTTTCGTCAAGCCATGGAAGGAAAAAAGCACGTGCTTATAATTGGTGGTGGTCTTATTGGATCAGAGTATGCCAATGATCTCATTCAAAGTGGATATGAAGTTACAGTTGTTGATCCTCTACCCTCAGTTCTGGGCACTCTGATGCCAAAAGCCGCTTCAGATTCAGTTAAGAATGCTCTTAAAAATGCCGGCGTCCAGTTCCACTTTGAAACCGTTGTAGAGAAAATTGAAACTCAAGGAACAGGCATCAAAGCAACCCTTGCCAGCGGTAAGGAAGTAAATGCAGATATTGTCCTATCGGCTGTTGGAGTGCGACCAGACCTTACTTTGGCTAAAGAGGCAGGTTTACAAACCAACAGAGGTATTATCACCGATAGAAGCCTCAAAACAAGTGCGAATAATATCTATGCTCTTGGAGATTGCGCAGAGGTAGATACACATCTATTGTTTTACGTAGCGCCACTGGTCGAAGGCGCCAAGAAATTAGCGTCAACGATTAATGGGGATGAACAGCAAGTCTATTACGGCACTATGCCCGTGATTATTAAAACTACCTTGTTCCCTGTAACTGTCTCACCTCCGCCTAAAACTGATGGGCAGTGGCATATAGATATAGAAAGCCCTAAGGGAGTCAAAGCTGTGTTCAAGACACCAGAAGGCGAGCTAGTAGGCTACGCACTCACTGGCGACTGTACAAAGTTTAGAGATGAGCTAAATGTGTCACTTCGGCCCATAATGTGAAAATTTTGCAGCAAAAAAGGGATATAGCTCAGCCCAGTTTATAAATTATGCTTTTCAATGTAGTTCGCAAAAGGATGGGCTGTTAGAAAAACGGAATAACGAAACCTAGAAATTTCGTCATAGAGGTTTCCATCAAGTCTCCGAATCTACTGACAATGTCCTGCTCTCAGGGCAGGAGCCCAATCGTTAATATGCGCATCACCAAGATTTCAATCATCGTCCAACAAGACTATAAACTTCAATTAAGCAATTGCACCATTGTCTAATAGGGCATCTATCTCATCTTGTTTATATCCAATCTCTAACAGTACCGCTTGACTATCTGCTCCTATAGCGACTGCCCTAAAGCCTGCCTCCGCATTGGTCCGAGAAAAGCGCGGAACTGGAGCTGGCTCCCACACATCGCCATCATCTATAAAGGTTTCCCGTGCAACATTGTGTGGATGTTTTCGGGCCTCCGCCATGGATAAAACAGGCGCAAAGCATACATCTGATCCTTCAAATATATCGCACCAGGCATCTCTCGTTTTGGTTTTTATGAGGGCTTCGAGTTTATCCGCCATCTGAGGCCATGTTTTTATTGCCCATTGATTCTGCATCCATTCCGCACTTTCAGACTCACTTAACTCTAATAGAGTCACTAGCTCTTTGAAAAACTGGGGTTCAATAGATCCAATGGAAACGTATTTTCCATCGCTGGTTTCATAAACATCATAAAAGAATGCACCAGAATCCAGCATATTACCCCCACGCTCATCAGACCCTATTCCTGCCTGTAATTGAGAATAGAAGAAGCCCATCAAACTTGCGACGCCATCTACGATAGAACAATCGACGACCTGCCCTTGCCCAGACTGCTGAGTCTCAAGCAATGCACAAACAAGACCAAAGGCCAGCATCATGCCACCACCGCCATAGTCACCTACAACATTTAGTGGAATCGCAGGTTTCTCTCCTTTGCGCCCAATTGCATGCAAGACCCCAGTAAGAGCAATGTAGTTGATATCATGTCCCGCCGCATTAGCTAAAGGTCCTGTTTGACCCCAGCCAGTCATCCTCCCATAAACTAACTTTGGGTTAATTTCTAAACAGACATCGGGTCCCAGACCGAGTTTCTCCATCACACCTGGCCGATAGCCCTCAATTAGGGCATCTGCTGTACCAATCAATTTTTTTGCACAGGCAATTCCCTCAGCAGACTTCATATTGATACAAATGCAGTTCTTGCCTCGATTGTGAACGTCATATTTAGGATTCACTCCCGCGGTCATCATCTGACCGCCAGGTCGCTCTACACGAACTACCTTGGCCCCCATATCTGCTAGCATCATTCCCGCATAGGGTCCTGGCCCTAGCCCAGCAAATTCAATAACAGTCTTACCTGACAATGGACCCATACTATCCCCTCACTGAGCAATTTAGTTTGATATGTTGAATCACCCTGTTTAATTGTAACGACACACAAAATTATAAATACTATTGGCTTTTTAAAACTGATCGCAGGTGTCGTTCAAAAATAATCTCCATACGTATTTCTATCCTTCATCCCAATAACTATCTCTAAGTGCACGCTTATAGAGCTTTCCTGTGGGTAATCGCGGTAGCTCTAGTTGGTAGTCAATAGATCTGGGTACTTTCTGCCTCGACAAATGCTTGCCAAGATACTGCAGCAGCTCTTCGGTTAACGACTGATCACCTGTTATACCATCAATTGGTTGAATCACTGCTTTGACCTCTTCGCCAAAGTCAGCATTAGGCACACCAAATACAGCAGCATCAGCGACTTTAGGGTGCGAAATTAAGAGGTCTTCACTCTCTTGAGGATAGATATTCACACCGCCGGAAATAATCATAAAAGCTTTGCGATCTGTCAAAAATAGAAAGCCATCTTCATCCACATAGCCCACATCACCTACCGTAGTCATTTCACCGCTAGGGGACGTAGCCTCAGCAGTCTTTTCTGGGTCATTGAAATAACGAAATTCTGAGCCATTGGCAAACCAAAGCGTTCCCGGTTCGCCCTTGGGTGAAGGATTCATTTCATCATCTAGAACAGACAGCTCACCCGCGACAACTTTCCCAACAGTGCCTGGATGTGCCAACCATTCATGGGAATCGCAAACTGCAAAACCAAGTCCTTCTGTGGCGCCATAGTACTCATGGATAATCGGGCCCCACCAGTCAATCATTTGCCGCTTAATTATCTCAGGGCATGGAGCAGCCGCATGCACTGCAAACTCCATAGATGATAAATCGTATTGCTGCCTCTCCTCATCGCTAAGTTTTAGCATACGGCTAAACATTGTGGGCACCAGTTGTGAGTGAGACACCTGATAATGTTCAACTAACCGAAGATACTCAACGGGATCGAAACGCTCCATAATGACAACCGTAGCGCCTCGCCGAATCGCCAAATTGATCGCTGCCTGGGGTGCCGAATGGTATAAGGGTGCGGGCGACAAATAAACCATATCATCTCGGTACCCTAATATGCCCTCCAAGAACTGAAATACAGGTAATACGCTATCTGGGGCCTGACCTGACAAAGGTCGAATAATGCCCTTAGGCCGCCCAGTAGTGCCTGATGAATAAAGCATGGAATGCCCTAGCAACTGTTTATCAATCGGAATAGACGGGAGCGCTTCAATAGCTTGAGAATAACTAACCATACCCTCAGGTAGGCTCGAACTGTCACTATCGACCACTAACACTATCTCAATATTGGGGCATTCAGCCAAAGCCTCAACTGCCACCTCAAGTTTAGCGGGTGACACAAATAACACTTTAGATTCTGAGTTATTAATGATGTAAGCCGCCTCACTTGGCGTAAGATAGGAATTAATGCAGGTGTAGAAAAGACCTGATCGCTCACCTGCGCCACAAATCTCCAAATAATACTCATTGTTTTCCATGAACATTGAGTAATGGTCACCAGCAACAAGTCCTTGGGACTGTAAATAATGCGCTAAACGATTCGATCGCGCCTCAAACTCTTTGTATGAAACGCTGACTCCAGTAGACGCCATAATGAACGCGGCCCGGTCTGGACATTGTTGTGCATATTTCTCTGCGTACATTGAATCCCCTTAGCTATTATTGTCATTAATTGAAAAGCAGTTTTTCAACAGACTATAGATTGCTAAAAAGATCATATCAATCACTAAATAGATATTATGTGGCCTAGATGCTTTCTAGCATAAAGCTCTATTGGTAAGCTAGATCAAGAAACACAGGCACCTCACCGCCACCATCTACTTCAAGCGAAGCCCCAGAAACATAGGCTGCCTGTTGAGATGAGAGATACAAACAGGCATAGGCAATTTCTGAAGATTTAGCTAGGCCCTTCAACTAGTCCTTTTCGTGATGCAAAAAAAGGAGGCTTGTGAAAGCCTCCTAAAGTTTAGGGTCAGATGTAGCTCATATGAGACACACCATTCCGGAACGATGTGATTATTGGTCAAATGAGCATCAGCACCAATAGTAAAGAAAGCCATTACTGGCCTGATACTTTAACACTAGCCTAAAAAACCAAGTCTCGCTAACCAGTATTACATTAATTTAAACAGGCACTTAGCTACCAATATCTTGGTCTATCAGAGCGATTTTGATGCAATTTCGTAAATATCTTTAACTAGATTGGGCTCATCTGCGATTCTCTGTAACTGTTCTCGCATTAATTCCCGTTGAGGTGCATCAAATTTCTTCCAACGCGTTAATGGCGTTACTAGTCGCGCCGCAACTTGAGGATTAGCCTGATTAAGCGTGAGTATTTGATCACTCAAGAAGCGATAGCCAGAGCCATCTTTAGAATGAAAGTTGATTAAATTAGCGGAACAGAATCCTCCGATCAGACTTCTCACTTTATTTGGATTGCTCATTGTGAATGCTGAATGTTCCATTAGCTCTTCTATCCGACCAAGCCCACCCTGTTGACTGTTAGCTGCCTGAATCTGCAGCCATATATTCATGACCAACGGCTCATCACGGTACTGCTTTTCAAACAGGCTTAATGCTTTAGATGCATAGTCTGAGGCAGTTGGACAATTCACTAAGACTGCTAGAGCAACTGCTTTATCAGTCATATTGTCAGCCTGCTGAAATTGCTCCCAAGCCAGCTCTATGCCTCTAGTGCCGACCAAACTTAGGTAGCCCAATGCAGCGTTTTTTAGACTGCGATGGCCAATTTGGTCAGCATTCGGAGCATACTCTGGACGGGTGTTATGAGTTTCGTAAACACTCAGCAATTGGCTCTCTAGCGCGCCGGCCAATGCAGTGCGAACAAAGCTTCTGGCATCATGAATCGCCTCAGGATTAATTACCTCCGCTAATTCGTAGAGCAATGCCTCAGGAGGCAATTGCAACATCAGAGCAACCATTGCAGGGTCCAGAGAGCTATCCTCTAACAACCTTCTAAAGGCGTCGATTAGATGCCCATCCAGAGACAATTCCTTATTCTTTAAACTATCATCAGCTAGTTGTTTGAGTACACCCAAACTTAGGGCCTGACATGCATCCCATCGGTTAAAACCATCGGAATCATTTGCCATCAGATGAGCTAGTTCATCAACTGTGTATGGGTATTCTAGTTTGACTGGGGCAGACAATCCTCGTAGTAGCGAGGGAACAGGCTCGGAGCTTACATTGGGAATAACTACGCTGTCCTCTGCTTCAGTTAGTTCAAGAACAATCTCTGTGTCACCTTCACTGTTTAATACAAGGTCGTTACCATCAGCGCCGACTAGTCCTAGCTTGACTGGTAATACAAATGGTTTTTTATTCTTCTGCCCTGGGGTGTCTGGACAGCTTTGCTTAAAACTAAGAGTGTATGTATGAGCTTTGTCATCAAAAGATGACTGCACCTCTAACAAAGGTGTACCAGATTGCCTATACCAAAGTCTGAATTGAGACAAATCCCGGCCACTGGCATCTTCCATTGCCACCACAAAATCTTCCACTGTTACTGCCTGACCATCATGGCGGTCAAAGTAGAGGTCACTCCCCTTTCGGAAAGCTTCTGACCCTAGCAAGCTGTGATACATACGAACGACTTCAGATCCTTTTTCATAGACTGTAACAGTATAAAAGTTATTAATTTCCATGTAGGACTCAGGCTGGACTGAGTGAGCCATGGGACCACCATCTTCAGCAAACTGATGAGTTCGAAGGTAGGCAACATCTTCAATTCGTTTCACAGTTGCTGAGTTCATATCAGAGGAAAATTGAGAATCACGGAATACAGTAAAACCCTCCTTCAGGCTCAGTTGAAACCAGTCCCGGCAGGTTACTCTATTACCGGACCAATTGTGAAAATACTCATGGGCAACTATACCTTCAACTCGCTGGAAAGCCGCGTCTGTGCTCGTCTTTGGGTTCACGAGAACTGCGGAGGTATTAAAAATATTGAGTCCCTTGTTCTCCATGGCACCCATATTAAAGTCATCCACCGCAACAATCATAAAAATATCAAGATCATATTCTCGCCCATAGACTTCCTCATCCCAACGCATAGATTTTTTCAAGGACAGCATTGCATGATCACATTTATCGAGGTCTTTTTCTTCGACAAAGATTTCGAGCTGGACTTGACGGCCAGAACAGGTTTCAAAAGTATCCTGAACAACACTCAGAGTTCCAGCCACCAAAGCAAACAAGTACGCTGGCTTCTTGAAAGGATCATGCCAGGTCACAAAATGTCTATCTTCATCCATAGCTCCCCGATCTACAGGGTTACCATTTGAAAGAAGAACTGGGTACTGCTCCCTATTTGCGATTACCTTAGTCGTGAATTCAGACATAACATCAGGCCGGTCGAGATAGTAGGTAATATCCCTAAAGCCCTCGGCTTCACATTGGGTGCAATACATAGTACGAGAGCGATAGAGACCCATCATGGTAGTATTCAACTGCGGCTTGATGATTACCTCGGTTGTGATCACGCATGCATCGGGAACATCAAAGATCGTCAACGAATCAGATTCTTTAAGATAGTCAGCGGGATCCAATTGTTGGCCATTGATCTTTACCCACTGAAGATCAAGTTTGGAACTACCATCTAGTACTAGATGCTTGGACTGATCTTTGCTAGAGGGATTACGCAAAACAGATAGCTCTGTAACCACGCTGGTTTGATCGTCGCCAAGATCAAAAACAAGGTTCGTCTTTTCGATCAAAAATACCGCAACTTGATAATCTTTGAGGTAAATCGTTTGAGGTGCCGCATCTTTCATGAGAGTTTTCCTTAGGGGTACTGATTAAGCCTCGACGCTAAATTCAACATTGTAGGCTGTGTATTTTCGGATGTTAATTACACCTGTATCAAGAATCAAATACTGGCCTTTAATACCCTGCAGAACACCCTCCATCAAGGGTTGTTTATCCAAATTGAAGCTTTTAACTTTTTCAGGAAATTGTTCCACGGGAAATGCTATTTCAGTGGTCAATTCTTGATCGAGAAGCTGTATCCCTTGTAATCCATATTGATCTGATAATTCCTGAAGGTCTAACCGACACTTCTCTAATAAATCATCTCTAACCGACGGTAAGTTAAGATCGTCATTGTTGCCCTTCAGCATTCGCTGCCATTGCGTTTTATCGGCCACATGTTGGCGCAAACGATCTTCAATTAAACCCGCATGACGTCTGTTAGTGACTCTGAAGATAGGCAGTCCTTGCGTAGCCCCTTGATCAATCCACCGAGTCGGCAATTGATCCCCACGGGTAATACCAACCTTAACACCTGAGGTGTTGGACAAATAAACATAATGATCTGTAAAGCAGTATTTTTCTCCCCAATTGGAGTCTCGGCAGGTACCCGCATGAAAGTGGCATTTCTCAGGACTCATAATGCACGTATCACACTCAGGTAATTTAATGAAGCAAGGATAGCAATAACCCTGACTAAAGCTCTTCTTGGATCGTCGTCCGCAGTGGATACAATGAATATCACCGAGATGTTCCAGGGAAATAGACTGACCAATAAATTGATTTAAAGGCACTCGCTCTTCATCAAGGGGCAGTTGATATTCAACGTATCCCTCCGGGGAAATGTTCGCCTCCATTTTGAGTAGATGACCAGATTGTTTGAAACCCATCAATTTTTCCATGATAGTGGCTGCACCTCATCTGTTGTATCACAAGGTTCGACTTTGGGAGGCACATAACCTGTTCGCTGATCCGCGGGCATTGATTCTTCATAGGTAATTATCGCCTGCATACAAAGGATCTTTTGTTCCTCAGTTAGACTTCTCCCGTCAGGCCATTTACCAATCTCGACCCCACGCTTTAGACCTTCATAGATATCAGGTGTAATGCCCTCAACGAGTTGCTTAAAGTTCATGCTTTCTCCTGAATCGTGCCAAGACTCCAAAAATAAGTCCGAGGACCATGCCAATAATGAGTCCCCCTAAATGTGCGGCATTAGCGATACCAACACCGAGCAAGAAGGTCAATATGGGCGTCATGCAAAGTATTAGCCAACCAATCATAAAGCCAACAATACCTTTTGGTAGCGCTGTTAGTGAGTGCGGCACTAATTTGTTTACGATCCAGATATAACCTAATAAAGCATAGACTACCCCAGACATCCCACCAAAATTTGCTGCTCCAGACCACCAAAATTGAGCCAGATTGGAAACTAAACCAGAAATTAGAACAAGTAGAATCAGATGGATAGGCCCAGATAGCCGCTCAATGCGGGAGCCAAGCATCGATAACCAGAGACTATTAAAAATAAAATGCACTATGCCAAAATGAAGAAAAATAGGTGTAATAAGACGCCAGTAATCTTCGCCCCTAAATCCACCGAAACTAAAGTAACGAACCGCCGTTGGATAACTTAAAGTAACTAACATTCCGCCGATGGCACTTAAAACTATTAACCCAGTAACTGCAGGATATTGTTTAGCGGCGACATACCAATTGGGATTCTGGGGCATAAAGTAAGAAGTATCCGGTAATATTAAACTAATCGTCTATAGTTTCTACGCCTAAACGACTTCCCCAGCCCAGTTTTGAGCGACAAACACTATAGAAATTATGGTCCTTGGGATGAATCAACAAAATGTCGTGGGCATGGCGGGCAATTTTTATTAAATCCCCTGGTTGAGTGACAATGTCGTTATGCCCATCGCAGGTCAATACTGGCTGTAATTCATTACGTGTACTTACTCTCAACTCAATTTGCGCATCTCCATGAAGGGCAATGGGTCTACTGTTAAGTGTATGGGGGTTAAGGGGCACAACCACCATTGCATCGAGCTCGGGGAACAGCAAGGGCCCTCCGGCCGACAGTGCATAGGCAGTTGAACCTGTCGGTGTTGCTACGATTAAACCATCAGAGCGCTGACTGTAAACAAACTCACCGTCCACATAGAGCTCAAAGGTCATCATTCTGACCGACATGCCTGGATGCATAGCAATGTCATTAACTGCCGTACCACTCCCAATAACTTCGTTATCTCGAGTTACCGTCGTCTCAAGCATAAACCGTCGAGTTTGCACGTAATCTCCTGAAAGTACTGTGGAGACACGTGCTTCGATCTCATCTGGAGAGATATCTGTTAAAAATCCCAGACGACCACGGTTTATTCCCAGCAGAGGTACGCCAATAGATGCCATCTTTCGGCTGGCACTAAGCATACTACCGTCGCCACCCACCACAATACCCAAGTCAATGGCCCCAGCAAACTCTGAGGTATGCAATATTTCCTTAACAAACCAGTCAACGATATCCGCTGTGCCTCTCTCATAGATAACATCACGCCCCTGACTTACGAGGAACGTCTCAAGCTTACGCAGAGAATCCTTGACCTCAGGTAGATCTAGGTTTCCAAACAAGCCTATTCGCTGAAAATGAGCCATCTAAACTAATCCATTGCACGTTTCTTTAATTATACAGTCTCACCGTACAAATCTGTTATTTTCTTAAAACTTTCCATTCAAAGTAGCTATTAACTATTGGCTAAATCAAATCACTTTTTTAGTATTGAACTAAACGATTTGATGCATAATGCACTTAAAATGGTGGTAACTGGTCAGAGACACTAGCATGACAAAAAAAACATCTAAAGCAATCGTGTTAATAGGCATGCCCGGCGTTGGGAAAAGCACTGTTGGCGTGCTCTTGGCAAAATCTCTAGGACTAGGTTTTATTGATACTGATCGAACGATCGAAAAGTATGTAAATAGTGGCCTTCAAAAGTATATAAACCAAAATGGTTATCAGTCTTTGAGAACTGCTGAAGAGCAAGTGTTGCTCAAGGAAGATGTTTCTGCGAAAGTTGTCGCCACCGGTGGTAGCGCCGTATATTCAGGTGCTGGCATGATTCACTTGAAGTCCCAAGGAATGGTCATATTTCTAGATCTACCTCAAGACCAGCTAGAGAGGCGTATTACTAACTTTACTACCAGGGGCATTGCCCGTCGCCCTAATCAAAGTTTCTCAAGTCTTTTTAATGAGCGCAGAGAGCTCTATTTACGCTATGCAGATATCCAAGTCGACTGTAATACTCTAGACATAAATGCACTCCTAAACCGCCTTGTCGCTATTTCAAAACCTTATATTAACGGTCATATTGACTAGACTTTCAGAACAGAGTTTTACTCCAAAACCGTTAGTAAAGATTGAGTTAGGTGCTTTATATTATTCGAATTAACTCCCGCCAAGTTGATCCGCGTAGAGGAGACTATATAAATACCAAATTCAGTCCTTAAGCGTTCCAATTGAGGAGTAGTAATTCCTAGAAATGAAAACATACCATTCTGCCGCTTGATATGGCTGAAATCCATTCCAGCAGCATTGTTCTCAAGACTGTCACAAAGTAGATTGCGCATAGACTTTATGCGTAGCCTAACCTCCTCTAGTTCAGTCTCCCACTGGCTGCGGAGTTGAGGGTCCCCTAATACCATTGACACAAGAAGCGCACCATGCGCCGGAGGCATTGAATAAATAGACCGCGCCGTCGACATTGCCTGGCTTACCACAATATCAGCTTGCTCAGACGTTTCCGCAATAAAGGTAATAGAACCTGTACGTTCGCGATATAAGCCAAAGTTTTTGGAGCAGGAAGAAGCAATAATTACCTCAGGCAATCTTTCAGCCATCATGCGCATTCCGTAAGCATCTTGGTCAAGGCCGTTACCTAGGCCTTGGTAGGCTGTATCGATAAAAGGTATAAAGCCGCGCTCTAGCGCCAAGTCAGCAATAGAATCCCACTGTTCATTCGTTAAATCCGCGCCCGTTGGATTATGGCAACAGCCGTGTAGCAGCACCAAATCGCCTACCGGAACCTGCCGCAGAGTCTCCATCATTTTTTCAGTATCAACTTGACGAGCATCCATGTCGTAATAAGGGTACTGTTTTATGTCAAATCCAGCACTCCCGAGTAGAGGTATATGGTTTGGCCAAGTTGGAATTCCAACCCATAATTTAGATTCGGGCCTTGCTCGTCGAATGACTTCCGCGCCAACACGCAGAGCACCAGAGCCTCCGGGTGCTTGAATGCTTTTCACCCGCCCAGTACTCAGTATGCTGTGATCTTTTCCCAGCAATAATTCCATCATCCGCTGATTGTAATCAGGGTCTCCAGCCATTCCTTGGTAGGACTTAGTTGTCTCTAACTTCATTAGGCGAGATTCAGCCTCTTTGACCGATGCCATGACCGGAGTGCGGCCACGATCGTCCTGATAAACTCCGACACCAAGATCAATTTTCTCAGCACGATTATCAGCTTTGAAAGCAACCATTAATCCGAGAATTGGGTCAATAGCGACTGGTTTTAAGTTTTCAAACATTAGAGCTTCCTAGAGATGTGTTTTCCTTTTGAGAATTCTACTATGATTTGACGCATTTGTTCAGTTGCTAATGAGAAAATTTGACACTTTGGCATTAAATTCATCGGGTTTTTCAGCATGTAGCCAATGTCCAGCCTGTGAAATTACATACAACTCACTATTGGGGAAAAGAGCCTGAATAATTAGTTGATGCTTACTCTGGATATAAGCTGAAGTCTCACCCTTTAAAAATAAACTCGGCCCTTGGTAAGGTTCACCCTCTGGAGCAGCGACAAGACTAGTTCCGTAGTTCTCAGAAATGGCAGCCATATTTAACTTTAAGATGTAGCGCCCTTCTTTATTGCGATGTAAGTTCTTCAACAAAAAAGCTCGAGTTTGTGGTTCTTGGACATAATCCGCAACGATACCATTAGCTTGCTGACGGCTCTCAACATTGGTTTTTGACAATGCATTTAGAGCATCAAGAACGGCATCTTGTCTAGGGACATAGGCTACTGGAGAAATATCGGCAACAACCAGCTTGCTTACACGACCAACATTGTTGAGGGCAACCTGCATACCCACCTTACCCCCGAGTGAATGTCCTATCAAAATGGCTTCACCAAGACTTAGATCATCCATAAGTTCAACTATGTCCTCGGCCATTGCAGGAATGTCCATGGTGGCACTCTGGGGTGAATCTCCATGATTCCGCAAATCCACGCTAATCACTCTGTGGGTTGGAGCCAGATGTCTAGCAAGGTTACCTAAGTTGGACAAAGAGCCGAACATTCCATGCATCAATATGGCAACCGGTCCACTCCCCTTTTCTGTGAAATTTAATTTCATAGTATCAGTCGCATCTTGGTGTTAAGCATTGCGGTTGCGGTACTTATCTTTATTTTTTCGCCCTTTAGCATACAACTTAGGCCGCACATAACGTCGAAGCCTGGGAAAGAGATAACTCAAGGTGACTAACTTACCGCTTGACGCGGGCATAGTAACTTCTGTTTGTTCACCACGGGCAATAGACAGAATCGCATCTGCCACGGACTCTGCAGAACTCATGGGCTGAGAAAAAACGATATCTTCAACATTATCAATTTCGCTCATAATGAAACCTGTATCAATCGGCCCGGGAGAGACTACACCAACCGTAATTCCTGATTCCCGAACTTCATCAGCAAGCGCGTACGCAAAGGCACGCAAGCCTGCTTTAGTCCCAGAATAAGTTGCGGCGCCTTGAAGTGGAGACATACCAGCCAGAGATCCCACCATAACAATCGAACCTGATCCTGCACGCCTCAAATAGGGAATAGCCGCACATGATAGTATGAGAGGTGCTCGCATATTAATATCAACCATTGCACCAACATCCGCCGGATCAAGTTTCTCAAGATCACCTCGATTATGCATGCCGGCGTTATTGACTAGCACGTCTACATGACCAAACTTCGCTTCAGCCTTAGCGAGCAATTCCATACATTGTTCACTGTTAGCGACATCCATCGCAACGGTAAGAACCGAGCACTGGGGCGACAGTTCATCTGCAATTCTATCTAAACCTTCCTGGCCTCGGGCAGAGAGAACCAAATTAGCCTTTTGCGCCGCAAAAGCCCTTGCACATGCAGCACCAACACCGGCAGAGGCGCCAGTTATAATGACCGTTTTTCCAGTAAATTCAGAGTTCATTCTTAGATCCTATAAATTCATAGTTATTTTAGTGCTTGGAAGTATACAGACTGGAGCATGTCAATCTACCGCTTTTCAACCTCTCCACAGGCTTATTTGAGTAAATCTTGTAGAGCTTCCGTCAGATTTGGATACTTAAATTCAAACTTGCTCTGAAGAAGCTTAGCTGGAATCACCTCCTGGCCCTGAAGCAATAACTCTTCGCCCATCTCACCAAACAGAAGTCTGACCATAAAACTGGGCATTGGCAACAGAGCCGGTCTGCCAAGGACCTTAGCTAATGTCGCAGTAAACTCTCGGTTGATCGACGAGTTAGGTGCGGTTGCATTAATAGGGCCCGATAACTTCTCAGATTGGATACAGTGATTTAAAACTCTCACCATATCTTTGATATGGATCCAAGACATTACTTGCTCGCCGTTACCTATGGGACCTCCAAGTCCCATCCTGAAGGGCGGTAGCATTTTCGCCAAGGCACCCTGTTCACCGAGTACTATCCCTGTGCGCACCAAGCAAACTCGAGTACCTAAGTTTTTAAATTGAAGAGCGCTATCTTCCCAACTTGCACAGAGTTTATGAGAAAACCCATCTACTGCGGAATTTGACTCATCCACTGGTGCAGAGCCTGGGCCATAGTAACCTATGGCAGATCCGCTAATAAGCCGCATTGGGGCTTCAGTTCGGTGACGGAAAAACTCGTAGAGTTGATCCGTAAAACTGCTTCTACTGACAAAAAACTGTTTTTTGCGACTCTCATTCCAGCGCTTATCCGCGAGGGGCTCTCCTGCCAGATTAACGATGGTATCTATATTTATATCACTGGATATTTCATCAAGACGAGATATGATTTCAGCAGAACTCGGCAATACTTTACGTGCCTTTTCAACACTGCGACTAAGCACGATTAGCGACCACCCTAAACGCTCGGCTTCCCAACAAAAATGACGTCCAATAAATCCACTACCACCAGTGACTAAAATTGTCGGCATATATGACCCCTTCCGAAATGACCATTATGATATAAAGCACAAATAATAACCCATCTTAGAGTTAATCTTTACTTTACCCAAGTGATTCTGAATTGATAGAATTCGTTCTCAGTTATTTTTTTATTTTATAACCCATAATCCAACAACCTAGGCACTAACAATGAGTCTTGCGAACAAAGTATTAGCTGTAAATGATGATCTTCCAATTCGTAGCGATGAGCCAGTGCATAGCGGCAAGGTTCGCTCTGTTTACTGGTTGACCGAAGCTGATAGCCGGCGGCTAATCATAGAACATGGCTATGATGTCGCTCCAGACTCGCCTCTCGCGATCATGGTGATTAGTGACCGCATCTCAGCATTTGAATGTATTTGGCGCGGAGAGGGAAATATGCAAGGCATTCCAGGTAAAGGAGCTGCCTTAAATGCTATTTCTAATCATTGGTTTAAATTATTTCGTGAACAAGGCCTAGCTAACAGCCACATATTAGATGTTCCGCACCCTCTAGTATGGATTGTACAAAAAGCTAGACCAGTGATGATCGAGGCAATTTGTCGGCAATATATTACTGGCTCCATGTGGCGTGCCTATGAAAAAGGGGAACGTGATTTCTGTGGCATCCAACTTGAAGATAACCTAGGACGTGATGAGAAATTAGCTGAATTACTGATTACGCCATCCACTAAGGGCATTCTAAAAGGGATTCCCGGCGTGCCTGAAGTAGATGATGTGAATATCTCAAGGACAGATATCGAAAACAATACCGCTGCCTTCAAATTCAAAAGTAAAGAGGACATCGATGTTTATGAAAAACTTCTCAGAGAAGGCTTCTCAGTTATCAGTAGCGAACTAGCCAAGTTAGACCAGGTATTTGTTGATACTAAATTTGAGTTTGGTTACGTGGCTGATCGTAATGGCAATGATGAATTAATTTACATGGACGAAGTTGGCACTCCAGACTCATCCAGAATATGGGATGGCCCAAACTATAGAGAAGGCAAGGTCGTGGAGAATTCAAAGGAAGGTTTCCGCCAGCTATTACTAAAACACTTTCCTGATCCAGATATTTTATTAGATAAAAACCGTATGGAGGAGCGTTATGCTCTAGCTGCAGATAATGAGCTACCTGAATCTGTGATGATGCAGGTGTCCGATACCTATGTTAGTCTGGCTGAGAAGATAACTGGTGAAACATTAACAGTTTCTTCAAATCCTAAGGCTGAGATATTAGCTATCTTAGATACGAAATATGGGTTGATCGACTGAAATACTGCGACATTTTAGAGAACCAATAATACTCCAAACAAAACACGGTAAAGATCATGGCTGAAGAACAAAGTATCAATATAGACTCTCGCAAACTATTTAATCTCGGTGTAAATTTACTGGTTGCGGGATTTATTCGGCAAAAACCTGAAGACGCTAAGAAGCTATTTAAGGAACTTAAGCAGGGAGTTCAGATCTCCTCTGGTCAATTGACCTCAGAGCAAACCGGCATGGTAATTCCAATTAAGTTAGAACTAGATCGCAGTGAATACAGAGGCCAATTTAATTTTCCTAACTTCGAAATTTCAGTTAAAACGATGCTTCAGAAATTTGAAACTGAAGTACGTAAAGATAAAGACCTCAAAGACTTACATACTCTGACCAATGAGACCACCGGTGGCCTTCTCTTCAATGTACCCACTGGTGTGAAAATTGGAGAGGACATCAATGTCTTGATGATGGCCGTAGAACCCGCGGGTGAATCGTTAGTGGTCAAGTTAATGTTTATGAACCCAGAGCAGTTTCAGTCTTAAACTCACAACTTTTCTGCAACCATGTTGAGAATATTTCCAAGATATGTCGTTCGACACACCTCATTACCTGTCCTATACTTAAAATGAAGGCGCTTGTTGTACCTAGGTGCTAAATGATTAGTTTTTAGCCTTTGGAGTTGCAATCGCCCTCGCCTAATAATAATAAAATTTAGGGGCTTGAGTTATGAGACGCCATTTTTACATCTGTAATAATCTTGATGAATTAGAGCTCGTCGAAAAAGAATTAGAAAATCACGGGATCTCAACACCACATATACACGTCCTTAGCCTAGATGATGGTGAGGTAGCTAGGCATAGCAGACTCCATGAAGTAGAGGCCGTCCTGAGAACTGATGTTGTTCATGGTACAGAAGTAGGAGCATTAATAGGAGTGCTTGCCTCGGCAACCATACTGCTCCTCGCTCACTTCTTTGGCTGGGCAGAAGGACCAACTTGGATACCCTTTATATTTTTATCCATTATATTGCTGGGTTTTTGTACATGGGAAGGCGGTTTCTTTGGCATTCAAATCAAAAACAAGCGCTTCGCTCGCTTTGAATCTGCACTAAAGGCGGGAAAACATTTGTTTTTTGTTGATATCGAGACTGAAAAAGAGAAGCTATTAAGCGATGTTGTTGGGCGTCACCCACTACTTATAGATGCTGGTGAAGGTCCTTCAGTCCCCCATTGGTTTATCAGATGGCAAGAACGATTCAAACACTTTATAAAAGTTATGCCTTAATAGTATTTAGTCGTTGAAAAAAAACAGTCGATTAAAGTACGTATAATCCGCCTCTATAGACATCAAGGCTATAAGCACGAGTATACATAGTGGAGGCATCAATATAGCGAGCACAAATGCCATACGCTCCCATACCATATGCATAAAGACAGCTACTATTAGGCCGGCCTTAAGAAACATAAATATAATAATTAAGGCCCAGCGAAGCTCACCTTGGACTTGCAAGTAATCCACCGCGTAGGAAAAACCACTTAGAACAAATAGCAGTCCCCATACTTTAAAATAAAGACTTATAGGGTGTTGCTGCTGACCCTGAACATCGCTACCATTTTCCATGTTTCAAACTCCTACCAAAGATAAAAGAAAGCAAATATAAAGACCCAAACCAAATCAACAAAATGCCAGTAGAGGCCTGTAATCTCGACTATTTCATAGCCTCGGTCCTCGTAGTCACCACGCAGAACTTTAAGCGCTACAATAATTAAGTAGATTACCCCTATAGATACATGGAAACCATGAAACCCTGTAACCATAAAGAATATAGCTCCAAACTGGGCAGCACCCATAGGATTGCCCCAAGGGCGCACCCCTTCTTCGATAAGCTTACTCCACTCAAAAGCTTGCATACCAACAAAACACAACCCAAATCCAGCGGTAACTAACATTAATATTGCCGCCTGTTTTGGTTGATTGCGATAACCACAATTAACCGCCATTGCCATGGTGCCACTACTGGTAATTAGCACAAAGGTCATAATAGCAATCAGAATAAGGGGTATATGCTCCCCCATTATAGTAAGCGCAAACACTTCACTAGAATTGGGCCATGGTTCTGCTGTGGTCATTCGCACCGACATGTAACCGACTAGAAAGCAACTGAAGATAAAAGTATCACTGAGTAGGAAAATCCACATCATGGCTTTTCCCCAAGACACATTTTTAAATGCGTCTTTATCTGATGCCCAGTCCTCAATTAATACATCAACACTTGTCGTTTTAGCTAGTGCAGAATTTTCCATAGTCATCACTCTCCAAATCCACAAAATCTAGCAATCGCGGCATAGGTACCAGGAGAACTAGACAAAAGTGCAAACAGCAACATCCATACTATTAGCAAAAAGTGCCAGTATCTTGCACATAGCTCAATTGAAAGCTTGGCTAATGCAACAGATTTTGACTCGACTTCCTTAGGGATTGCCAACAAACGGCGTGTAGCTACCACCCAGGCAACCATCCCCCCCACTAAATGCAGCGCATGTAATCCTGTCAGCAAAAAGAAAAAGGCATTGGCGGGGTTAGTTGTAGCCAAAAATCCTCTGTCCATTAAGTATCGCCAAAAAACCAATTGGCCTATCAAAAACCCTAAAGATGAGAGACCTGCAAGCCACATAAATTCTCGAGCGTTACTCTGCTGAGGTCGATCTATATTTCGTCTCGCCAGTTCAAAAGAAATACTAGCCACCAACAATAATACGGTATTGATCCATAGCTGCCATGTCTTCGCTAGCGGTTGCCATGGCTCTGATAAAGCCTCCCAATCCGAAACTTGAGAGCGCAATATGTATGACAGTAGAAACAGAAAGAACATAGAACTGATAGCGGCCATCAAAAAGTATAGGCCTGTCTTTGCACTGGCTCCTCGTCGGGTAACATCGCTGAGGTCACCAGCAAGTGGCATCGAAGTCGTTTGGGCGAGCATCATTATCTCCGTTCTATTGTTTTATATTATTATTCATCGTGATCACTTTCATGGATTGGAACTTCCTCTCCACTAGTCGTTTGAGGCGTGTAGTCAAGCTCAGCCCCAGGGACGCCGTAATCATAGGCCCATCGATGCACCACAGGGAGAGATGGACCCCAGTTACCATGCTTTGGCGGAGTTTCTGGCGTCAACCATTCAAGGGAAGTAGCTTTCCAGGGATTACCCCCCGAAGGTTTGCCCTTAAAGTAGCTGTAAACCATATTAAACAGAAATAATAGCTGACTAATACCTACACTAATTGCTACAACGGTAATAAAAGCATTAAGGCTCTGCGCTGACTCAGGATTAATAACCTGGTACCCCTCCCATGCGTAATATCGTCTTGGCATACCAAGAAAGCCGAGATAATGCATAGGGAAATAAATCAGATAGGTCCCAAGGAAAGTTATCCAAAAGTGTAACTTACCGATGCCATCATGGAGCATTCGGCCAGTAATTTTTGGATACCAATGATAAATAGAACCGAATACTACTAATACTGGCGCAACACCCATCACCATGTGGAAATGGGCCACAACAAAATAAGTGTCAGAAAGTGGTATATCCACAACGACGTTACCAAGGAATAGGCCAGTTAAACCGCCAACTAAGAAAGTAACAATAAAGGCTAATGAAAATAACATAGGCACGGTTAAATGAATATTTCCACGCCAGAGAGTTAACAACCAATTATAAACCTTGAGTGCAGTGGGCACCGCAATCACTAATGTAGTGACAGCAAAGAAAAAGCCAAAATAAGGATTCATACCACTGACATACATGTGGTGCGCCCAAACAACGAAGCTAAGTACACCAATAACAACAATCGCCCACACCATCATTCGATAGCCAAAGATACTTCGTCGAGCATGAACACTAATTAGATCAGAAACCAAACCAAAAGCTGGCAAGGCTACGATATACACTTCAGGGTGTCCAAAGAACCAGAATAGATGCTGAAACAAAATAGGACTACCACCGGTATAATCAAGTGCAGTACCTTGGTTCGCACTGAACATGTCAGGCATNAAAAAGCTCGTGCCAATCGTTGTNTCTANCAACATCATAATGCCNCTNACAAACAATGCCGGNAAGGCTAACAGCGCNAGAATNGTCGCGACAAATATNCCCCATACGGTGAGAGGCATTCGGAACATGGTCATACCATGAGTACGGGCCTGGAGAACGGTAGTTACATAGTTAAGCCCCCCCATAGTCGCAGCGACAATAAAAATAATNAGAGAGACTAGCATCAAAATAATACCCCATTCCGNACCTGGAGTACCTGCNGTTATGGCTTGCGGCGGATATAGNGTCCACCCAGCTCCAGTNGGGCCACCTGGGACAAAAAAGCTAGCCAGAAGCACTAAAACTGAAACGAAGTAAAACCAAACNCTCAGCATATTTACAAATGGAAATACCATATCTCTAGCGCCCACCATCAGTGGGATCAGGTAGTTACCAAAACCTCCCAAAAATAATGCTGTAAGTAGGTAGATCACCATNATCATGCCGTGCATCGTCATAGCTTGGTAGTATTCAGTNGAGTCCATATCGATGCTCTCGGGGAAACCAATTTGCATCCGCATCATTGCCGACAGTACTAGGGCAATTAAACCTACAAAAATCGCGATAAGTGAGTACTGTATAGCGATGACTTTATGATCTTGACTCCAAACATATTTAGCAATAAAGCTAGTCGGCTCATGGAGTTCCTCGTGTTCTGCATCATCTGCGTAAGCCATTAATCAATCCTCAGTCGGCTGTATAGAAGGCTGACTCAAATCATCTGATGATAGAGAGTCAATATAGGCTACTAAACTGTCCAGTTGCTCGTCGCTAAATTCATAGGCCACCATCACTGGCGGATAACCTACAGCTATTTTCGCCGCTGGGTCGACAATGGACTCAATCAAGTAATTAGAATCAACCAGGACCTTACTACCATCAATAAGGGTCTCTTCTGAGCCGGATAAATTCAACCATCCTGGACCGAGACTCGGCCCACCATCAACACTATGGCATGCAAGG
The DNA here is from genome assembly GCA_002685195.1 of Porticoccaceae bacterium. Taxonomy (GTDB): domain Bacteria; phylum Pseudomonadota; class Gammaproteobacteria; order Pseudomonadales; family Porticoccaceae; genus HTCC2207. The sequence goes on from NYWV01000017.1 coordinate 55,315, forward strand.
CAGCCTCGACTGGCTGCCAAACGCTGCCCTTGCTCTACAAGTCCTTCCACTGTGCCGCCTGTGAGCACCTCAGAGAAAGTTATTTGCTTGGATAACCACTCCTCATAATCTGAGGCTGTNTCAACAACAACTTGCCCCCGCATGTTGTAGTGACCAATACCACAGTATTCAGCACAAAGAATATCAAAGGTCCCAGGGATCGTNGGCGTGAACCAAAAGTANGTAATTTGACCTGGGACTAAATCCATCTTNGCGCGAAATTCAGGGACATAAAAGTCATGGAGTACATCTTTAGATCTCAACAAAACCTTTGTAGGTTGATTAACCAAAAGGTGCACCTGATTCCCAGCTACCAGAATATCGTCCTGACCGGCCGCATCNTCAGGGTCAAGNCCGAAACTATTACGGTCNTCCATAAGNCTNACACTAGTGCGGCCAAACTTTTTATCCTCGCCAGGNAACCTGTAACTCCANCGCCACTGNTCTCCAACTGCCTCAAACTCCACNGCATTAGGTGGAACATGTACNAANTCGTTGTANACCACAAGACCAGGGGCTAACAGACCACATATTGCTAGAGTAGTAATTGAAATTAGCCACCATTCGAGCTTTTTGTTTTCAGGCTTGTACTCCGACCTCCGCCCTGGAACTACCTGATATTTGTAAACGCAGTAGGCCATGAAAAGTACAATGACAACAAAGAAAATACCTGTAATAACCAGAGTGATAGTAATGGTTGTATCAATTGACCCCCAATTGGATGCCANAGGAGTNGCCTGCCATGGACTGAGGAAATGAAATAACACCGAAAGAATAACAATAGCGACCAAAATAACTGCAAAAGCCATATTGATTTGACCCCTGTTACAAGGACATGTGCCTTATCATGGCACTATGCCAAAAAGGCGAACTAACCGCGTTCGCAGTATCTTCAAGCGAGTAATTGACTCAAAATGAAGGGTGCCTTTAGACACCAAAATATAATTATTTTTTTAGACCCTATCTTGAGTCTAGCACATAAAACTAATTCTGCTAGAAAGGCTACTATAAAAAATCTAAACACCTTTGCCGAAAATATTGTGACATTAAGGCTAGATGTTCAGTATCATCCAGATTGGAACTTTTGAACTGTAATCTTTGAACCATGATCAACCATCTTTCAGCCTTTAGTTCGCGCTTTGCGCCAATCATTTCCGAGATCGGCAGCGAACGCCTACCATCTCTACTAGTCAGTATGCTTAAAGGTTTAGTCCCTTTTGATAATGCAGTCATCGTGCATTATCACGGTGGTGAGAAGCCTTTGGTCCACTACAATGATATACCCCCGTTGGAGAGAGAAAGCCAAATCGATGGTTTTGTAAATGGCGCATTTTTACTCGATCCATTTTATCGGGCCGCAATCGACCTACGCTGCCGTGGACTTCATCGTCTGAGTGATCTCGCACCAGAGGGGTTTAAAAAGACTGAGTATTACCGCAGTTATTTTAANTTTACCGAGATAAAAGATGAAATCGGCTACATAATTCATCTGAGTAACAATCAGTTTATTAACATATCTTTGGGCCGGCTAGGATTAACCCAGCGCTTCAACCGCACTCAACTGGGAATACTTANAGATATTGAGCCCATTATTGAGAGAATTTGTAATCTTCAGTGGGACAGTAAAGATAAAAACATCTCGGATAAAACCAACGAACTACCAGGTCAATTGGACAGCGCACTCAAATATTTTGGAACGGCATATCTTACTGACCGAGAAACTCAGGTAGTTCAACTTTTTCTTCACGGACATTCAACAAAATCAATCGCTGAACGTTTAGGCATCTCGCCAGAGACAGTCAAACTACATCGAAAAAATAGCTATGCGAAACTCGACGTATCGTCTCAAGCAGAACTGTTTTATTTATTTATTGATTCCCTCGCAAGCCTCACCAGTTATTCTGGAGGCGACCCTCTCGTTGGTTATCTCTAAGACGTAACAAATTCAGGTCTACCATCGACTAGACTACCCTTTATGGCGCTTCCCACAGGGAAATTTCCTGCCAAAATTGCCTCTGCAAGAGGGTTCTCGATCAAACTCTGCAGTGCGCGCTTCAACGGTCGAGCACCATATACTGGGTCAAACCCTATATCCATCACACTATCTAAGAGCGCATCATCAATAGATAAGCTCAAATCATGATCTGACAACCTTGCCTGTAGCAAGGCTAACTGCTTATTTGCGATACCCCTTAACTCCGTTTTGGCAAGAGGATGGAAAACTACACTTTCATCCACTCGGTTTATAAACTCCGGTCTAAAGTTCATCGCAACCACATCCATCACCGCCGATTTCATGACTTCATAATTCTCTTCTCCAGAAAGCATCTGGATAACATCAGATCCCAAATTAGAAGTCATAATAATAACGGTGTTTTTGAAATCTACGGTTCGTCCTTGACCATCGGTTAAACGACCATCATCGAGCACTTGTAGCAAAATATTAAAAACGTCACTGTGCGCCTTCTCAATCTCATCTAATAACAACACCGAGTAGGGTCGCCGGCGCACAGCTTCTGTAAGATACCCACCCTCTTCGTAGCCAACATACCCAGGAGGTGCACCAATTAACCTTGCGACTGAATGCTTTTCCATGAACTCTGACATATCAACACGAATCATGGCTCCTTCACTGTCGAACAANAATTCTGCCAATGACTTACAAAGCTCTGTTTTCCCAACCCCAGTAGGACCAAGAAAAAGGAACGAACCATTGGGGCGATTAGGGTCGGCCAATCCTGCTCGAGAACGACGTACTGCATTAGAGACAGCTCTAACCGCTTCCGATTGACCCATTACTCGCTGATGTAACGCGTCTTCCATGCGTATTAGCTTGTCCCGCTCACCCTCAAGCATCTTATTNACAGGAATACCAGTCCACTTGGCAACCACTTCAGCAATTTCATCCTCAGTTACTTTATTGCGCAATAGCTTTTTCTCAACTTCGTCATGAGAGACGGCACTGGCCAGTTGCTTTTCTAACTGAGGAATGACGCTGTACTGAATTTCTGCCATTTTTTCTAGATTGCCAGAGCGGTGGGCAACCTCTAGATCCACTTTGGCCTGCTCAAGCTCACTTTTAATATGAGTCGCCCCTTGCATCGAGGCCTTTTCAGCCGTCCAAATTTGTTCCAGATCAGCATAATCTCTCTCTAAAGAAGCTATATCTTGTTGTATTTTCTTTTTACGCTTTTTCGCAGCAGTATCGTTATCTTTTTTCATCGCCTCTTGTTCAATTTTCAACTGAATCAAGCGACGCTCCAATCGATCCATCTGTTCTGGTTTAGAATCAATCTCCATTCGTATGCGACTTCCCGCCTCATCAACAAGATCAATTGCTTTGTCCGGCAGTTGGCGGTCTGTAATATATCGTTGGGAGAGACGCGCAGCTGATACGATCGCACTGTCAGTAATCTCAACACCATGATGAACTTCATAACGCTCTTTTAAGCCACGTAAAATAGCGATGGTATCTTCTATGGTAGNTTCTTCAACAAGAACCTTTTGAAACCGACGTTCCAGAGCCGCATCTTTTTCAATGAATTTGCGATACTCATCCAAAGTNGTCGCACCAACACAGTGCAGCTCCCCTCTAGCCAATGCAGGCTTGAGCATATTACCCGCATCCATTGCTCCTTCAGCTTTGCCCGCACCAACCATCGTATGTATTTCATCAATAAATAGAATAATCTGGCCTTCTTGTTTAGCAAGATCCTTAAGTACCGCTTTCATTCGCTCTTCAAAGTCACCTCGAAATTTTGCTCCGGCTAGCAGTGCACCAAGGTCAAGGGTCAATACGCGCTTGTTTTTTAATCCCTCCGGAACTTCACCATTGATGATGCGCTGAGCAAGACCTTCAACAATCGCGGTCTTACCAACCCCAGGCTCGCCAATCAGCACGGGGTTATTTTTTGTACGTCGTTGTAGGACCTGAATCGTTCTGCGAATTTCCTCATCACGCCCAATCACAGGATCAAGCTTTCCCATTTCAGCCATTTCCGTCAGATCTATAGTATATTTGCCAAGTGCCTCTCGATTTTCTTCAGCATCTGGATCGTTGACAGAATCACCTCCCCGCACAGATGCAATTGCAGCGAGTGCTTTTTTGGGGTCACCAAATTTACTAAGAATTTTACCGGTCTGGCCGGAATCTTCTAAGAGCACTTGCAATAGGGTTTCGCTGGAAATGTACTGATCATTATTTTTCTGAGCCACACGATCAGCTAAATTCATTAAGCGACCGAGCTCTTGTGCAATGTTGACCTCACCTGTGGGGGCTTTAATCTGTGCTAACTTATCTAACTGTTGATTCAATGATTCTTGTAGCCCGTTAACATCAAATCCGGCTCGATTTAAAATTGGCCGAACGCTGCCGCCTTGTTGATTGAGGAGTGCTAGCAACAGATGAAATAGTTCTATGGCGGAGTGATCATTGCCAATGGCAATAGATTGCGCTTCGGCAAATGCCTGCTGCAATTGATTGGTTAGTTTTTCGACTCGCATAACAATTCCTTTTTTAATTTCACCATCACTATATTTAAATAATTGGGGTGAATTTCTACAATTTCAACGTTAGTTTACAAATGAGCGAGCTAAGTTTGATGGTCACTAAACACCCAGCCAAAAAAATGCCCCACCACATAGTGGCAGGGCATCGAACTCTGACCGATTGAATTTAAGCTTGATTGAGTGCTGTAGTCATCTCTACAACCGCTTTTTTACCATCTCCGTAGACCATTACCGTATGGTCCATTGCAAATAGAGGGTTAGGCAATCCTGCGAATCCAGGGCTTAGTGATCTTTTTATCACCACCACATTTTTAGCTTTGTCTACATTTAGAATAGGCATACCATAAATTGGACTGCCTTCAGATTCTCGTGCCATTGGGTTAGTAACATCATTAGCTCCAATGACGATCACCACATCAGTATCTTCAAAGGTAGGGTTAATCCGCTCCATCTCAACTAACTTATCGTAGGGGACTTCTGCCTCTGCAAGTAACACATTCATATGTCCCGGCATGCGCCCAGCAACTGGGTGGATACCATATTCAACCTCAACACCTTTGGCTTCCATTGAATCAGCCAGCTCTCGCACTGCATGCTGAGCCTGTGCCATAGCCATACCATAACCTGGCACTATAACCACACGTTCAGCCATCTCAAGCATCATTGCCACCTCATCAGGCTGTGCGCTTGTCACCTTACCGGCGTATATCTCATCGGCATCAATTACTTCACCTCCAGCGGCCATCTTTCCAAATAGCACGTTGGTGAGAGATCGATTCATTGCGACACACATAATCTGGGTTAATATTAATCCTGAGGTTCCCACCAATGATCCTGCAACAATCAGTACCGTGTTACCCAATATAAAGCCAGCCAATGCTGCGGCGATACCGGAGTAGGAATTTAAAAGAGCAATAACCACCGGCATATCTGCGCCACCNATTGGCATAACCAAAAATAGACCCAACAAAAGTGCTAAGCCCACAATGGCNACCATCGCCGCAGTATTACCTGGATTTAATACCAAGCAGACCACGGCAACCGCCGAAGCTACAAGGAAAATACCATTACCGATGGGCCCGCCTGGCAACCCATAACTCTTTTTCATTAGCTCTTGAAGTTTGGCAAAAGCAACAAGACTACCCGTCAATGTCAACGCGCCAATCAGCACGGTCAAGCCTATAGATACCAACGCGATAGTTCCTTCTGGACCGCTACCAAAATTACTACTGGTAGCAACTACGGGCGTTAATATCTCAGAAAAAGACTCTGGTGCAGACCCCAATTTACTGTAGTACTCGGCAAGAGCAATGGTTAGAGAGGCACCCCCACCGAAACCATTTAGGAGAGCAACCATCTGCGGCATCGAGGTCATTTGAATTTTCAGCGCCATAACCGCGCCGATGCCACTACCTACTAGCACCCCAGCAATAATAAAATTGTAATTTACGACGTCTCCATCTAAAAGCGTAACAACCACCGCTATCAGCATACCTAATGCAGATAACTTATTACCACGCACAGCAGTCTTTGGCTTAGTTAGACCCTTAATGCCAAGAATAAAAAGAATCCCAGAAACCAAGTATATAAAACTAACAACAGTAGGATTCATTGTTTATTTCCTTTTAAACATGGCAAGCATGCGATTAGTCACTAAATAACCGCCGACCACGTTAATAGTAGCCAGTGTCACTGCCACAAAGCCAAGCCCATTGACCAAAAGTGGTGAGCTGTCCGAGCCTGCGGCCAACAGAGCGCCAACCAGAGTAATTCCAGACACAGCATTAGTCCCCGACATCAACGGAGTGTGTAACGTAGGCGGCACCTTAGTGATTAACTCAACACCGAGAAATAACGATAAGACGAAGAGCGCCAGCAATAAAATCAAAATTTCCATCATCTAATCCTTTTCACTTTTAATTGTATTGAGTTCCGGCAAATCAAGTAATTTGCGCATATGTCCGTGAGGAATTTCGCCGTGATGGGCCACTACGGTTCCTGCAACAATTTCATCGTCAAAATTTAATTCCAATTCACCATTATCACCGAGTATAAGTGCCAGTAATGTCTCCATATTCTTCCCATACATCTGGCTAGCATGGTATGGCAAGTCAGAGGGAACGTTCTCTGGCCCAATAATTGTGACGCCATGAGCAACGATCGTTTGACCTTGCTCTGTTAGATCACAATTTCCACCCCGCTCTGCGGCTAAATCAACTATCACTGATCCAGGCTTCATTGCTACCACCATATCCTCGGTGACTAAAATAGGTGACTTAGCACCTGGTATTGCCGCGGTAGTAATAATGATATCTTGCTCAGCAACCACCGCTGTCATTAGTTCTCGTTGTCTCTGCAAGAAGTCCTCGCCCTGAGCTTTAGCATACCCTCCTGCACCCTCAGATTCTCCTGTATCTAAATCAAGCTCTACGGGTTTAGCCCCCACTGACAATATTTGTTCTCGTGCCGCGGGACGCACATCATAGGCCTCGACAACTGCCCCCAAGCGCTTGGCCGTAGCACAGGCTTGTAATCCGGCCACCCCTACGCCCATTATAAGGACTCTTGCTGGCTGCAAAGTTCCAGCGGCAGTCATCAGTAAGGGAAAAATTCGAGGAGAAGCAGAGGCTCCCATTAGCACAGCTTTATAGCCTGCTAACGTTGCCATTGATGACAGCACATCCATACTCTGGGCACGACTAATACGCGGCACTAATTCAAGAGCTATCGCTGTAGCGCCCTTCCCTGCGACATCGAGCGCAGCTTGAGGTGAAGCCAGAGGATCCATCATGCCGATAATCAACTGACCTTGTCGAATCATGGCCAGATCATCCGCACTATTTTCATTATTTGAACCGAAGCTTTGAACTTGCAGAACAATATCTACACTGGCAAATATCTCTGCTCGATCTCCAGTAATTGTTGCACCGGCAGCCAAATATTCATTATCTGGATAGCCCGCTGCATTGCCGGCATCTGATTGAATTAGTACCTTTACGCTTTTGTCCGTCAAACTCTGGACATTGGCAGGGGACATGGCGACACGTTTCTCACCGGTTTTGATTTCCGAAGGAATCCCGATTATCACTCAATTCTCCTTAAGTTTTAGATATATAAATCTCTACATTGATAACTACGATGAATGGTACCAAAAACCAAATCTAGCCTGTAGCCCGACAGGCCAATAGTCATTATCACAAATTCAATAGTTACTAATCCAATTGTCGCTGCGTGCTAGAAAGTTCTCAAAAACACGCCCACAGAGTTTGTACAAAATACCAATTAGCTAAAATTATATAATACAAATACACGTGATCTTGGACAACGTCTTTATGAGCTATAAGCAATAGTCATATGGATTCGGGCAACAATTAGCTTGGTGATTTATGGATACTCATGTCGGCAACTTTTAGATTCATAAAACAGAAACCTAGACTCTGACCACGAATGACCAATGCTCCGGAGGTCTGAATCAATTATTCTTGCGAAGTGTGAGTTAGCTAACTCGAGAGATAGAGAAATCTGCTAAATTGAGCAACTCATTTTTATACTGACTATCTGGCATCTCTTTAAGAGCATTTTTTGCACGCTCAACCTCTTTTATTGCTCGGTCACGGCTATAACTTAACCCACCACTTGCATTAACAACTTCCAAAATTGCCGAGAACTCCCCTGCACTCTTGTCACCAATCGCTTTTCGGATCATGTCGGCAGAGTTAGAATCAGAATTATCTCGAGCATAAATAAGTGGCAAAGTCATTTTACCCTCAGCAAGGTCACTACCGATATTCTTGCCGGTCACAGCAATATCACCTTGATAGTCCAAAACATCATCAGCAATTTGGAACGCCATTCCTAAATGCTTACCATAGACGATCATATTATCCTCATTTGTGCCTGCAAGGCAGGCACCAACTTGGGCCGACGCTTCAAAAAGTCTAGCGGTTTTCCTGTAAATGACCTGTCGGTAAATATCCTCAGTAACCTCGGGGTTACCCGCATTAGCCATTTGCTGCACTTCACCTTCGGAAATAACATTAGTAGCATTAGCCATCACACTCATAATGGGTAAATTCGCTATCTCAACTAAAATTTGAAATGCTCTTGAGTAAATAAAGTCGCCAACTAAAACGCTTGGAGCGTTACCCCATTGAGCATTAGCTGTTTCACGGCCTCTGCGCAGATTAGAAACATCCACAACATCGTCATGGAGCAAAGTTGCTGTATGAATAAATTCGATCACCGCAGCCATCTTAAGATGATCAGTTTCCTTATAGCCATTGGCCAGCGCACTTAAAAGAACAACTAAAGGCCGTAATCGCTTGCCTCCAGCTTCGACAATATAATGACCTATACTTTCAACAAGACCAACATCCGACTGGAGTCGATCGACGATTAATTGATTTACTGCAGAAAATTCATGTTCCACAGCTTTTTGAAAAGTTTCCATTAGACGACGCAGGTTTTCTGATTTAATGACGATGTTGAACCCTAGCTACACTCGACACTTGTGTCAACTGCTGGACCGCAACTTTGCTGAGATTACACACTAAAACTAGCAGTTTAATTTTTAAGTCTTGGCCCATAATAGTTGCCGCTAGCTGCATAAGTGGTTACGATGCCATCTTTAACTACCTCTCAGGAATTTATGAGTTTTTCCCCAAAGTCTTCCTATTCCAAGGAAGAAATATTAGGCGCCTCCAGAGGAGAATTGTTTGGGCCCGATAATGCCAAACTGCCCGCCCCTAACATGTTGATGATAGATCGAATTGTTGAAATCAATAACTCAGGCGGAAAGAATGGATTAGGCCAAATTGTCGCTGAGATAGACATAACCTCTGATCTTTGGTTTTTTGATTGTCACTTCGAAGGTGATCCAGTAATGCCGGGCTGCTTAGGGTTAGATGCTCTGTGGCAACTGGTAGGCTTCTTTCTAGTCTGGAATGGTAACTCTGGTAAAGGTCGTGCCTTAGGCGCAGGTAATGTTAAGTTCTTTGGTCAAATTCTACCCACAGCAAAAAAAGTAACCTACAAGCTAGAATTGACTCGTTTAATCCANCGAAAGCTTGTTATGGGAATNGCCGACGGGTCAGTAGAAGTNGATGGTCGCGAAATATATACAGCNAAAGATTTNAAAGTCGGCCTATTTGAAAGCACGGATAACTTTTAATATAACTTTATAACGGCANAAATTCTAACTGAACAAAGTAACGAGGTACGTTGATGAGNCGCGCAGTTATTACAGGAATGGGAATCGTTTCTTGTCTTGGCAACGACAAAGAATCTGTCACCCACTCCTTGAAAAATGGTATCTCAGGCATTCGCCGCAGAGATGATTTTGCAGAGATGGGGCTTCGCTGTAACGTTGGTGGCCTCATTGACCTTGACCCCAAAGATCACATTGATCGCAAAGTATTGCGCTTTATGGGTGATTCAGCTGCGTTTGGATATATAGCGACAGATCGGGCAATTGCAGATGCTGGGTTGAGCGAAGAGTTAGTAACGAGTCTGCGAACTGGCTTGATTATGGGTTCTGGTGGCCTCTCAGGTGAAATGTTTGTCGAAGCCGTAGATGTTATGAGGGCTCGAGGTATTAAGCGTGCTGGCCCCTACCGTGTAACACAAATAATGGCCAGTACTGTATCGGCCTGCATTGCAACTCCCTTCAAAATTAAAGGTGTTAACTACTCACTATCTTCAGCCTGCGCCACTAGCGCACATTGCATTGGTCATGCAGTTGAATTAATCCAACTGGGTAAACAAGATGTACTTTTGGCTGGTGGAGCCGAGGAAATGCATTGGTCCATGGCTGCGATGTTTGATGCTATGGGTGCCCTAACCAGTAAATACAACGACACCCCTTCCATTGCTTCTCGGGCATACGACGCAGATCGTGACGGTTTTGCTCCCAGTCTCGGTGGTGGATGCGTTGTTGTGGAAGAACTCGAACACGCCCTAGCACGAGGGGCCAATATCATCTGTGAAGTGACAGGTTATGGTGCCACTTCAGATGGTGCAGACATGGTATCTCCATCTGGTGAAGGTGCGGAAAGGTGTATGAAAATGGCTATGGAAACCGCTTCAGGTCCCATGGATTATATCAATACCCATGGTACAAGTACTCCCGTAGGTGATGTGGCCGAGCTCGGCGCTATTCGCAATACCTTTGGTGATAGTTGTCCTGACATCAGCTCAACCAAGTCACTTTCAGGGCATAGCTTGGGTGCTGCAGGTGTTCATGAGGCTATCTACTGTATGCTGATGATGGAGAATGACTTTGTGGCTGCATCGGCGCATATCGATTCTCTGGATGAAAATGCCTCCGGCTTACCGATCCTCTTAGAAACAAAACAGACAAAATTGAATCGCATCATGTCCAATAGCTTTGGCTTTGGGGGCACTAATGCCAGCCTAGTTATGGAAAAATACAACGGTTAAGCGACTTAATTAATCGGAGTAAATCTCCAGCCCAATGTGCATGCACAAAAAAGGGTGAAGGAATAATAATTTCCTCCACCCTTTGAAACTTACTAACTCTTACCTAACAAGTTCGGTCGACTTAAAATCTAGAGTGCCGCTAGAACAGCCTCTGCGCTTGAACCTTCCAATGCACCTGCATCGACATTAAGCATGCTTACGATACCATCTTCCACGATCATGGCAAACCGCTGACTGCGCTTACCCATACCAAAGCCTGTACCGTCCAACTCAAGCCCCAGAGCTGCCGTGAATTCCGCATTTCCATCAGCAAGCATCATCAAGTGTTCTGCATTAGCTGATTGTCCCCATGCATGCATTACAAAGACGTCATTAACAGACATACAAGCGACAGTATCAACACCTTTTGCTTTTATATCGTCGACATGAACAACGAAACCAGGCAAATGTGCCATCGAACAGGTTGGTGTGAATGCCCCTGGAACAGCAAACAAAACAACTTTCTTTCCTTCAAAAATATCAGCTGTGCTGATCCCTGTGGGGCCTTCAGCTCCCATTACTGTAAACATTCCTGATGGAACTTTATCGCCTACTTTTATCGACATAACTGCCTCTTTGTGTTGTCGTTAGAACCAGTGGCACAGATGCCACCAGTCTCAAGTCTAGTGTTTAATTGGTTATCTTTACGAAGTCCTAAAAAGGAATATCATCGTCAAAACTGTCCATTCCCTGAGAAGCTTGTTGCTGAGGAGCTTGCTGACCACCACTTGGCTGTTGGCTCTGAGCAGCTGGCTGCTGACTTTGCTGTGGCGCTTCATAACCACCTTGGCTACCGCGACTATCTAGCATCTGCATCTCGCTTGCTACGATTTCAGTTGTATATCTATCTTGGCCGTCTTGGCCTTGCCACTTGCGCGTTCGAAGAGAACCCTCAACATATAATTTTGATCCCTTTTTAACATACTCACCGGCTATTTCAGCGAGACGGTTAAAAAATACCACGCGGTGCCACTCAGTTCTTTCTTGAGGCTCTCCACTAGTTTTATCTTTCCATGATTCTGAAGTAGCAATACTCAAGTTTGTTACAGCACCCCCAGACGGCATGAAGCGTGTTTCTGGATCCTGACCACAGTTACCCACAATGATAACTTTATTAACTCCGCGTGCCATTTTATTCCCCTAATTGGTTAACGATTTAAATACGGTTGTAAGCTTGGCATGTCAATCAGTAAACGATCTATCTGAACATAAGCCAATTGCTCTCCTTTGATCAGAAGTATATCTTCAACGCCGGCTATTTTTGAAATTATTTTTAAGAAATCTTGATGNTCCCTATCTCCTACNGACAATACTAGTGTTTGCAACGGTTTTGGAGATTGCAATCCAAGAGATAAAACCCACCATACAAACAAAACTAAACTGATGACAATAAACAGTCCGTCGANCCCTATTTCTTGGAGGCTCCATCCNCCCAATACGCCACCTGCAAATGATCCCAAAAACTGACTTGTAGAATATATACCCATCGCAGTGCCCCTGTTACCAGCTGGACTGCTTTTACTTAGCCATGAGGGAAGTGTGGCCTCTAGGAGATTAAATGCAGTAAAAAATANCAATAGTAAAAGAGGAGTGCTCAAGGGATTACGTTCAAACCCTAGGACAAGCGTAGCGCCCGCCATAACTGCCACTGCACCAAGAAAAGTTAATCGTTGAAGCTTATATTTTTCTCCCAGTATCATTATTGGCAGCATAATAAAAAAGCCCCCGCCCAACAAGCCTAGATACACCAAAGGCAGCTCGGAATCTTTAATCGATAATTCTGTCGAAAAAATCATAGGCACCGCAACAAAGGCGGCCATTAACGCAAAGTGAAGCGCAAAGATGCCCCAATTAAGGCGCAGCAATGTACCATCCCTCAACAGACTACTTATTTGTTTAACATCGGCGATCACTTCTCGATTGTTTTGACTGACAACTGTTCTAGGTATCAAGAAAATAACAATACCTACACCAATGGCACCGAGAAAAGCTGTGACCCAGAACACTCCTGATAAACCCATATTAATCGTTAGAATAGGCCCCAAGATCATTGCTAAAATAAATGAAAACCCAATGCTTCCACCAATTGCAGCCATCGCTTTTGATCTATTTTGCTCCGAAGTAAGGTCAGTGACTAACGCCATTAAAGTGCTAGCGATAGCGCCTGTACCCTGAAGAGCACGCCCCAGGATTAACCCAAGCATATTTTCCGCTAGCGCTGCTACNATACTTCCAATAATAAAGAGGAGTAATCCACCAATAATAACTGATGTGCGACCTATCCTGTCAGACAAAACTCCCAAAGGAATTTGCAATAAAGCTTGAGTGAACCCATATGCACCAAGAGCAAAACCAAGCGTCAGCGGCGAGAAGCCACTGTAATCGCTCGTCGCTACAGCGAGCACTGGCAAAACCATAAATAGTCCAAGCATTCTAAAGCCATAAAGACTAGCAATAGATATGGTCGCACGCATCTCGACAGACGAAAATTGAGAAGAATTATTCAAGGTGATGTCAGTTTACAGTTTAGGTCTAGTTAGAGACGTATATTAACAGTGCTGTCCCCTTTGGAAAACGCTTATCCCTAATTTATTTTTCGATCCATTAGATTGACAAAATATAACTGCATTATCAAGGTCTATCGGCTAACCGAAGACGTACTAAATAAGTATTTGCTTTATCCTTTGCCCAGAGGGTGTACTGGCCTTTATAATTGAAGGTTTAATCTGACATAAAGACACATTAATGGATACCATTCAGGTTCGAGGTGCTCGCACCCACAATCTCAAAAATATCGACTTAGACCTTCCTCGAGACAAGTTTATCGTGATAACGGGCTTATCTGGGTCTGGAAAGTCTTCATTGGCCTTTGATACTCTGTATGCCGAAGGTCAGCGCCGATATGTCGAATCGCTATCTACCTANGCTAGGCAGTTTCTATCAATGATGGAAAAGCCAGATGTTGATCATATTGAAGGCCTTTCTCCTGCAATCTCAATTGAGCAAAAATCAACATCTCACAANCCTCGCTCGACCGTGGGAACGATTACTGAAATATATGACTATCTGCGCCTTTTATTTGCGCGAGCAGGAGAACCGCGCTGTCCTGATCATAACAACCCGCTAAAGGCTCAAACCGTAAGCCAAATGGTTGATCAGGTTATGGAATTGCCCGAAGGAACTAAATTGATGCTGCTGGCACCNGTGGTTAAAGATAGGAAAGGTGAGCATCTCCATTTATTTGAAACCCTACGTAGACAAGGGTTTATTCGCGCAAGAATTGACGGGTTAGTTTGCGACCTTGACGAAGCTCCAGCTCTTAACAAAAAGCAAAAGCACAGCATTGATGTCGTGGTTGATAGGTTTAAAGTTAAAGAAGATATCGCTCTGCGCTTAGCTGAGTCCTTTGAGACGGCACTCAATCTTGCGGAAGGCCTAGTTGTGATTAGTTATATGGATGGAGAACAGCCTGATCAATTGTTTTCAGCCAAATTTGCATGCCCAGTCTGTAACTACAGCTTAAACGAGCTCGAACCCAGACTTTTCTCGTTCAACAATCCTGCCGGAGCCTGCCCAACNTGCGATGGCTTAGGTGTTCACCAGTTTTTTGATATTGACCGAGTTATTCAGCACCCTGAAGCATCTATTTCTGAAGGAGCAATTCGGGGCTGGGATCGACGAACACTATTTTACTACAACATGCTCACTTCATTAGCGGAGCATTATGAATTTGATATCGACCAACCCTGGGAAAAACTTGCGCCTATACACCAACAAAAGGTGCTGTTCGGCAGTGACGATGAAGAAATAACCTTTAATTATGTGAATGATCGAGGAACGGTATTTCGCCGGCAACACAAGTTTGAAGGTGTTATCAACAACATGGAACGCCGTTATAGAGAAACTGAGTCACAATCAGTCCGCGAAGAACTCACCAAGTTTATGGCAACAACGAGTTGCCCTGAATGCGCCGGCACTCGCCTGAGAAAGTCTGCACGCAACGTATTTATCGATAACAAACGTATCGAAGACATCGTGTGCATGCCAGTGGGAAACTGTGCTGACTACTTTGATCAACTCAACTTAGTCGGCAGGCAAGGAGAAATCGCTGAAAAAATTATCAAAGAAATACGTGAACGATTTACTTTTCTCGTGGATGTGGGCCTAAATTATCTATCACTGAACAGAAGTGCAGACACTCTGTCAGGGGGCGAAGCCCAAAGAATTCGTCTTGCCAGCCAGATTGGTGCAGGCTTGGTTGGTGTTATGTATATTCTCGATGAACCCTCTATAGGGCTCCATCAGAGAGATAACGAGAGACTACTAAAAACATTGATCCGTTTGCGAGATTTAGGTAACACCGTCATTGTAGTTGAGCATGATGAGGAGGCTATAGCCGCCGCAGATTATGTTGTTGATATCGGCCCTGGGGCCGGAATTCATGGCGGTCAAATAGTTGCAGAAGGTTCCGTAGAGGAGATTCGAAATAGCGAAAAATCGATAACGGGGAAGTTTCTTTCAGGTGCAAGATCTATCGCTATACCGAAGAAAAGACACTCTGGGAAAGGGAAAACTCTCTCTGTTAAAGGGGCTAAGGGTAATAATTTGCAGTCTGTCGATCTGAATATTCCCATAGGTGTTTTTACCTGTATTACTGGGGTTTCTGGTTCAGGAAAATCTACGCTGATCAACGAGACTCTCTATCCAGCAGCTGCAATAGCACTTAACAAAGCGACTACCTTAAAGGCGGCACCTCATGAAAAAATTACTGGCCTAAATCTTTTAGACAAATGTATTGATATCAATCAGAGTCCTATTGGGCGTACACCTCGATCTAANCCTGCCACCTACACAGGTATCTTCACCCCAGTTCGAGAGATCTTTGCTGCAACTCAAGAAGCGCGTTCTAGGGGTTACGCTCCAGGGCGTTTTAGCTTTAACGTTAAAGGTGGAAGGTGTGAGGCATGTCAAGGAGATGGCGTTACTAAAGTTGAGATGCACTTCCTTCCTGATATTTATGTTCCTTGTGANGTCTGTAAAGGTAAGCGCTACAATCGAGAGACCTTAGATATTCATTTCAAAGGAAAAAATATACATCAGGTGTTAGACATGACCATTGAAGATGCTCGTGATTTCTTTGATGCGATTCCTGCCATAGCAAGAAAACTTCAAACGTTAGTTGACGTTGGATTGTCTTATATAAAACTAGGGCAGAGTGCCACTACTCTTTCAGGTGGTGAAGCTCAGCGAGTAAAACTCTCAAAAGAACTCTCTAAAAGGGATACGGGTAAAACCCTCTATATTCTTGACGAGCCCACAACAGGTTTACATTTCCATGATATTGAACAGCTACTAGCTGTATTGCATCGCTTTCGAGATCACGGCAATACAGTTGTCGTGATTGAACACAATCTAGATGTTATTAAAACGGCGGATTGGGTCATCGATCTCGGCCCGGAAGGAGGCTCAGGTGGAGGACAAATCATTGCTGAAGGCACTCCAGAAGAAGTCTCCCAAGTTAAAGGCTCTCACACAGGACAGTTCCTGAAAAGCACCTTGCAACAATAACCTAAGCTTTATGATGCTCAGACTGCGACTCAAGATAGGCGGTAACCATATCGTCTATCGCCATCTGCTGGTATGGCCTTAGGCCGCTCAATATTAAATGCTTCACGCCATGTCCAATAACTTGGTCTCCATCAAAAACTTCAAAGTGTAAGTCTGCATTCCCACGTTTACCTTCTACATCTAAGTTTGTATGAGATAGTTGTAACGATGGCTTCGCAAAGTTTAGACGGTCAAATTCTAGAGACATGGATTGATAGATCACAAGTGGTCGCTGAGGATTAATCATCACACCTTTTTCAGCCATCAGAGGCACCAAAATATGGGGGAAGTTATGTCCCGAAAAACGAACATAAGCTCTTATTAATTGCTCAACATTTTTATTGTTTGGAATGCGGGGGCCGATCTGCTCAATCTCTAGATACTGCTTTCCTCGTTCATCCACTATTGTCGTCTTATCACTAAACTTAGACGGAAAGATTAACGGCGTATCTGCTGAGACCAGGCCCGAAAAATGGAAATTCATTATTTCGGAAATACCATTACGCTCCACCGCCAAAGCGAACAGCAGATCTCCAGGCACGCAGAAACGTTTGTTCAGAGGGTCATGGATAGGATTGAAATCGTTACTGATGTTTTTAGCAAAATCACTGCCCTGCTCAGCACTAACAACAATTGTATTATTTAGTTCACTGCTGAACTTTTCCAAAAACATAGATCAACCTAACTCGGACTCAAATTCTTCCAGCAGATCAAGAGGCTCAATCTCATCGCCCTCTAGGTCCAAATTCCAATTAATACCCACCAATAAGACGTCACTGTGCATGCCAGGNAACCAATCATCCAAGAATTCTTCCATCTCAATGGCCACAGGTTTATAGATACTCCAGTCATCATTGCACAGAGCTTCGGCAAGCAGCTTATTGGACCAAAAGGGAATGACATCAATATGATCGTGGTCACTTGACTCCACAAGAGCCCAGTTCTCATCGTTATCCTGCAAGCCCCAAATACAACCCTGCTCAAGGCATTCAACAATCAAGCGGTCAAAATTTTCCTGGAGATTATCTGAGAGTGATTCCATTTTTAGATCCAGCAAAGTGAGGGCAGCATTAAACCATGCCCGATGGCCATTTTGACAGCAACGATATCAAAGATTATTTGTAGGAGCACCCTTGCCTAGAGGGTGCCCCCAATAATTACTTGGTGTTGTTCATAATTCCGCGAACCGCTGCAGGAATNTCTGCAGGTAACACGACCAACTTTGAATTCTCAGAATTGGATATATCCCGAACCGCTTCTATGTATTTTTCACCAAGAAGATACATAGCGGGTAGTTCCCTATCCTGAATTGCCTCATTCACCTTAGTAAGAGCAGACTTGGTTGCTTCAGCCAAAACCACCTTTGCCTCAGCATCGCGTCTAGAGGCTTCCAGTCGCCCATCTGCCTCCAAGATTGCGGCTGTTTTGTCGCCGTCAGCACGAGTTACCGTAGCACGGCGTTGACGTTCCGCAGCGGCCTGCTCCTCCATAGCACTCTGCATCGTCCCAGAGGGCTGAATATCCTGAATCTCAACTGTTTTAAGGGTGATACCCCAATCGGCAATATCATCAGAAATAGATATCTTTAATTTTGCTTTGATTTCATCTCGGGAGGACAACGCATCATCAAGAGTCATTTCACCAACGATCGAGCGCAGAGACGTTTGCACTAATGTTCGAATTGCTAATTCATAATCCTCTACACCGTACACCGCTAGTTTAGGGGTTAATATATTAATATAAGCAACTGCATTAGCAATAATAACCACGTTATCTCGAGTAATAACTTCTTGAGATGGTATTTCTAGCACAATATCTTTAGTAGTTGCCTTAAAAGCCACCCTATCAATGTATGGAACAATGATATTGAGACCTGGTTTCAATGCTGGTTCCTTGAACTTGCCCAAGCGCTCAACCACCCATTGAGAGCCCTGAGGAACTAATTTGATAGCTTTTATTAAGGTTATCAACGCCAATAAAAAGATTGTTCCAAATACAATAATAGCTTCCATAAATATCTCCTTGATTAATTAAACGACTTTGGTGACAACTAAAACATCACCAGAAACTTCCTTGATATAAAGACGGTCACCTAAGTTGACCGCAGACTCACAGTTAAAAATCCACTCGTCACGATCCATGATCGGAGTACTAAAACGCATCTTACCCTGAGTTGTGGCCGTAGGTAATTTGGTGACCAAGCCACTCTCCCCTATTGCTGAGTATCTGGCCTTCTCCCCGCTATTATTTGATGCCATTTTAGGTTTTATAAATTTAAACCAAGCCACAGTAAATAATACTGAGGATACCGTCCAAACCAGAATTTGAGTACTTAGTGACATGGGTATGAACATCTCCACCAAACCAACCACCAATGCGCCTAAGCCAAACCAGAGGATAGTAAAGCTGGGAATAAATATCTCGCCTACGACCAGTATCATTCCAATAACTAGCCAGTGCCAATACAACAATTGAATATCCATTTAAACTCCTTTTTTAGTTTTTAAGAGACTGTAAATACCTAATCCATGTAAAGTCTCCCTCTTTCGCCCAATACGGGGGCTTATTCATACAAAAGACGGGTTAAGATTAACTTAACCTCTTAGGTGTCTCAACATTATCAGGATATAACACTAAGGCTCATCAAGATAGCATCCTCTCGACCGAACTCCGTTGCATAATAGTCCTTCCGATTTCCAACGTCTTTAAATCCCAGCTTTTTGTAAAGCCTGATCGCGGAAAAGTTTGATACCCTCACCTCTAAATAAAGCTGCTTTGTATCACTAGAAAGGGTTTCGATAGCATCTCTTAGCAGCAACTCTCCATATCCTAAGCCATGAAAATCAGGGTGAATCGAAATATTTTGTAACTCTGCCTGACCAGCCGCCTCTAATACAGAAACAAAACCAATCACCTCGTCATTAACCGTGAGTACATTGATACATTGAAGAGACTCACTGAATTGTTTCAGAGACCAGGCTGAGGGCGAGTTGACCTTCTCGATGCCAAACACAGATTCAATATCCGCGATGATCATTGGTCGAATGCTAGAAATCGATTTGGAGTACTTCACAGATCGTCAGATGGTTGGCTGGCTATTTTGTTTTCTTTCCAGTGTTGCAGGCGTTGCCAAGCCTCGCGCTTTAATTCGGGACGCTCAATCATTTCCCCTAGAGAGGGGATAACTATCGCAGCTACACCTGCAGAAAGCTCGACGTTTCCGTCTTTAACACTGTCTTTCTGTTTTTCAGACAGAATCCACTGGGCACCAGCAGAACCGAAAATCAGCACGAGTTTAGTGTCACTACTATCTAATCTCGCACTCAACAGGGTGGCTATAAACTCCCTCGCCTCCTCTTTTCCACCCGTCATGTTTTCGAATGGTGGCCACTGCGCGATCTCACATTGGGCTAATTTACCATCGCCCTGCCCCATCGCTATGAGAATATTAGACAACAACTGCGTTTGAACTGGATCAGGCAAAGCCTCCTCAATAGAGCAACACACTAACACCTCTTCAGTCGGCTGCCATAAGGCCAATTTAACTTCAATGTCTGATATGTTATCTTCCGATATCACCGCTGATGGAATAGCACTGACAGATGCTACTGATTTCTGATTTTTAGACTCTTCAATACTGCCACTGTCATCAGAATGAAGCTCCAGAAGCTTTTCCCGCGCGCCAGCAGAGTCTGACGCAGACAGAGTATCCAAAGGGTTAGAGTTTGGCTCTTCAACATCGAGTACTAAGTCTCGGGGAATGTATTCAACCACCCCAAGACTTTTTAAGTACTGATGGCGAAGCACCTCTTCCACTAGACTCCTCCTAGTTGAGGATGTAATCGCCCTGGGTTTCTCATCAGTGTTAGGGCATGCAAATAAGCTTTGGCACTAGCAAATAAGATATCTGTATCTGCGCCTTGGCCATTAATGATTCGACCGTCTTTGGCTAGACGAACCGTGACTTCACCTTGGGAGTCAGTGCCTTGGGTCACAGCATTAACAGAGTACACTTGCAACTCAGTCTCACTTTTAATCAATTTTTCAATAGCATTAAAAATCGCATCAACAGCCCCATCGCCAGTCGATTCAACTTGATGATCTTGTCCTTGGTAACGAATCACTATTGTGGCGTGGGGAAGCTGTCCTGATTTAGACAGAACCTCTAAGTCAACAAGTAGTAATGCATCTTCTTCAGTACCCATTTGAACATCAGACACCAATGCCTGCAGATCTTCGTCAAAAATTTCGCGCTTCTTATCCGCCAAATCCTTAAATCGCCGAAATGCTTGATTGAAATCCTCTTTACTATTAAAGCTTATGTCCAAATCTTCTAGCCGAGCTGCAAACGCCGCTCGACCTGAGAGCTTACCCAAAGAAAGCTTGTTAGTAGTCCAACCCACATCTTCTGCCTTCATAATCTCGTAGGTCTCACGCATCTTTAAAATACCATCTTGGTGTATGCCTGATTCATGGGCAAATGCGTTAGCACCAACGATCGCTTTATTAGGTTGCACAGGAAATCCAGTAATACTCGATACAAGTCTTGAAATAGGCACGATATGGGAATGATCAACGCCAGTCTCAACAGGGTAGAGATCTTTACGAGTTCTAATCGCCATAACTAATTCTTCAAGCGAAGCATTGCCGGCTCGCTCACCAAGTCCGTTGATGGTGCACTCCACCTGTCGCGCGCCGTTCTGGACCGCAGCTAAGCTATTGGCTACTGCCAACCCTAAGTCATTATGGCAGTGCACTGAGAATATCGCCTGATCTGCATTAGGCACCGTATTAAGTAATCGATGAATAATTGCACCATATTCTCCCGGAGCGGAGTACCCTACTGTATCTGGGAAATTGATGGTTTTGGCGCCTGCTTTAATAACAGCCTCGGTAATTCTGCACATAAATTCAAAGTCTGTGCGACTCGCATCTTCCAGAGAGAACTCAACATCATCCATAAGGTCACGGGCAGTTTTCACTGCACCAATCGCTTGAGCAAGAACATCATCAGGCTCCATCTGTAACTTGTACTTCATATGGATTGGCGATGTTGCAATAAAGGTATGAATCCGCCCTGCACTAGCTCCTTTAAGAGCTTCACCAGCACGCTCTATATCAGCTGTCATCGCTCTAGATAGGCTGCATATTCGGCTGTCTCGCACGGTATCAGCGATCAGCTTTACCGCATCGAAGTCCCCTTGACTGGAAACTGCGAAACCGGCCTCAATAACGTCGACATGCATCTTTTCAAGAAGCTTGGCGATCCTCAACTTCTCATCCTTGCTCATTGAAGCGCCGGGACTTTGTTCTCCATCGCGCAGGGTCGTATCGAATATAACTAATTTATCTTTTGTTGCCATGATCTTATCTACCTTTTTAGACGCCATACCAAATGACGACGTACATTGTAGAGCGCAATATAACTTTTGTCTTATTTGCGTGTACACGTTTCTCAAAATGACAATTAATGTTCTTTGTAACGCACAGTTTAACGAATCGCGCTCGTTTTATAGTATTTTTTTGAGGTATAACAGTAGATGCCCCTCAGGGCAGTAGAAGAAGAACAACGCTAGTGACGGCCACATCATTAAAAATGCAGTCTAGAGGTAAATTGTTTTCACCAGAAAAATTCATGTGGCAATTTAAGCAGATTTCGTCTCTAAATCCAAGTACGCTGGCCTTAGTTCTTCCGAATCGCCTTGTAAAGGACCATCAGTGGAGCTGAAAAAGCAAAGGTTAAAGCCATGGCAAATAAGATCCGAGGAGGATCAATAGTAATAACGACAAATCCCATAACCGCAGACAAGATAACCACAAAGGGAACCTTACCGCGCATATCNAGTTCTTTGAAACTCGGGTATTTGAAATTAGACACCATTAACAAACCAGCGATGGCTGTGATAACAGCCCCTAAACTAGACAACCACAAGGATGGGCTCAAATCATAGACCGACCAGACAAAACCAGCGACCAAAGCTGCAGCTACAGGACTTGGCAGACCAGTAAATACCTTACCATCGGAGCTGCTCGCCTGGACATTAAACCTTGCAAGACGAAGAGCAGCACAGGAAGCATAAACGAAGGCAGCGGCTAGTCCTAGCTTGCCAAGACTGCTGACTCCCCAACCATAGGCGACTACAGCAGGCGCAACACCAAAAGATACCATGTCAGACAGACTGTCATACTGAACACCGAAATCACTTTGAGTATTAGTCATGCGCGCTACCCGCCCATCAAGCCCATCAAAGATCATAGCGGCAAAGATAGCCATGGNAGCCCACTCATACTGTCCACTAAACCCAGATAGAACAGCGTAAAAACCAGCGAATAAGGCACCAGTGGTCAGGAGGTTAGGTAAAAGATAGATACCCTTTCGAGCCGGTCTTGAAGTCGCATTCTGATCAGAGCGTCCGCTCTGCTCAAGATTTACCACTTTTTCTGCCGTATCCTTCTTCTTAATCATGACAAACTCTTATTGAAATAAATTTTCAGGGTGTGATTATACGTTAACAAGGCTTAAGCTTCCAAAAGCTGCTTTTGCAGGCTGTCTAGGTCATCTTGAGACAATCCCAAGCCCCCTTTTAAATAGTGATTCATCGAGCCGTAACGGTCATCAATNGCATCAAGGAAAGCAACAATATTATCTTCATGGACAGACACATAGGGAGTCAACCACTCTCTATCCCAATTATCGACTTTTGCATCACGCAAATGCCCTTCTATAATTTCTATCAGTCTACTCGAATCATAATGCTGCTGAGTTAGTAAGTAGTCCTCAACAATGGTTTGGCGCGGCACATCCAACGCAGCCAGTATCAATGCTGCAGCCATCCCGGTACGATCCTTGCCTGCAGAGCAATGGAAAACACTTGTATGATTAGCGTTATCTACAATATGCCTCATAAAGCGACTAAAAGCCGGTATGACCACATCAATACAAGACCGATAAGAGTTAACAACAAGATCATGGGATGAGTCAGGTGTTAAAGCGCCTTCAAAAAGAAACTCCCAAAACCGTGAAATATCACCAATAGATATTTGATAATCATCAATAAACTCCGCTCGGATTGCCTGACTCGGAGACTGACTCTGTTCTTCATTTCGACGAAAATCATGGATTTTGTTAACGCCAATGTGCTCGAGGGTATCCAAGTCTTTTTCACTGAGATTAGCAAGATGCCCACAACGCAGTATTTTACGCCACTTGACTCGCTGACCGTCATTATTGACATATCCACCTAAGTCACGAAAATTAACCCCACCATCAAGCGCAACAACCCTTGAAAACTCGCCAGTATCGGACATCACTTATTATTTCCTTAGCCATTTTTATTCAGTATTGCACAACAAAAAAATCAAAACGACCTTTATTAATCGATCATTAACTTTGTCTTGTGGCCAATGCTACTTTTGTTTTTCAGGCGCGAACAAATTTATCACCTCGAGAAATACCTGAAACTCCGCTACGCACAACTTCCATGATACCCATATGGCTAACCGCCTCAACAAAAGCATCTAACTTCTCTGTATCCCCCGCTAGTTGAACAGTGTAAGTGGACGGGGTAACGTCAATAATGTGCCCTCTGAAGATCTCAACACAACTCTTCAATTCAGTGCGACTATCGTTCTCACTAGCTTTAACCTTCACCAACATCAGTTCACGTTCAATGTGCGCACCTTCAGTCAGGTCTACAACCTTGATCGTATCGATCAGTTTATGTAGTTGCTTGACTATTTGCTCAGCCATCTGAGAATCGCCCTGGGTGGTCAATGTGAGCCGAGACAGCGTCTCATCATCAGTCGGAGCTACCGTAAGAGTGTCAATGTTATACCCTCTTTGAGAGAACAGCCCAACCACGCGAGATAAAGCACCGAATTCGTTTTCCATCAATATGGAGATTATTCTCTTCATTAGGTTCTCTCCGTCTTACTAAGCCATAAGTCTCTCATTGACCCGCCAGGCATATGCATTGGGTAAACATGCTCTGAACGATCAATACAAATATCCATGAACACCACTCTATCCTTCATGGCAAAACATTCGCGCATCTTGTCTTCGAGCTCATTAAATTTAGTGATTTTCATGCCGACGTGACCATAGGCTTCTGCCAAGGCCACAAAATCAGGTAATGACTCTTCATAAACACTCTGAGAGTAGCGGCTGTTATATTGCATATCCTGCCACTGCCTCACCATCCCAAGCGCGGCATTATTGAGGTTGATAATCTTCACCGGTAGATTGTGCTGAGTACAGGCTGACAGCTCTTGAATACACATCTGAATACTGCCTTCACCGGTAACACAAGCAACATCTGTATCTGGAAACGCTAACTTAGCGCCCATAGCTGAAGGTAATCCAAAACCCATGGTTCCTAAGCCGCCAGAGTTAATCCATTGTCGAGGGTGATCGAATAAATAATATTGAGCTGCAAACATTTGATGTTGGCCAACATCAGAGGTAATGATGGCTTTGCCACCAGTAATCTTGTAAAGCATTTTGATTACATCTTGGGGCTTTATGGTTTCACCACTACTTTCTTCGTATCTCGAAGCTGTGTACAAACCATGCTTTGCTCTCCACTCATCGATCTGCTGCCACCAATCAGATATGGCGTCGGTATCTGGTGAGATATCAGATTGCTCGATTAAACTTAATATCTCTTTTAATACTGAAGTACAGGTGCCAACAACAGGAATGTCCGCCTCCACATTTTTTGACACCGATGTGGGATCAATATCTACATGAATAATGGTTGCCATTGGGCAAAACTTTTCTAACTCGTTAGTCACTCGATCATCAAACCGGGCACCCACAGCAAAAATAACATCCGCATGATGCATGGCTGTATTGGCTTCAAAAGTTCCATGCATGCCAAGCATTCCAATGAACTGCCTGTCTGTTCCAGGGTAGCCGCCTAAGCCCATGAGCGTATTGGTAACGGGGAAATTTAGCTTACGAGCAACGGCAATAAGATGCTCCGCGGCGTTGTCGATGACAATCCCACCACCGGTATAAATAACTGGACGCTTTGCTTCCAAGAGAGTTTTTACTGCTCTTTTTATTTGCCCCCGATGACCTTTCTCGCTGGGCTGATAAGAACGCATTTTTACTTCATTAGGAAAGTCGTAAGGCACCTTATAATTTGGCTCAGTAACATCTTTGGGGATATCCACAACAACAGGGCCAGGACGACCTGTCGCCGCTATGTAGTATGCCTTGGCGATTGTGGCAGCTATGTCCTCTGCCCTCGTCACTAAAAAACTATGTTTGACGATAGGTCGAGAAACCCCAACCATATCGGTTTCTTGGAACGCATCTTGGCCAATTTTACTGGAGGGTACCTGACCAGAAATAATCACTAAGGGAATGGAGTCCATGTATGCTGTGGCTATACCAGTGATAGCATTAGTCGCTCCAGGGCCGGAGGTGACCAAGGCAGTGCCAACTTCCCCTGTTGCTCTAGAAAAACCATCAGCTGCGTGAACAGCGGCTTGCTCATGCCGCACCAATAAATGTACGACCTCTTCCTGCCTATAGATGGCATCATAAATATGTAATGCTGCACCGCCTGGGTATCCCCAAACATGCTTGACACCNACATCTTTTAAAGCACGGATTAATATGTCACCGCCAGATAAATGTTCCACAGTTACTCCTCACAAATAGTGTTGTGTAGAAAGNGTTCCGGCANACATAGGCTGTAACATCAAAATAGACNCCGCGATTGCGGNANANCCAGTCACACCGNTAAGTGTATTNAAACTGGNANTANGGCTATTGGTAATAGCGCCATCTTTGTTGATGACCAGCGACATTGGTAACGCCTGCCTGGTTCTCTTTCATAAAATCTTAGACCGGTANGTCCAAGAGGNCAGAANNNTAACAGTTTTATTATNTTNGTCAANGAGTTATAAGATTTAATTCAATGAGTATTACAACTTTTCTTGAAAATNGTTTGACAAATTTTTAACTCCTGAGCGACTATAGCCGCTCACAAAAAGTCACGGAGTTTGGATTAATGTGCGGAAAATTAAAAATACACACCACTAGAGTACTTACACCAATATTGGTATTTTTAATCGGCCTTATCTCAGGTTGTTCGGAGCATAATTCATCTACTACAACCGTCATTACTAACATCAATGGCTATAGTTTCAATAATGATCGCGAACTTGAGCGATTTACGACCTTAGTAATAGACTCAGGTAAAGTGGTTGTAAGTGGAGACAGATCAATCGCTGAGAGCTTGACGGATGCAGAAATAATAGATGGCCAAGGACAAACCCTTCTCCCAGGCATTACTGATGCTCATGGCCACGTTTCAAGCCTTGGCTATACGCTTCTTCAGATCGACCTTCGAGACACAACCTCAGCAGATCAAGCAGCAAAAGAAATTGCTCAGTATGCGGAGCAAAAGCCCTTTCTCAATTGGATCAGAGGGCGGGGTTGGAATCAGGTTTTGTGGCCAGGAAAACAGTTTCCTAGTGCCCAGACTCTCGATGAGTTAATACCTGACCGACCAATATGGCTTGAAAGAATCGACGGCCACGCCGGGTGGGCAAATAGTAAAGCCCTTGCTTTAGCAGGCATTAATGCTAATACCATTTCACCTCCCGGGGGGGAAATATTACGAGATAGTAAAGGTCAGCCAACAGGTATCTTAATAGACAATGCTATGGGTCTGATTAATCAGGTAATCCCAGCCCCAAGTTCGGAGGAGCTAGCTGCCGCCCTTGAAGCTGCGACGAATCATCTGCTGAGTCTGGGTATTACCTCTACTCATGACGCGGGTGTCAGCGCGACTGAACATCGTTTTTACTCTAGCCTTGCCCAGCAGAAAAAATTAGGCATCAGACTTTACAGTATGATTTCCTCCACAGACCCAGAGTTGGGCAGCATTCTGGCCGCGGGCCCAACAGTCGATGACAATGACTTGTACAGTGCTCGAAGCGTCAAGGTGTATACTGACGGTGCCCTTGGCAGTAGGGGTGCAGCACTGCTTGAGCCCTATTCTGATCGAGCCGGTCACCGAGGGCTGTTACTCACCTCTCAAGAACAACTGCGAAGCATATTTTCTGATGCTATTGGTGCAGGGTTTCAAGTTGCTATTCACGCGATTGGCGATCAAGGTAATAGAATAGGCCTAGATGAAGTAGAGCATGCCTATGCCACTATTGGCGGGCGTGAATTGCGTCACCGAATGGAGCACTCTCAAGTCGTCGCTTTAGAAGACATTCCCCGCTTTAAAGCACTCGATGTCATCCCTTCGATGCAGCCTACTCACGCTACCAGCGATATGAATATGGCGGAAGACCGCCTTGGTAAAGAAAGACTCAAGGGTGCCTATGCTTGGCGAACGTTTGTTGATCAAGGGAGTCGATTAGCCTCAGGATCAG
The DNA here is from genome assembly GCA_002685195.1 of Porticoccaceae bacterium. GTDB lineage: Bacteria > Pseudomonadota > Gammaproteobacteria > Pseudomonadales > Porticoccaceae > HTCC2207. Next base: position 83,347 of record NYWV01000017.1, read on the forward strand.
ATTTTCCCATCGAACTTGCGAACCCATTCCATGGACTACATTCAGCGGTCACTCGGCAGAGCCAAAAAAACCAACCTGTAGAGGGCTGGATTCCTGAGGAATCTCTCAGTATTGAAGAAGCTTTGCGGTCTTTTACCATCGATGCTGCATGGGCTGCACATCAAGAGACAGTGCTAGGTGGGCTCGATCCTGGCAAGTGGGCTGACTTTATTCTCATCGATCAGGATATTTTCAAAGTCAGTGGAGAAGAACTTTGGAAGACTCAAGTAAACCAGACGTGGATCGCCGGAGAGCTAGTCTATCAACGCCCATAATCGAGAGTATTTGAAATTTTTACTCTTCTGAAATACTGACGTTGTCAATAAGACGTGCTGATTCCGTGAACATAGCACCAAGAACGGTGATTTCAGAATCGTCATCTGCAGCCAAATCTAACGTTTTACTGTTACTGCAAGTGACGTAGTCTACGGCAAAGCCTGCTCGTTCTATCTGTACAGTTGCTTCTGCTTCTAACTCAGAAAAAGCGCGATTACCAGATCTAATCTGACTCGCAATCCAGTCAAGAGACTCTTTGAGCACAGTCGCTTGGGGACGCTCATCCTCAGTAATATATCGATTTCTCGAACTCATAGCCAATCCATCCGCTTCCCGATGAATAGGTGCTGAAGTGATCTGAATAGGCATGCAGAGATCTTCAGCCATACGCCGAATAACAGCTAGTTGTTGGTAATCTTTAATACCGAAAATAGCTTCGTCAGGTTGAACAATATTAAATAGTTTACTAACCACTGTAGTCACACCCTCAAAATGCCCGGGGCGACTCGCGCCACAAAGTACATCAGTCATTGTGGGGCATATCACCCTACTTTGTGTATCAAGACCATTGGGGTACATCTCTACATCGTCAGGATGAAAAAGATAATCACATCCAGCTGCTCTTAATTTTTCGCAGTCAGACTCATAGGTACGAGGATATTTATCCCAATCTTCATTAAGCCCAAATTGCAGAGCATTGACAAAAATAGAACAAACAACAATATCGTTCGTTTGATTGGCTTGGTGTAATAGCGCTAGATGACCATCATGTAGATTGCCCATAGTCGGCACAAACCCGATCTTTAGACCCTGAAGTCGATCTTGAATCAAATCATCCCTAAGACCATTTACAGTATGGAAAATTTTCATGTTTGGTTACCAAGAATAAATGCGTTAGTGCTCAGCAAAATGATCAGTAGCAAGGTTTTCAAAACGAGTATATTTACCCATAAACATCAATCGGCAGGTGCCAATAGGTCCATTACGCTGCTTACCAATAATAATCTCTGCAGTCCCTTTGTCCGGGCTATCTTCGTTGTAAACTTCATCGCGATAGATAAATGCAATAACGTCTGCATCCTGCTCAATTGCACCAGATTCTCTAAGGTCTGCATTCACTGGCCGTTTATTAGGCCGCTGCTCCACATTTCGACTGAGCTGAGACAGCGCTATCATTGGGCATTCATATTCTCTGGCAAGCCCTTTGAGTTCTCGCGATATTTGAGAAATTTCTTGCACTCTACCCTCAGCAGAATTGCTACCATTCATCAACTGTAAGTAATCAACCATTATCATTCCAGGCTGGGCTTGCTTGTATAGCGCTTCGGTATCTGCGGGCGTATTCGCGCCGTGCTTTTGATGCCACTCCTGACGTAGTTGCTCTACTCGCTCACGGGTGAACTGTTTGATTCTATTACGCATTTCCAAAGGAGTAATTCCGGCGGAATCATCAATAAACAAAGGTTTATCTTTTAGCCGTTGCGCGGCGCTACTTAAGCGAGGCCAATCATCCTCAACTAAATTACCCGAACGCATACGAGTCTGGTCTATTTTCCCAATTGAGGACAGCATACGTATGATTAGCTGGTTAGCAGGCATTTCAAGAGAGAAAACCAATACTGGCCGATCTTGATTTAAGGTTGCATGCTCGACCATATTCATCGCAAACGCGGTTTTACCCATAGAGGGCCGACCTGCAATGATAACTAAGTCTGACTTTTGCCAGCCTGACGTCATTTTGTCTAAATCGTTAAACCCTGTGCTCAACCCAGTTATGTCAGCATCGTTTTTAAATAATTCATCAAGACGCTCTACTGCTTCTTTGATTAGCGAATTAACTTCTTTAAAACCACCCTTCTTGGGTCGATTTTCAATGATCTCTTGCAGTCGAGTTTCAGCTTCAGCGAGTAATTTTGAGCTATCCCAACCTAGCGGATTATAACCTTTCCGAACAATATCGCTGGCAGCACCAATTAGTTGACGCACAATTGATCGTTCTAATACTATCTGCGTGTAAGCTTTGATATTTGCCGAGCTTGGCGTGCTACTTGCTAAATCAACTAAGTATTCAGCGCCGCCTACTGAGGAAAGCTCATTCGAATTCTGCAGAGATTCTGCCAAAGTAATCGGATCAAAAGGTTGATCCTCTGAGGCTAAACGACCCATAGCTGTAAAAATAAGCTGGTGATCCTTACTGTAGAAATCCGTATCAGAGAGTACCTCTGAGATAGAATCAAAGGCATCATTTTTCAACATCAAACCACCAATCACCGCCTGCTCCGCCTCTATGGAGTGGGGCAACGGTTGGCTTATCGTTGGCTCTGCAAATAGTGCTTCATTCATACTAATAAGCTTTAACCTGTGGTTCAAATAGTGAAATTATCTAATCGGAGTCTAACAGTATAAGTAATAAATCACACAAACAAAAACGGCACTGCATCTTATTCAGAAGCCGTGCCGTCTTATCAGTTTTAGCTGGGCCCTTATCGGCCTAAATATTATTCCGCTTCTATAACAACGGTGATAGTCTCAGTAATATCTGAATGAAGCTGAACGTCCAGGGTAAACTCACCGAGATGACGCAGAGCACCTTCTGGCAGACTAATCTCATTTTTAGTCACGTCACCACCCGCAGCAGCAATCGCTTCTTCAAGTTCACGAGCACCAACAGAACCAAACAGCTTCCCTTCTTCACCGGCAATAGCGGTAATGGTGATAGTGCCAATTTCTTTTAGCTTGTCTGCTCGGCTTTGTGAAAGAGCTAGCTTTTCTGCGGCCTGCGCTTCCAAATCTGCGCGACGCAGTTCGAATTCAGCGATATTCTTTTCTGTAGCAAATACAGCTTTGCCCTGAGGGATCAGGTAGTTGCGGCCGAAACCAGATTTAACATTGGCTTTGTCACCGATGTCTCCCAACTTACCCATTTTTTCAAGCAAAATAACTTCCATCGTAAATTCCTCTAAATTTTACCACTCATCTAAAATCAGCTTTGTTTGTCGTCAGCCAATCTTGTTCTAAAATTCATTACGCTGTCTGCGGCACCCAAAGCACCCAACAACACCATTAACACAGGGCCAAACAAAAATAGGCCAACATACATTACTACTAATACCTGACGACCAAAGCCCTTGTGTTGAACAACATAATGCACAATAGCTAAACCGCCAATCAGTAGCGGGATGGAGGCCAATCTCAGCCATAGCTGATAATTACCACCCAATGCTAGTCCAGCAATAAAAATACTCAAACAAACCAAACTAAGTTTAGGGCTCAACCTTAACATTTGAAACTCTTCCTGAAATCCTCCAGGATTATAGAGCAGAGCCTGCCACCATCTTGATAAAACCAAACCTATCACTGTATTAAAAATTACAACCCAGGCAACAAACGCTAAAAAACCATTCCGTGTTAGTACTAACATCGTTTGGCCAGATTGCTCAGATGCGGTTGCTAACATCTCTTCTAATTCGTTCACAAAATCGTTCATCTCAGCTTGAAACAATAAACCAGCCAAACATACTAAAACGACCCCACTTAGAGTGGCGATACCCAGACTGAAATTCCAATCTGCTGTAACTCTGTGCGCGTTGGCAACCAACGCCATATTGATCAATGCAACACCAGATACAACTGCCATAAATGGACTAGATGCACTGAACATATAACTCAACAGCAACGGCAGAATGACCCATAGCGATACTATAAAGCCCTCTGCTGCTCCTTTGCGTAAGGTAACCAACCCAATTGTCGATACACTCACAAAAGGCAAGAGACTGCCGAAAACACCCACTAAACAAGCCTGCATTCGCCCGCGCATAATAAATTCAGCTAGGACTCGCACGGGCTTAATCGACCTCTTTACTTATGACTGTCTGTATATGGTAGCAACGCAATGTAACGAGCGCGCTTGATTGCTTCAGACAATTCACGTTGGTAACGTGCTTTTGTTCCCGTAATACGACTAGGAACAATCTTACCGCTTTCAGACACATAACCTTTTAATGTATCCAAATCTTTGTAATCGATCTCAGTTGCCCCTTCCGCGGTGAAACGACAAAATTTTCTTCTACGTACAAACTTAGCCATGATTATTCTCCACCTTCCGCTTCAGGTTGCTCTTCTGCGACCACATCTTTTGCTTTATCCGCTTCTGGAGCCTCAGCTTCTACGACAGCCGCTTCACTTTTCTCTGCAGCTTCAGCCTCAGCTTTAGCTTTTGCAGCATTGCGACGCTCGCGAGCTTCTTTATCTGCTTTGTCAGCATTTTCTAACTTCATGATGGGCGACTCAGCGGTAATTGCCTCGTTGCGACGAATTACCATGCTACGGATCACAGCATCGTTATATCTGAATGTTGAATTGAGCTCATCAAGTACTTCCTGACCACATTCTATGTTCATAAGAATGTAGTGAGCTTTATGGATTTTATTGATGGGATACGCTAACTGCCGACGACCCCAATTTTCAGACCTATGGACTGTACCATTACCCGCTGCAACAGATGCGGCGTAACGCTCTACCATGCTAGGAACTTGTTCGCTTTGGTCAGGATGGACCAAAAACACGACTTCATAATGACGCATTGTATCTCCTCGTGGATTTAAAAGTCTCCCGCCATGAACACTAGGCCATGCAGTAAGACAAGGAGTGCCGAGAAGAGATCTTCCCGACCCTGTAAAGCGCGCTATTGTAGTGACTTGGCCTCTCGGTTGCAACTGACTTTTTGAAAGGTTTTATCAAGCCGATCAGCGACTAGACGTTTGGTTGCTAAATCGCCTGATCAAGCTCCACACAGACACTATGTTAGTTTCCGGTTTCTTCAAAATAATAGTAATGGCGACTTCTTCTGAAGCAACTAGTAAATAGAAAAGAATAACCAACCTAAACCAAGTGTCTGCATCAACCAAAATCAAGAGATAGTAGGCTGGAGCAATAAGGAGTGCAGCTATTTTTGCTCCAAGGGTATGGTAGCTCGGATATTCACCAAACTTTATTGCAGAAGCAATTAGAGGCACCAGGAAAGAAAGCGTCGCTGACAACAAGAATAGTGCTTGGTGAGAAAAAATTGTAGGCCATATTTGGTACAACCCAAAGATCATAGAAGCGTATGTTAAAGTATCAGCCCAGCTGTCTAGTTTGGCACCTAACTCACTCACCTGATCTAACTTACGAGCTAAATAGCCGTCGAGCATATCACTGATGAGCGATACCCCTAACACCATTAGAAAATAATTGGCTAGACCCTCTAGCGCTATCCAAATGAGCACTGGCACGAGGATTAGTCGCAGAAAACTGAGAAGGTTAGGCACTGAAAATATTTTCGAACTGGTCGCTTCCATTACGATAATTCTCTCAAGAATCTTAAAATACTGAGATGAATAGACTAGCTTCATTTGGGCATTAAATGCAACTATCAAAGTCTAAATATGCAACAAATATCAAGATTGCTAAGCACTTCAATAAAGTTTGTTTAAACATTCAACCTGACTTGTTACTTAATACTCCGTTGACGAACAATTTCAAACAGACAAATTCCGGTAGCAACTGACACGTTGAGGCTCTCAACCTCGCCACCCATTGGTAACTTGGCTAAAAAATCACATTGTTTGCGCGTCAGCTGGCGCATACCCTCTCCTTCGGCGCCCATAACTAGGACAATTGGACCATTTAAGTCGATATCATAAATTAACTTTTTAGCCTCACCTGCAGCACCGACCACCCATGCACCCATATTCTGTAACTTATCCAAAGTTCTAGTCAGATTTGTAACCGTGACCAGTGGAACTGACTCTGCTGCGCCACAGGCAACCTTCTGCACCGTTGGTGTCAAACCAACTGAGTTATCCTTTGGGACAATGACAGCTTGCACTCCCGCTCCATCGGCCGACCGTAAACAGGCACCCAGGTTATGAGGATCGGTGACTCCATCCAGCATCAAGAAAAAGGTGTTAGATCCGTGCTTTTCCGCCAATCCCAGTAAAAATTTTTCATCATAGGTTTCACCGGGACGGCATAGAGCCATAACACCTTGGTGCTTTCCCTGAGCTTTGGCATCGAGCTTTTTGACTGACATCAACTGCATCGTTATACCGTGCTGATCAGCTAGATTATGAATCTTTTGCAAACGGTCATCTTGCCTTCCACTTTGCACGTGCAATTCAGCCACTCTCTGAGGTGCCGATTTAAGCATTGTTTGAACCGCATGAATGCCGTAAATCCAATCCACAAACTTCTCCTGTCTTGTCATTATGTCAATGTAGCATTGCGCATTGTACTGGCTTTGGGCACACTTCTGTTATCAATCCTTATGTACTCAACAAATAATAGTCAAAGTGCGCTCTTTAAACTATGAATGACTCCGAAAATTCAATCAACGACATGAGTATAATGCCTATCGCAGGGCTTTTACGGCGTCTAGCAGCGCTAATTTATGATTTATTTTTATTAGCCGCTATGGTCATGGCCTATGCTTTGCTCGTCATTACTCCGTTAAGAATCTCACTGTATGGCATGCCGTCTAACGATAACGATTGGGCGGGTTTTCCTATCTTCATCAAAGTTTTACTGATTCTCGGTTTAATTTTTGTCCTCGCCGCCTACTACTTTGTCTGTTGGCGAAAACAGGGGCAATCAATGGGTATGAAAGCGTGGCGACTCAAGTTACAACAATCTAGTGGAGAATTAGCCAATGCGTCTCAGTGTTGGTCGCGAGCATTGTTGGCTCCAATTTCACTAGCTTTTTTTGGTATTGGTTTTCTTTGGTGCTTAATACCACCCAATAATGAATGCCTCCATGATCGGCTAACCGGGACAAAGGTGGTAGTTCTGCCTAAATCCAAATAAACATAAGGGGAGTTAAAACTGATGGCTTCAAGAAATCTTATTCTCGCACTGGACCAAGGCACTACTTCGTCCCGAAGTATATTATTCAACCAGCAGTTCGGGATTGAGATGCAATCTCAACGTGAGTTTAAGCAACATTTCCCCGATTCCGGCTGGGTTGAGCATAACGCTATGGATATCTGGCAAACTACCCTAGACACCTGTCATGAGGCAATGGCGCAAGCTCAAGTTACCTCAGCGGATATTGCAGCGATTGGAATTACCAATCAACGGGAAACGACCATTATTTGGGATCGCTCAACAGGTAAACCTGTATATAACGCTATCGTCTGGCAAGATCGGCGAACTTCCGATATTTGCAGTCAACTCAAAGAACAGGGCCTCGAACCCTTAGTAACAGCCAACACGGGTTTATTATTAGATCCATACTTCTCGGCGACTAAAATTGCCTGGATTTTAGACAATGTGCCTAACGTGCGAGAGAAGGCTGAACGGGGTGAGCTCGCTTTTGGTACTGTTGATACTTGGCTTCTTTGGAATTTGACTGAAGGCCAGTCTCATGCCACTGATGCGACCAATGCTTCACGCACTATGCTCTACAACATCCATAAGCATGACTGGGATGAGGAACTTCTTAAACTCTTCAACATACCGCGAAAACTTTTGCCTGACGTTAGAGACTGCGCTGCAGATTTTGGAACCACTACTTTACTTGGTGGCGCAATCCCAATTTTAGGGGTCGCCGGAGATCAACAGGCCGCCACATTGGGCCAAGCTTGCTTTGACACAGGAATGATGAAATCCACGTATGGCACAGGTTGCTTTGCTCTCTTGAATACCGGGAACAGCGCTGTGACCTCAAACAATCGATTACTGACGACGATAGCATACCAGCTGAAAGGCGAACCCACCTATGCGCTAGAGGGCTCTATTTTTATTGCCGGAGCTGCGGTTCAATGGTTAAGAGATGGTATTGGAATTATCGAATCAGCAGCTCAAAGTGGGCAGCTTGCTCTCAAAGCAGATGCTAATCAACAGGTATACATGGTGCCCGCATTCACTGGTCTTGGTGCACCTTGGTGGGATGCTGAGGCCAGAGGAGCTTTGTTTGGATTGACTAGGAACACCGGTCCCGCTGAAATAGCGAAAGCAGCCTTGGAATCCGTTTGTTATCAAACTTTGGATCTCTTAAAAGCCATGCAATCTGATTGGCAGCATTCAGGACAAACAGTCCTTCGAGTGGATGGAGGTATGTCAGAGAGTGATTGGACTATGCAATGCCTTGCAGATATCCTCCAAACTCAAGTGGATCGGCCTGAAATAACTGAAACCACAGCGTTAGGTGCCGCTTGGCTTGCAGGCTCATCGGCGGGAGTCTGGCCAGATCGTGCAGGTTTTGCTAAAAGCTGGAAGGTTAGAAAGAGTTACGCGCCAAAAATGACGATAACTGAACGAGACGTCAAAGTTGCAGGATGGAGTAAGGCTGTTCAACGAGTGTTGCAATGACGCCAGGGTCTTAAGAAAATTAACCACTTCGCCTAATTAAATATAATCCAATAGCCGAGCAAAGCACTATGGGTATGACCACGGCATAGATCACAGGAAAACCAAATACAATACTAAACGGGCCCAACAAATCCTGAATCATCTTAAAACTGATGCCGATCAGTACGCCAATAAAAATTCTGAAGCCCATTGTGGAATCTCTCAGAGGGCCAAACACAAAAGAGATAGCCACAAGAACAAGCCCAAAAATTACGAAAGGCTGTAATAACTTTCGCCAATAAGCCAATTCATACAACGCAGTATCAGCATTCTGCTGCTGCAAGAAGCCGATATGGTTATCTAATGTGGTAATAGGCAGCGAAGCTGGCGGTAGAACGTTCACAGTTAGTATTTCAGGAGACAATTCAGATCTCCAATCACGGGTAATTTGCTTTTCTGTTACCGTTTTATTTTCAGTAAATCGCGTGATTGAAACATTTTCTTCGACCCAAAAGTCTTCACTAGCATTGTAAGTGGCTCGACTAGAGAAGCTGGCTTGCTCTAACTTTTGATCCGAATCAAATTGATAACGAGTGACTCCATAAAGAACACCGCCCGGGAATACAGCATTAAAATGCATGAATTCACTGCCCTCTCTGATCCAAAGGCCCGCTGCCGAATCCTGCACAGAAGAACCTTTGCGCAGATACTCTCTTGTACCATCAGCACGTTGATCTAAATAGGGGGTCAGATACTCGCCGATAGTTGCGCCAATCAAAATAAACACCAACACCGGCCTCATCACGAAATAAACAATTCTCAAAAGAGATACACCCGACGCTCTCATTACCGTGACTTCGCTGTTACCCGCTAAAAGCCCCATACCGTAAATACATCCAATCAACGTAGAAAACGGAATATATTCGTTAATCGTTGAAGGTAGCTTTGTGAAAACATAAACAAGCACATCTGAGAAGTGGTAATTTCTCTGGATCGCCCCAGTCTCATCGATAACCGCAGCTACAACATCGAGGCCTACAATGACGCACAAAGCCAAAAATACTGAACTAAACACCGTGCTACCGATATGTCTTGCAAGCCGTCGCATTATGAGAATTTCATCCTCCTTAAAGCGACGATTCGCTGGAAAATTCTAAATCGCTCCGAATTTACTAAGAAAAAACCCAATAATAAGAAAAATAGGTGCACTGGAATCAATGTTAATCCAGCCGGGTAGTCTCCTGACTCTATGTTTCCACGTATCGCATTCAGCGATAGTAGATAAGCAAAATAAAGCATGATTGCAGGAAGTAATTTTGCGAACCGTCCCTGCCTTGGATTCGTTCGACTGAGAGGAACAGCCATAATGACAACAACTAACACCATAAATGGAGTTGATAGCCTCCACTGCAAGGTTGCCCTCAATTCAGCCTCATTAGAAGACCAAAGATCAGCCGTTCTAATAGCATCAGTTTCTGGGTCTTCATTGACTTTCTGCGGTGGGTCCAGCTTGGAGCCATACTCCTCAAAATACGTAATCTGATAATTATGATTACCAGGTATACCCTCAAAACGATACCCACTGTCCAACACTAAATAGCGATCCTCGCCATCTTTAGAGCGCTGCTGTTTACCAGACTCTGCAACCACTACCACTAGCCTACTGTCGAATGTTTCCGCAGAGCCCGCGGTGATAGCGAGAAAAACATCTTCAAGCTCTCTATCATCATTAATTCTCTCAGCATAAGTGACTCCTTTGTCGCCACCCAGTGTATAAAACTTTTTAGGGCTCACTTTATCTAACTCAGTCATTTCTTTTTGTGCTTTCAAGATCGTCTCAGCTTTAGCCGCTCCAGCTGGAGATCCATAGAGGCTGAGCCAACCCACTAACACTGCCAATACCGCCCCCGTTATTAAGGTATAACCTAAGAGCTGGCCTTCGGATATACCACAGGCTTTTAGCACACTCATCTCATTTTCCACATAGAGCCGACCGAAGGTCAACAAAATAGCCAAAAAGAAAGCTAACGGCAGAGTTAATTCAAGGAAACCAGGAATGCGGTATCCGATTACTGCGAAAATCACTGCTGGATCCATATTACCCGCCAATGCATTGGCAAGGTATTTAACAAACCGACCACTGATTAACACTAAAAGCAAGACGATGCAGATAGCAAAGGTGGTCGACAAAATTTCTCGAGTTAAATAACGGAAAATAATCACTGTATTCAGCTTATAGCTCTTGGGTGTGGTTAAACAAACTGGTATCGTAAGCGCCAAACATTTCAAGTTATAAACATAGAACTATATGGAGCAAACATGGAGTTTAATGCATCTTCGGCAAACCTGTTAAAGATAAAAGTTGATTCTCTCATCCTGCCGACAGGGTCACAACTAAAAAACAACGCTAAAGTGATTGATGAAACACTTGACGGCACTATTTCGTCTCTCATAAAAGCTGGCGATTTTACTGGTAAATCCTCTGAGATTTGCGTTTTACATACGTTGGGCCAATCACACAAGCGAATTATTTTATTAGGTACCGATGGTGCTTCAACTCCCCAAAAGATGATTAAGGTTATTGAGGCTGGCGCGCGTGCAGCCCAAAAGACCACTAGCGCCAAAGTTCTCTGGGTTGGCGAGAGCTTGGGAGATGATCATGAATGGCAGGCAAGTATTGTTGCTCGCAGTACGCTAACCGCTGGGTACAAATATGCCGGAACTGGAAAGAAGCCAAAACCTAATAAATTAAAATCGGCAACTTATTGGACCGACAGTAAAAAACTCTCTAATGCCGCCAGCGCAGGCCTGCAGTATGGCAGTGCGATCGGCGGTGGAATGAACGCTGCGCGACAATTGGGTAATTTACCTGCCAATATATGCACACCCAATTATTTGGCCGCACAAGCTAAACTATTGGCGAAGGGCCAGGCAAAGCTAACTACTAGTATTGTGAAAGAAGCAGAAATGAAGACCTTAAAAATGGGTTCTTTGCTTTCCGTTAGTGCCGGCTCAGTGGAACCAGGCAATTTGATTGTTATGAAATATCAGGGTGCTAAAAGTACCGTTAAACCCACTGTGCTTGTGGGTAAGGCGGTAACTTTTGATACCGGCGGTATTAGCCTAAAACCAGGCCGTGGAATGGACGAAATGAAGTTTGATATGTGTGGAGGGGCCTCTGTCTTTGGTGTCATGAATGCTCTTCTTGAGACCCAGCTACCGGTTAATGTGATCGGTGTTATCCCAGCAGTAGAAAACATGCCCGCCGGCAATGCCACTAAACCTGGAGATGTTGTCACGAGTATGTCTGGACAAACTATCGAAGTCCTTAATACGGATGCTGAGGGTCGACTAATTCTCTGTGACGCCCTAACTTATGCAGGTCGATTTAAGCCTGACACCATTATTGATATAGCGACTCTCACTGGAGCAGTTATAGGTGCATTGGGCAAATTCACCTCAGGGCTTCTTTCAAATGATGATAACCTGGCTGAAGATCTTCTAAACAGCGGAACTCGCAGTGGCGATCGAGCATGGAGACTGCCCCTTTGGGAAGAATACGACGCGCAGATAAAAAGTAACTTTGCTGACATGGCCAACATTGGTGGTGAAGCTGGAACAATAACTGCTGCTTGCTTTTTATCTCGATTCACCAAAGATTACAAATGGGCTCATTTGGATATCGCTGGCACTGCTTGGTTGTCGGGCCCTCAAAAAGGAGCTACCGGCAGGCCTGTGCCAATGCTAATGGAGTATATTCGAAGCAAAGCAGCTAAAGATTAATTGTTTTAGATGGACTCCAAAGGCAGATGAGACGTTGACCAATATTTCTTTTTATAAACTAGCTGGCGATCAAAACTTAGCCTTAACGCTGATCTGCCAGTTAGTCAAAAAAGCCCACAAACAAGATCAGCAGGTTCTGTGCCTAATGCCTGGCGAGTCCGAGGTTATATCTCTGGACAAGGCGATGTGGGCGTCTGAACCGAGCTCTTTTTTACCCCATGGAACAGGCGCTGAAAGCAGCCCGATTGCAGTCAGCTGTGATGCTGAACCAGGAGATCATCATCAGGTTTTAATAAATCTGCAACCTGAAATTCCAACTTGGTTTAGCCGTTTTGATCGAGTTATCGAGATCATCTACCAAGACTCTAATTATGAACAAAGCAAGCGCGACAATTTCGTGTTTTATAAAGAAAGGGGCTACCCTATTAGCTATCATGATTTAACGGGTAAATTTAAGCCCTAGCTTCCCTAAAGGGATGATCTGTTAACCCATTACTTTGGTTTGTAATCACTTTAAAATATGTTCGCCTCAGGCCCCTTGATTATATCCAAGAGAGATTAGTACTTTATCAAAGAAAAGATAGAGACTTTTAATCGGCAAAGCTAGCGGCAAAACCCTCCAAGCCCTATAATCCCTTCTAGGGAAAACAACTCATACTACTCCTACCTTTGGGATGAAAAATCAATAATGGAAAAAACATTCCAACCACAAGATGTCGAAACCAAATGGTATAAAACCTGGGAAAGCAGGGGTTATTTTAAGCCCTCTGGTAGCGGTGATCCCTACAGCATCGTCATTCCACCTCCTAATGTTACTGGCAGCTTACATATAGGCCATGCCCTGCAGCACGGTATCATGGATGCTTTGACTCGATACGAGCGTATGAAAGGAAAGAACACCCTGTGGCAAGTAGGTACGGATCATGCCGGGATTGCCACTCAAATGGTTGTTGAGCGCAAACTAGCTGCAGAATCGTCCCCCGGAAGAGAAGCGTTGGGTCGCGATAAATTTATTGATGAAATCTGGAAATGGAAAGAACAATCGGGCGGCACGATAACTCAGCAAATGCGACGTCTGGGTAACTCCGTAGACTGGGAAACCGAGCGTTTCACGATGGATGATGGTTTTTATGCGGCTGTTCAAGAAGTCTTTATTAGACTTTATGACTCCGATTTAATCTATCGAGGCAAGAGACTGGTCAACTGGGACCCTAAATTACACACCGCTATTTCTGATCTAGAAGTTGAAAATCGTGAAGTCAAAGGCAAGATGTGGCATTTACGCTACCCCTTAGCAAACGGGGTCAAAACAGCAGACGGAAAGGACTACATTGTCGTTGCAACCACGCGCCCAGAGACCATGCTAGGTGACACTGGTGTTGCTGTGAATCCAGATGACCCTCGCTACCAGAGTCTCATTGGTTCATCAGTAATTCTGCCTCTTGTGGACAGATTAGTTCCTATATTTTCCGATCAATATGCCAGCATGGAAAAAGGTACAGGCTGCGTAAAAATTACCCCTGCCCATGATTTTAATGACTACGAGGTAGGTCAGCGACAATCACTAGCTATGATCAATATTCTTACCAATAATGGCGATATCCGCCAGTCTCCTGAGTGTGTAAATTCAGATGGTAGTGATAGCTCGGATATAGACGCAACTATTCCAGAAAAATATCAAGGAATGGAAAGGTTTGCTGCACGTCGAGAAATTGTGGCAGATTTTGAAACTTTAGGACTACTTCAATCAGTTGAAGAAAATGATATGACAGTCCCCTACGGTGATCGGGGTGGTGTGGTCATTGAGCCTATGTTGACCAACCAGTGGTATGTTGATGCAAAAAAATTAGCTATCCCAGCAGTCGAGGCTGTAGAGGATGGTCGAATCAAATTTGTTCCACAACAGTATGAAAATATGTACTTCTCTTGGATGCGTAACATTCAGGATTGGTGTATCTCCAGACAGCTTTGGTGGGGCCATAGAATTCCAGCCTGGTATGACGAAGCTGGCAAAGCATATGTTGGTAGCAGTGAATCAGCCGTCCGTGAAAAATATAATCTAGGTGATATTTCATTGACGCAAGATGAAGACGTTTTAGATACCTGGTTCTCATCAGCCTTATGGACCTTCGCCACACAAGGATGGCCAGAAAATACTGAACGTCTGCAGACATTCCATCCCACTGATGTATTAGTGACCGGTTTTGACATCATTTTTTTCTGGGTTGCCAGAATGGTAATGATGACCATGCATTTGGTAAAAAACGAAGATGGGAGCCCACAGGTACCTTTTAAAACGGTTTATGTGACGGGTCTTATTCGTGATGAACAAGGTCAAAAAATGTCAAAATCTAAAGGAAATGTTTTAGATCCTCTAGATATGATTGATGGTATTAGCCTTGAAGATCTGGTTGCCAAACGCACTGACAATATGATGCAACCCAAACAAGCAGACAAAATTGCCAGCCGAACACGAAAACAATTCCCTGATGGAATTGAAGCTAATGGTTCAGACGCTCTTCGCTTTACATTATGTGCTCTAACATCAACCGGCCGAGACATAAACTGGGACATGAAACGGCTTGAGGGCTATCGTAACTTCTGCAATAAGATCTGGAATGCATCACGATATGTCCTGATGAACGCAGAAGGTCATGATTGCGGTCAAAACAATAACAGCTATACACTTAGTTTAGCTGATCGCTGGATTGTTTCTCGCCTTCAACAAGCTGAATTAGACGTAACATCGGCGATTAATAGTTACCGCTTTGACCTTGCAACTCAGGCGCTTTATGACTTTGTTTGGAATGAATACTGCGACTGGTACTTGGAGCTGTCGAAACCTGTCCTTTGGGATGAAAAGGGCGATGAAGCGCTTAAATTAGGCACTCGACGTACCTTAGTCAGAGTTTTGGAGGCGACTCTTCGATTAGCACATCCTCTAATGCCTTTCATTACAGAAGAAATTTGGCAAAATGTCGCTCCATTAGCAGGCATTGAGGTTGATTCAGAGAGCACCATAATGCTCCAACCATACCCTATTTCCGATAGTGGGCTAATTGATCAAGACGCTATTAAAGATATTGAATGGTTAAAAACTGTCATTGAAGGTGTCAGGAATATCCGTGGAGAGATGAATATCTCGCCGGCGACCTCACTCAATGTGTTTTTCGCTCGAGGTGACCAAAATGACTTACGACGAATGAATGAAAACCGCCAATTTCTTAGCAAACTTGCTAGTTTGGAATCCATAACATGGCTCGATGACACTGAAAAAGCACCGCTCAGTGCAACCGCACTTGCTGGGGAGCTAGAGATATTAGTGCCTATGGCGGGGCTGATTGATGTCGCGGCAGAATTAAGTCGTCTTGATAGAGAAATTGAAAAATTATCCTTAGATGCCAAGAAACTCTCAGGAAAACTCAGCAACGAAAAGTTTGTAGGTAAAGCGCCCGCTGAAGTTGTAAGTAAAGAACGTCAAAAGCTTTCTGATATCGAGAGCTCCCTGAATCAACTCAATGAAAAACGTAATGCCATTGCTGAGATGGCGTAACGTTTAATGGCGACAACTCTCAACACACAGCAACAGGCTGCGCTCAAATATATTGATGGCCCATTACTGGTATTAGCCGGCGCCGGTAGCGGGAAAACTAGCGTTATTACGCAAAAAATAGCCTACCTTGTAGAGCAATGTGAAATTCCCGCCTATAGCATAGCTGCAGTTACGTTCACTAACAAAGCTGCTAGGGAAATGAAAGCCCGTGTAAACGGCTTCATTGCCAAAGATAAAGCAAAAGGCTTAACCGTTTCGACGTTTCACAATCTTGGCTTAAATATTATTCGCACAGAAATTAAAACCCTGGGCTTTAAACCTGGATTTTCGATTTTAGATCAGGAGGATTGTCGAAATTTACTTAAAGAACTGATGGTCCGTCATAGCGAGCTAGACGATAAACTGATTGATACAATTCAAAATACTATCTCCAATTGGAAGAATTCTCTTCTGGAACCAGGACAAGCAGTAAATGCTGCCAACAGCGCGGGAGAGCAAGGCATTGCAATGCTTTACGAACGCTATCAACGAGCACTTAAGGCCTATAATGCCGTTGATTTCGACGACTTAATTATGATACCCGTCATGCTGTTCAGACACTTCCCAGAAGTACTAAACAAATGGCAGCGAAAAATTCGCTACTTACTGGTAGATGAATATCAAGATACAAACCTTGCGCAATATGAATTAATTAAGACACTGGTTAATGAAAAACAAGCCTTAACCGTTGTCGGCGATGATGATCAGTCCATCTACGCATGGCGTGGCGCGCGCCCTGAAAATTTGATGCAATTGCAAGAAGACTTTCCTGATTTAGAAGTTATTAAACTAGAACAAAACTATCGCTCCACTGGGCGAATCCTGCGAGCCGCTAATACTTTGATCGACAACAATCCACATCTCATCAACAAAGTTCTTTGGAGTGAACTCGGGCCAGGGGATCCCCTACGCTTTATTAGCAGTGAAAATGAAGATAGCGAATGTGAGCGTGTAGTCAACGAGATCATTGATATGCGCTTAAAACGTCGATGTAAGTACAGTAACTTTGCTATTTTATATCGAGGTAACTATCAAGCAAAACTGGTTGAAATCAAGCTTCAAGCACAGAATATCCCCTATGAAATCACCGGCGGACAATCATTCTATGCAAAAACTGAAATCAAAGATGTTATGGCTTACCTTCGGTTACTTGTTAATCCGGACGATGACAACGCCTTACTAAGAATAATTAATACGCCACGCCGTCAAATCGGCCCTACCACTCTAGAGAAGCTTGGAGGATATGCAAACAAAAGAGGGCTTTCACTTTATGACACAATTGATGAGGTTGGCCTTAGTGCCTCGATGCCCACCAATAATTTACAGAGACTAAAAGATTTCAAGCGCTGGATTGAGCAAGCTCGTAAAAATGTGTATGAGGGGAATTCCATTGCAGCCATCAACGAAATGCTGAGTGATGCTGATTATTTAGGTTGGTTACATCAAAATGCTAGCAGTGATCATGTTGCCCAAAAGCGCTGGGATAATGTTAACTTTTTACTAGCCCAGTTAACTCAAGTTCTGAAAAATGATCAAACCGATACATCGGATATTGATGGTGATAGCGCCATCGAAAATGCCATAGCAAAACTCATACTTCGCGACATCCTAGATAGAGAGGAGGAAGAATCAGCAGATGACAAAGTCCAACTTTTGACCCTCCACGCAGCCAAAGGACTAGAGTTCTTGCACGTATTTATGATTGGTATGGAAGAAGATATATTGCCCCATCGAAATAGCGTTGAAGGCGGCCAGATAGAGGAAGAACGACGCTTAGCCTATGTCGGTATTACGCGGGCTCAACGCACCCTAACCATGACGAGTGCTCGTCAGCGTACGCAATTTGGAGAAACATCTGCAACGACGCCAAGTCGTTTTGTTGATGAACTACCAGAGGATGATTTGATTAAGATTGGTGGTAATACAGAGACGGATGCTGCGGAAAACCAAGCGAAGGGTGAAGAATCTCTTGCCGCCTTAAAGTCCCTTTTTGGTTAATTGACTAGATGCCGTTATCCACACGAGTTCGTAACTCTTTTCCCGGCTTGAAATAAGGAACGTACTTGCCTCGCAAGTCCACCGCATCTCCAGTCTTAGGGTTGCGCCCTATTCTGGCCGCACGATAATGCAACGAAAAGCTCCCGAAACCTCTTATTTCAACCCGCTGGTTATTTGACAACGTTAGCGCCATGCGCTCAAGAATCATTCTTACGGCTTGCTCCACGTCTCGCGGGGGAAGCTGGTCTTGGCTAGACGATATTTTTTCGATTAATTCCGATTTGGTCATTCGCTTTACTGCACAAGGTTTTGTTAGTTTAGTTCTTGATTTTATTACGGTTTTAGAATTATTCAAGTAAAAGATGAATGTTTTAACGTTTAAACAAAAAAAAGGGTGGCTGAGCCACCCTTTCTCACCTAGTGGACAAACCTACTTGTCCATTTGAGCCTTGATTAAGTCACCAATAGTGGTTGGTTTAGATCCAGTAGTGTCAGCCTCGGTGTCTCGATGAGCCTTAACCGCGGCCTTCTCTTCGGAAACATCTTTCGCTTTCACCGACAAGTTAATGACGCGAGTCTTTCGGTCGACATTGATAATCTTAGCTTCGACCTCAGCACCAACAACCAATTCATGGCGAGCATCTTCGATTTTCTCTCGAGACAACTCTGAGCCCTTGAGATTAGCCTCAACACCTTCAGCCAAAGTAATGATCGCACCTTTTGCATCTACTTCCTTCACTGAGCCAGTAACAATTGCTCCCTTGTCATTCTGATCTACATAGTTATTAAACGGATCGTCAGAAAGCTGTTTGATACCCAGAGAAATACGCTCTCTTTCAGCGTCAATACTAAGAACAACAGTTTCAACTTCTTCACCCTTCTTGAAATTGCGAACAGCTTCTTCGCCAGTTTCATTCCAAGAGATATCAGACAGGTGAACGAGTCCATCAATGCCGCCATCTAGACCAATAAAGATTCCAAAGTCAGTGATTGATTTGATATTACCGGAAATTTTATCACCTTTAGTCATGGTTGACGCAAAGTCATCCCATGGATTAGTGAAGCACTGCTTAATACCCAGAGAGATGCGTCGTCGTTCTTCATCAATATCAAGAATCATGACTTCAACTTCTTGGCCTAAATCAACAATCTTCGATGGGTGAACATTCTTGTTAGTCCAATCCATTTCTGAAACGTGGACCAAACCTTCAACACCATCTTCAAGCTCGGCAAAACAACCGTAATCAGTCAAATTGGTGATCTTGGCTTTTACTCTTGCGCCTTCAGGATATCGTCCTTTGATATCACCCCAAGGATCTTCGCCCATTTGCTTCATACCAAGAGACACACGATTACGCTCGCGATCAAACTTGAGTACTTTAACGTCAATTTCATCACCAACATTAATCATCTCAGACGGATGCTTGATTCGTTTCCAAGACATATCAGTGATGTGCAGAAGCCCATCGATACCGCCAAGGTCAACAAAGGCACCGTAATCAGTAAGGTTCTTAATAACACCCTTCAATGAGCTGCCTTCTTCTAAATTAGCAAGAAGCTCATCACGCTCAGCAGAGTTAGCACTCTCCATTACCGCACGACGGCTAACAACAACATTGTTGCGCTTAGCATCTAGTTTGATAACTTTGAATTCTAAATCAATATTTTCAAGATGTGTTATTTCACGAAGAGGCCGCACATCAACTAATGAGCCAGGTAAGAACGCACGTAATCCGCGAACATCTACCGTAAAGCCACCTTTCACTTTACCGCTGATCACTCCGATAACAACCTCGTCAGCTTTATGGGCTGCTTCAAGTTCAATCCAGGATTCAGCACGGCGGGCTTTTTCGCGTGATAGTTTTGTTGCACCAAAGCCATCTTCAACAGCTTCAAGTGCGACTTGAACTTCATCGCCAATGACGACTTCTATCTCGCCTTTGTCGTTATAAAATTGGTCTAAAGAAATAACTCCTTCGGACTTCAGTCCAGCATGCACAGTAACCCAGTCTTTATCGATATCGATAACAACACCAGTGATAATTGCGCCAGGGTTCATCTCAACGGTTTTGAGACTTTCTTCAAATAGGTCTTGGAAACTTTCGGTCATGGAATATACCTAATATATGACAGAGAATCAGGTGCGATGCACTAGAGTCTGATCTCTTTTTTCCGCAATGCCAGATTTTGCGGGTCAGTTAAAATTAAGGCTTGCAGCAGAGTTAGCTGGCAACTGCTGGTCTACCCGTTAGATTAGAAGCTAACTAAACCCTTGAAATCTATGATATGCAACACAGTTTCTAGGACTTCTTTAGCACTCATCAGTGAACTGTCTAACTCAATGGCGTCCTCAGCGGCAACCAAGGGAGACACTTCCCTATTCATATCTCTCTCATCTCTTGCACGAACCTGCTCTGCAAGGGCGCGCAGACTAACATCTTCGCCTTTCTCAATCAACTCTTTATAACGACGGTTGGCTCGCTCGTCTATGCTGGCGGTAAGATATATTTTAAGGTCTGCTTCGGGGAAAACAACGGTGCCCATATCTCTACCATCGGCGATAAGACCTTCACCACAGGCAAAACTTCTCTGTCTTTTTAACAATGCTCCACGCACTTCGTTATAAGCGGCAATTTTCGATGCATGGACACCTGTATTCTCAGTTCGCATTTCATCCGTGACGTCCTCTTCTTCAAGAAGCGCCTTAAATTGGCCATCAGCGCTTGTAATGAACCGGATATCCATATGTTCTGCTAGCATTGAAAGCGCAGTTACATCATTAGTATCGACTTTGCGACGGGACGCAGCAATCGTCAGAAGGCGATAGAGTGCTCCGCTATCAAGATAATTAAAGGATAATTTGTCCGCGATCATCCTACTAACGGTGCCTTTACCTGAACCACTTGGTCCATCAATGGTAATAATTTTAGTCATTTACAGTCTCAGTATTAATAACCAACCCAACAGATGCGGCACAGACGATAAAATCAGGAAAAGAGGTAGCTACGTTACTACAATCTTCAACAATAATTTCCCCCTGAGCTCGCAAGCCCGCAATAGAAAAAGCCATAGCAATACGATGATCATGATGGCTGAGCACCCTCCCCGAGCCAATTTTCCCTCCAACAATACGTATCCCATCTGCTGTAGCCATGGCATCTATCCCTAGGGTATTGAGTCCATCGGCCATACTTTGGATTCGATCACTCTCCTTGACTCGCAACTCTTTAGCTCCCGTCAAGATGGTTTCTCCCTGAGCGCAGGCCGCCGCTATAAATATGGCAGGAAACTCATCAATCGCCAGAGGAACCTGACTTTCCGGTATTTCAATACCCACTAATTTAGCATATTGGACTCTAATATCAGCGACCGGTTCACCCCCAACTTCAATTTCATTGGTTAAACTGATTTTAGCTCCCATCTGGCGTAAAATATTGATTACTCCAATGCGTGTAGGGTTAACTCCCACATGATGTAAAGTAATATCAGACCCCGGAGTGATGGACGCTGCCACCATAAAAAATGCCGCTGATGAAATGTCTGCAGGAACATCTATCCGTGTTGCTTCAAGTCTTCCCCCGCCAGATAACCGTGCGGTACTATCAGACACATTCACAGGATAGCCAAACCCTCTTAACATTCGTTCTGTATGGTCACGTGTGGGGGCAGGCTCTGTAACTGAGGTTTCACCTTGGGCATAAAGACCAGCCAACAACACACAAGATTTCACCTGCGCACTGGCCATTGGCATGACATAGTCTATTGAATTCAGTTTCTGTCCGCCTTTAATTTTTAATGGAGGAGTTCCATCCTCCGCGGTATCAATAATCGCTCCCATTGATACCAACGGTTCCGCAACTCGACCCATCGGACGACCAGAAAGCGAGGTATCACCGGTCAGTTCAGAGTCAAATGACTGGCCTGCTAAAAGCCCACTTAATAGCCGAATTGAGGTGCCTGAATTGCCCATATATAAGGGTTTTTCTGGCGCTTGAAGTCCGTTAAGACCAACGCCATGAATAACTAGTCGCCCCTGCTCCGGCCCTTCTATTAAGACCCCCATATCTCTGAAGGCCTGAAGTGTCGCCAAGCTATCTTCTCCTTCTAAAAAGCCAGTCACCTCAGTCATTCCTTCGGCCAGAGAACCCAGCATAATAGAGCGATGGGACATGGATTTATCTCCGGGCACACGCACGCTTCCCTGCGCATTGCCTCCCGGAACAATATGGTAATTAATACGCTTATCTGTCATTGAGGCCTGCAAAGATTTATCTTCGAGCAATTTACTAAAATGATTCCGAGCATCTCTTGCTTGTGTAAAAACATCCATTAAATACTGTTGGTCGCCACGATCGATAGCTTCTCGTAGAGTTTGGAAATTGCCCATAACCTGGTCTAGGTTAGTTAAGATCGCATCTCGATTAGCTAAGGCAATATCGCGCCACATCACCGGATCACTGGCCGCTATTCTAGTAAAATCCCTNAAGCCGCCAGCGGCATAGCGNAAGATTTCTCGGTTATCTCCCATACCTGCCAATGTATCAACCAGAGAGTAGGCCAAAAANTGAGGCAGATGGCTNGTTGCCGCNAAGATATCATCGTGCTCTTCTGTNCTCATNTTTGACACAATAGCGCCAACATCAGACCAAAGANCTTCCACCAACGACAGNTGCTCNCTGCCTGTNGAGCTATCNGGGGTTAGAATAACCCTNTGATTNTCNAATAANTTTTNATTNGCAGCAGTAACNCCACTTTTNTCTGAGCCGGCAATAGGATGNCCTGGGATAAATTGACGTGGCACTTCACCATAAATATCTAGCGCTGCNCNACAAACACTGCCTTTTACGCTGGCCACATCAGTCACNGTAACCTCATTCCCNAGCAGTCGGCAGCAATCTTTAAGGACTNCTGAAACAGTTAACGTCGGAACGCCAATTACAACGACATCCCCGCGACCTAATTCAGCAGCTACGTCATCTAAACTCTCTTTGGCCTCATCTATAACCCCAGCTTCAAGGGCTAATTCAAGAGTGGAGCTACGCCGAGAAATACCCACAACATGCTGCGCAATACCCCTTTGCCGAGCAGCAATAGCCAAACTAGAGCCGATAAGGCCCAGACCGATTACTACTAGACGGTTAATCTGAGGCTCAGACTTTTTAGCTCTTTTGGACATGAATGTATTCGGCCATTGTTTTTATCATTAAGATTAATGGGTCTCTAAGTTACAAAACCGCGCGGGGATAAGACCCCAGAACCTTTAAATCAGCAACATCTGCAGACAATTCATCTAGAACTTTGGTGACTGCCTGATCTTCAATATGTCCAACAAAATCAATAAAAAAAACATAGGACCATTTACTACTACGTGATGGGCGAGACTCCAGGCGAGTCATGTCTACATTGTGGCGCCGGAAAGGCTCCAAGAGATCGTGTAAAGCACCAGGCTTGTTGCGCACAGATACGACAACTGATGTTCGATCATCGCCACTCGGAGGCACTGATTCTCGACCGATAATCAAAAAGCGTGTGGAATTGTCAGGGCGATCTTCAATCTTCTCCCAAAGCTTTTCCAATTGATATAGCTCACAAGACATATCCCCGGCAATCGCAGCGGAATTCCATTCGCCCTGCACCCTCTTGGCTGCTTCTGCATTACTGCTGACGGCGACACGTTCAATATTAGGGTAATTCGAGTTCAACCATTGACGGCACTGCGCGAGTGACTGTGCATGTGAATAAACNCTAGTAATATTGTCATTGTTAGTGTTGCCGCCCACCATAAAGTGGTGATGGATGCGCAACTCCACTTCCCCACAAATCTTTATTGATGAATCCATGAAACTATCCAANGTATGACTNATGACACCTTCGGTAGAGTTTTCAACGGGAACGACACCGTAGTTACAGGCTCCAGCAAGAACCTCCCTAAACACTTCATCNATAGCGGCCTTAGGTACACTAATAGCNCCATCACCAAAATGTTTGAGCGCTGCTTCCTGAGTAAAGGTCCCTTCAGGCCCAAGAAAAGCAACCTTNATCGGTTGCTCAAGGGCCAGGCAGGCNGACATAATCTGTCTAAACAATCTGGCCATATCCTCGTTGTCGATAGGTCCAGTGTTAGCATCCATAATATGCCTCAACACCTGAGCCTCGCGCTCGGGACGATAGTACGCAGCATCGCCTAGGCTTTTCTTAACCTGGGCGACCTGTTGGGCGAAATCTGCACGTTGACTGATGCTCTCCATAATTTGAACATCCAGCGCGTCAATCTTATCCCTGAGTACCAATAAGGGGTCTTTTTTTGCCATAACTTCCTATCTCACAGCAGATTTCATCTTTTAATCTTCTGAAGAGTTTGATTCAGGTGAGTCTTCAGCCCCCTCAGAATCGATAAAATCGTCTTCTTCTGGCTCTGCTATTCTTGCCAAACTGACCAAATTCTCATTTTCTTTAAGCCGTATAATGCGCACACCTTGAGTATTTCGACCAACAACAGAGACTTCGTCGCCACGGGTTCTCACCATTGTACCCTGATCTGAAATTAACATAATCTCATCGCCAGAAAATAGCTGAGTCGCCCCTACCAATGGACCATTACGTTCACTCGCCTGAATCGCTATCATTCCTTTACCACCGCGACCCTTAGTGGGGAACTCTCCGACCAAAGTACGCTTTCCATAACCGTTTTCACAAACAGTCAGCAAGAATCCGTCCGTTTGAGGAATCACCATAGAGATGACTTTGTGTTCCTCAGGTAAACGCATTCCACGCACACCCTTAGAAACACGACCCATGGCTCTAACGTCAGTTTCAGCAAAGCGCACCGCCTTACCTTCACTGCTAAANAGCATAATGTCCTGACTACCATCAATAATCGCGGTACCTACCAAATGATCACCTTCGACTAAGTCAACCGCTCTCAACCCAACACTTCGTGGACGTGAATACTGATCCAATGACGTCTTCTTAACAGTGCCATTAGCTGTGGCCATAATCACAAATTGATNNTCGCTGTACTCGTCTACAGGCAATATCGAGCTAATTCTTTCTCCTTCATCGAGAGGTAGTAAATTAACTACTGGACGTCCGCGGGAGTTCCTCCCGGCAATTGGAATTTGATAAACCTTNAGCCAATAGACCTTCCCTAGGTTGGTGAAGCACAGAATTGTCGTGTGAGTACTGGCCACTAAGAGGTGCTCCACAAAGTCCTCGTCTTTAACTGCCGTGGCAGACTTACCCATTCCGCCCCGCCGCTGAGCCTGATAGTCACTTAATGGCTGGGTCTTTGCGTAACCTCCATGAGAGATGGTAACAACTCTATCTTCCTCGGTAATTAGATCTTCAATGGTAAGGTCATGCATTGACTCGATAATTTCAGTGCGTCTCTCATCACCAAATTCTTCTACCACCGCTTCCAGCTCTTCACGGATCACCGACATCAAACGATTAATGTCGCCCAAAATGTCCTGNTAATCAGCAATCTCATCAAGCTTAACCGCAAATTCTTCGATAATTTTGTCATGCTCCATTCCCGTCAAACGATGCAATCGCAATTCAAGAATATCTTTAGCCTGCTCAGGTGATAAGAAATATTGCCCATCTCGCAAGCCAAACTGATCTTCAAGCCACTCTGGGCGAGCCGCCTCAGGACCAGCCCGGTCAAGCATNTTAACAACAGACCCAGGATCCCAACCTTTAGCTACGAGAGCTTCGCGAGCATCAGCNGGAGTGGAAGACTTTTTAATCAAAGCAATAATTTCATCGATATTCGCCAGCGCTATTGCAAAGCCCTCTAGGGTATGTGCGCGCTCGCGAGCCTTTCTTAAAAGATATATGGTCCGACGAGTAACCACCTCTCTACGGTGACGGACAAAGGCCTCAAGCATCTGCTTAAGGTTGAGAATTTTAGGCTGACCATCAACTAGAGCGACAACATTGATACCAAACACATTTTGCATCTGGGTCTGAGAGTANAGGTTATTCAGGACAACATCGCCCGTTTCGCCTCGCTTGAGCTCAATNACAATACGCAAGCCATCTTTGTCAGACTCATCACGCAGCTCAGAGATACCCTCAAGCTTCTTCTCTTTAACCAACTCTGCAATACGCTCAATTAAGCGCGCCTTATTCAACTGATAAGGAATCTCGGTCACAATAATCGTCTCGCGGCGAGTTTTTTCATCAATTTCAATTTCAGCCCGAGCACGCATATAAATTCGGCCACGGCCTGTACGGTAAGCCTCTATAATTCCAGCTCGACCGTTAATAATTGCACCTGTAGGGAAATCCGGCCCTGGAATATATTCCATTAACTCTTCGACGGTGATCTCTTCATTATCGATAAGGGCAAGACAACCCTTAACGACTTCAGTAAGGTTATGAGGAGGAATATTAGTGGCCATACCCACAGCAATACCAGAGGAACCATTGACCAGCAAGGTCGGCACCCGAGTGGGCAAAACTACCGGAATCTGCTCAGTCTCATCATAATTCGGCGCAAAATCTACGGTATCTTTTTCCAAATCTTCTAATAGTGCATGAGCAATCTTGGTCATGCGGATTTCGGTGTACCTCATCGCCGCGGCTCTATCCCCGTCAACCGAGCCAAAATTTCCCTGGCCATCGACTAACATGTAACGCAATGAGAAAGGCTGCGCCATACGGACAATCGTTTCATAGACAGCAGAATCACCATGAGGATGATACTTACCAATCACATCACCAACCACTCGAGCTGACTTTTTATAGGCTTTATTCCAATCGTTACTAAGCTCNTTCATTGCGAACAGAGCGCGTCGATGCACTGGCTTGAGGCCATCACGCACATCGGGGAGGGCTCTGCCTACGATGACGCTCATCGCATAATCTAAGTAAGACTGCTTAAGCTCATCTTCAATATTAACTGGAACAATTTCTTTTGCTAAATCAACCATAATTTATTGTTATTTCCCGCGTTATTGGATTCAGTTTGTCGCCTTAATACCGCGCCAATTCACCCCCAAAAAGAAATTGGATGCGACAGGATAAATCGCCCCCATTTTAGGGGTCAATTTTACCACACAAAGGGCTGAAAATGTGTCTTTTATTCTCTTCATATAACTGACCAACAATAAAAAATAGGTATACTCTTTCATGCAAATAAGGAGAATCAATGACACCTACTAAAATTGATCTATTACTTAACTGTAAGTGGATAATTCCCATCGTTCCGGAGAACCAGACCCTCACTGACTGCGCCATTGCAATCGATAACGGGAAAATTATTGGCCTTCTCCCCCAAGCGGAGGCTGCACGAAAATTCTCCGCCGGAAAAGTCCAAGATTTAGACCATCATATTGTTATGCCGGGGTTGGTAAATAGCCATGGTCACGCTGCAATGAGTCTATTGCGAGGATATGCGGACGACCTGCCCCTGCGGTCATGGTTGGAGAACCATATTTGGCCAGCTGAAGCTAAATTTCTAAGTGAAGAGTTTGTTCGAGATGGCACCCGTCTTTCGATCGCTGAAATGATCAGAAGCGGTACAACCTGCTTTGCAGACATGTACTTCTTCGATGAAGCGATTGCCACAGAAGTTCGCAACTCAGGAGTGCGGAGCCAGATCAGCTTTACGGTTCTGGATTTTCCTACCCCTTACGGGAAAAACGCTGATGATTACATTCATAAAGGATTGGCCCTGAGGGATAATTGCAAGGATCAGCCGCTTATCAAAATAGCATGCGCACCCCACGCTCCCTACTCAGTCTCTGACAGAGCTCTAGGCATTTTGGCGACCTATGCGAACGAATTAGATATGGCCATCCATATCCATTGCCATGAAAGCGCCAGCGAAATTACTGAATCATTACAAGCCTATGACTGCAGACCTTTGGAAAGACTTGAAAAGTTGGGGCTATTGCTACCACAGACCCAATTAGTGCATATGACTCAAATAACGGAAGACGACATCGCGCTGGTCCGAGACCACAATTGTCACATCATGCACTGCCCTCAATCTAACCTTAAGTTAGCCAATGGTTTTTGCCCAGTGGTGAAGTTCATTGAGAACGAAGTNAATGTAGCTCTTGGAACTGATAGCGCTGCAAGCAACAACACTCTTGATCTGTTCAGCGAGATCAAAAGCGCCTCTCTACTTGCCAAAGCCGTATCGGGAGATGCCGCCAGCCTTGACGCACACGCTGCACTGCGTATGGCTACAATTAATGGTGCCAAAGCATTGGCTTGGGATAACGAAATTGGCAGCTTAGAATCAGGAAAACAAGCAGACATAATCGCCGTAAAAATTGATTCTATTAGCCAACAACCGCTGTATAATCCCGCTTCCCAATTGATTTATACCAACTCAGGAAGCCAGGTGTCACANAGCTGGGTTGCAGGCAAAATGCTATTAGAGAATCGTAAATTATGCACGATTAATGAGCGCAGCCTGATCCAGACAACAGAGCAATGGCGTAAAAAAATTCATCCTGACCACGAGCATTTTGATTAATTACCTACCTAGGACAGTAAAAATAATGAATGTCGACCCTCAAGAAATCCATAAGTTTGAAGAGCTTGCCAGCCGTTGGTGGGATCCTGACAGTGAATTCAAACCTCTTCATGATATCAATCCGTTGCGAGCCAACTGGATCGATCAGCGTGCTGAGGTTGCTGACAAAAATTTACTTGACGTGGGCTGCGGTGGAGGCATCTTGTGCGAGGCAATGGCTCAGAGAGGCGCTAGTGTCACGGGTATTGATATGGGCGAAGCTCCGCTATCTGTAGGCAATTTACATAAACTTGAATCTGGAGTTGAAGTTGAGTACAGAAAGTCCACCGCTGAAGATTTCGCCAAAACCCACGCCTCTGCCTTTGATGTCGTGACCTGCCTAGAAATGCTGGAACATGTGCCTGAACCTGGATCTGTAGTACAAGCCTGCGCGCAGATGACTAAACCTGGAGGCACCGTATTTTTCTCAACGATTAATCGAAATCCAAAATCATATTTGCTGGCAATTATTGGNGTGGAATATGTTCTACGTATGCTGCCAAAGGGAACACACGAGTTTTCAAAATTCATTCGCCCCTCTGAACTTGGAGAATGGATACGCGAAGCNGGACTAGAGATCACCGATATGACTGGCCTGCTTTATAATCCATTGACTAAGACTTACAAACTAAGCGAGCGCGATGTGGATGTTAATTATATGATTTCCGCTCGAAAGCCTAACTAAAGACTTCATCCGGGAGAGTTATTTTGGTATTCCAGACGCTACTTTTTGATCTAGACGGAACCCTATTAGATACTGCTCCGGATTTTATTAGCGCCTTGAATACTCAATTACTCGGCCACGGTCGTGACCCGATACCTGATTCAGCCATTCGCGCTTGCGTAACCAATGGTTCAGCAGGACTGATTGAAAAAGGCTTTGGTATTAGCGTTGATCACGCCCTTTTCGATACTATACGTGAAGAGTACCTGGACCTGTATTTTAACAATATAGCAGTCAAGACAGCTTTGTTTGCTGGGTTAGAGCAGGTTTTGGATACCTGCGCAGAACGCAAAATTCCCTGGGGTATAGTAACTAACAAGCCTTGGAAATACACATCTGCCGTCCTCGAACAACTAAGCATGCTTGATGTGGCTGCTACTGTGATATGCCCAGATCATGTACAGCAGCCCAAACCTCACCCCGAAGCAATGATGCTAGCCTGCTCTGAAACATCCACTTTACCGAAAGATTGTATTTACATCGGTGATCATCGCCGAGACATAGACGCAGGAAACGCTGCAGGCATGGTGACTATCGCAGCAGGTTGGGGCTACATCGAAGCTGATGAAGACATCAATAGCTGGAATGCAGATTTTACTCTGACNAACTCCAATCAACTACATCAACTATTATTCAATCAATAATCCTTAGGAATTAATCTTGCTCTCTGCCAAAAATATTATCAGTTACAAGGCACCAGCCAATCACCTCTCTGATCGGGTCATACTTATCACTGGGGCTGGCGATGGCATAGGAAAAGCAGCGGCTCTTGCCTGCGCAAAGGCAGGTGCCACCGTGATCCTCGCAGGACGCACCACAGCGAAGTTGGAAGCAGTTTATACATCGATATTAGCTGACAACCTAGCTAAACCCTCTATTTATCCTATAGATCTTGAAGGTGCTACTGAGGAAGACTACTTGGCTTTGAGTGCATCTATTGAGCAGCAGTTTGGTCGGCTCGATGGTTTGCTCCATAACGCAGGGATACTTGGGCAAAGAACCCCATTAAACAATTATTCCATGGAGCTTTGGAATAAAGTTCTTCAAATCAATCTCACATCTCAATTTCAAATGACCCAATGCTTGATGAACGTCTTAGAGAAATCAACAGACGCCTCAATCGTCTTTACGACCTCTAGTGTCGGCAAGATCGGTCGAGCTTTCTGGGGAGCCTACGCGGTAAGTAAGTTTGCCATAGAAGGAATGGTACAAACCTGGGCTTCTGAGATAGAGGATTTAGGGTCAGTGAGAATTAATTCAATCAATCCAGGAGGCACGCGAACCAACATGCGCGCCCAAGCGTTTCCCGCGGAAAATCCCTATTCACTGGCAACCGCTGAGGATATTATGCCCGCATACCTATACCTATTGGGGCCAGATAGCATTGAGGTGAATGGTCAATCTATTGATGCTCAGATTCGATAATAAATATCATTGCTATTTGTAGGGATTACCTCTGGCACGAAGCTTTTTCTCTTTGCGTTCTCGAATATCTTTGAGTACATTTTTCTCACTAAATTTCGGTGGCTTGAGAGAAACGGCCCTAAACAAAGAGATTACCTGCTTAGGATCTAACTCAATAAACTCAGATCGCCGCACAAAAGAAGGCAGTTCGATTGGGCCATAGCTAATTCGCTTCAACCGATTCACCTCTACCCCTTGAGACTCCCACAACCTGCGCACTTCACGAGTTCGCCCTTCGGCTAAAATAACTCTAAACCACTGATTACTTGAAATATGCTCATCATTACTGCGGGCATGTTGAGCCTTGACTGTCTGAAACTTTGCCACGCCATCCTCTAGAATCACACCTTCAGTTAGGCGAGCGATCATTGCTTCATTAACTTCTCCATGGATACGCACCATATACTCTCTCTTCACTTCATAGGAAGGGTGCATTAGGCGATTAGCCAGCTCACCATGAGTAGTAAATAATAGTAGTCCACTAGTATTGATATCCAGTCGACCTATGGCGATCCATCGACCTCGACTCAGTCGAGGTAGTCCATCAAACACGGTAGGTCTTCCTTCAGGATCAGTCGTAGTGCTGACCTCCCCCTCCGGCTTGCTATACATTAGCACTCGTGGACTGTCATCGGTCACTATCTTTATGGGACGCCCATCTACCAGAATACGATCATCTGCTTCTGCACGATCTCCAAGTTTAGCCGTAGACCCATTAACAGAGACACGGCCGGCAGAAATCCACTTTTCCAACTCCCGTCGAGAGCCAAGACCCACTGTTGCGAGCAATTTTTGTAATTTTTCACTCATCTGCAGCCGCACTATCTTGGTGGTCACCCATATCTGTTTCAGAATATTCTTCTATCATCGAAGAANCATTCGAATTCACGCCATCTTCCTGCTCACTAAGTTGAAATAGAGNATCTTCCTCAACCGAAGACTCATCGTTTGCTGCGGCCGACGGCGGAACTGGGTCTGCGGCTAAAGCAAGTTCAAGGGCGGGGTCTAGTTCAGCAAAGTCTTTAATTTCACTCAGCGTCGGCAGATGCTCTAAATTTTTTAAATTAAAATAATCAAGGAACTGTTTAGTCGTAGCATACAGAGCTGGCTTGCCGGGAACATCTCGATGACCAACAATTCGAACCCACTCTCGCTCCTGCAGAGATTTGATAATATCTGAGCTAACAGCAACTCCTCTAACTGCCTCAATATCGCCACGAGTTAATGGTTGGCGATACGCAATCAACGCTAACGTCTCGAGCATTGCCCTGGAGTAACGTTTAGGTTTTTCCTGCCAAAGACGATTCACCCAAACTGACAGATCTTGACTGACTTGGAAGCGATAACCACTGGCCACCTGCATTAGTTCAAAGCCTCTGCCTCTGCAATCTGCTTGAATTTCTTCAATAGCGGCTCTGATTTGATCTCTTGGAGGCCTCTCGTCTTCTTCAAATAAGCTCTCCAAACGAGCAATATCAACTGGCTTTCCCGCTGCCAATAAAGCACCTTCAATTATTTTTCTTAGTAAGTCAGAGTTCATGAGGACCTTGCTTTAACATGAATGGGGCCAAAAGATTCATTTTGCACAATCTCAACCAGTGATTCTTTAATTAATTCCATGATGGCCAAAAAAGTCACCACTACGCCTAATCGACCTTCACTCTCTTTAAATAAGGAAACAAAGGGAACGAATTTTTTACCGCGGATATTTTCTAAAACCTGGGACATTCTTTCACGCGTTGATAACTTTTCNAGTTGAATCANATGTGACTCGAACATCTCCGCGCGTTTTAATACATCCGCCAAGGCCGCAAGAACTTCCCGCATATCCACATCGGGATGCTGTCTCTCCTGATTTCTATCTGGTGACTCTGCGGCAGCCTGATGAATATCTCTACCCATTCGTGGCATTTCATCTATATCTTCAGCAGCTGTTTTAAACCGCTCATATTCCTGTAAACGTCGAATCAATTCGGCCCGCGGATCACCTTCCTCTTCTTCATCAACAACCTGTCTTGGCAATAAAATTCGTGACTTAATTTCTGCCAACATTGCAGCCATCACGAGATACTCTGCCGCCAACTCCAACTGAATAGACGTCATCAAATCGATATAACCCATATATTGGCGAGTTATCTCGGCAACATTGATCTCAAGAATATCAAGATTTTGACGGCGGATTAAATAGAGAAGTAAATCCAACGGCCCTTCAAAAGCCTCCAAAATAACTTCCAATGCATCAGGNGGGATGTAAAGATCTTTTGGTAGCGCGGTGAGCTCTTTTCCCTGCACTACAGCAAAGGGCATCTCTTCCTGCTGGGGTCTTTTATTCGCCCCTGCGCCGGCACTAGAAGATGACATTTTGTCACCACTTAAGATTGCTTCACTAGCCACGGTCTACCCCATCTATATTCTAGCGAGTATTATAACCACAATACCTTGCTGCAACATCACCATTATTCAAAACTGGAGAAATCACCCGTTCCCTGACGAGCTATTCTGGGGTTGGCATCAGTCATGTCTACTACTGTTGTCGGTTCAAGACCACAGTAGCCGCCATCAATAATGGCATCAACATGGTGTACCATGGTCTCCTTGATATCATAGGGGTCGATCAGAGGATACTCATCATTGGGCATGATCAATGTCACACTCATCATAGGCTCCCCTAAATCGTCAAGCAGAGCTTTCACGATTGGACTGTCAGGTACCCTAATACCAATAGTTTTGCGTTTTGGGTGAAGTAATCTTTTGGGCACTTCGGAAGTGGCATTGAGAATAAAAGTAAATGGACCTGGAGTGCTAGCCTTTAGAATACGAAAAGCACTATTGTCTACTTTGGCATAATTGGCGAGCTCTGAAAGATCACGACACACCAAAGTAAAATTATGCTGTTTNTCTAATTGGCGAATTGNCCTAATTCGCTCCAAAGCCTGCTTATCTCCGATATGACAGCCAATGGCGTATACCGAATCTGTGGGATAAACAATAAGCCCCCCTTTACGCACCACATCAGCGGCTTGAGCAATCAAACGTGACTGCGGATTGTCCGGGTGTATTGAAAAATACTGGCTAGGCAAAGGTTCCGCTCCAAGTTTAGGTTCATAAGACCAATAGGGAGTCTCATATGTTGAGATGTCATTGTTCTAAGAAATATCTTCCTATGGGTTAAGTATAGGACATCATAGAGTCGACAAGCGAGGCCAAATCGCTACAATAGCAATCCGCACGCAGAAGTCGATTTATTATGACCATCAATGACAGGTCTTCAGACAAACCAAAGGATTTATACCGGGAGCAAATTCAGTCTGGCATATTTTGGAACCTTTTGTTCAATCTGATCGTGCCCATGATTATCTTAACCAAGTTTAGCGGGACGGATACTCTTGGTATTAAACTTGGCCTCATAACCGCACTGTCATTCCCCATCGTTTATGGATTAAAAGATTTTATAAGCACTAATAAAATCAATCTGTTTTCAGTGTTGGGCGTGATCAGTGTTCCTCTGACTGGTGGAATCAGCCTGCTTGAATTAGATGCCATTTACATTGCCATTAAAGAAGCTGCTATACCTGGTATATTGGGGGCCGCTATCCTAATTTCCCTCAAGACGACACAACCCTTTATCCATACGCTCCTCAAAAATAGATCGATATTTAACACGGTTAAAATATCTCAAGCACTGGATGATAAGCTCTGTCATGCTGAATATGACCATCTGCTGACTAATGCAACTTGGTTTCTTGCGGGTTCGTTCTTTCTATCATCAGCACTGAATTTTTTCCTCGCAATTATTATTTTAACTGCCGAGCCAGGAACTGAACTCTTTAACCAGCAACTGGGGCGAATGCTCGCGTTGAGCCTTCCGGTCAATGCGCTCCCGGCTATGTTGGTTAATATAGCTAATCTAGTGTACGTGTCACGAGGCATTAAGCGTCTCACCTCACTGACTCTAGAGGAAATCCTAATTATAGATACGGAGAACGCGAAATAATGTGGTATTCAATTGTTAGTGAAGATGTAAAAAATAGTCTCGATCTTCGCCTTAAAGCCCGACCCGCTCATCTAGAGAGGCTGATAGCTCTGAAAGAAAAAGGGAGGCTACTTGTCGCCGGCCCTCAGCCGTCTATCGATAATCAAGATCCCGGCGAAGCAGGCTTCAGTGGTAGCATCATTATTGCGGAATTTGACAACTTACAGGATGCTGAACATTGGGCGGATAATGACCCCTACGTTGCTGCTGGCGTTTACAATACTGTAACAGTCAAACCTTTTAAAAAAGTGCTGCCGTAACACCTCGTATTTTTTAGTACAATCATAGTATGATTCTCCATCGTCCAATATTGATACAAAACCTTATGAAACAGACGTTTTTTTCGATTGCCATCTTGCTAGTGCTTACAGTGCCTGCAGCACTAGGTCAAGAACCTATAGACACTCAGCCAGCTCCTGAACTTGAAGCCGCGACTGCAGATCCAGCGGATATTATCGACATTGAACCATCTGTGGATTTAATTGAAGCTGAAGAGCCGCAGTTTGAGCCCGAAACGCGTTATGTTGCCGATGAGTTCTTTGTGCCCTTGCGCGAAACCCCATGCCCACGCTGCAAAATTGTTCATTGGGGAATCAAATCCGGAACTCAAATTACTCTAACAAACCTCCGTGACGGATGGGGGCTAGTCGAAACATCAAAAGGCTACAAAGGCTGGATGGAGGAGCAATTCATTGCACTCACTCCCTCAGGTAAAGAGCTGCTTGAAATAAGCAACACTGAGTTAGTCAGGGTTAAAAGTGATGCCGAGCAGCTTAACAAGACCGTTTCTGAACTTGAAAAAGACATCATCGCTCTAGAGCAAACTGTTAGTGATCTAATGGAAGACAAACAGGTTCTGAACAGGCAACTCGCAGATGTCGTCGGACTTAACTCTGATCCAGTAGCTTTAAATGAGCAAAATCAGACTCTAGTGAAACAAAATCATATTCTCCAGAGCGACAATGATGTATTAATTGCCGAGGTCGAGATTTTAGAAAATGACCGTCGCAACCAGTCCTATTTGTATGGTGGTCTCACTGTATTCTTGGGTGCGCTGCTGGTTGTTTTGATACCCCGACTTAAAGGGCGAAAACGCCTGTCAGAATGGGGTTAAAACTGGTTACATCTTTTAGATTTTGAGTCAGGCCACAAAAAGGAAGCAGTTAATGTTTAAGGTACTCTTTAGCCTCTGTTTAATAGTCATGCCGCTAGAAACAATTGCTGCTGGCAATAAAACAGTGAATCCAAAAGTCAAGTTAGAGACTGAAAAGGGCGATATTATTATCGAACTCTATGCAGCTAAAGCGCCTGTTACAGTCGACAGCTTTATTAAGCATGTGAACAACTATCACTATGATGGTCTAATTTTTCATCGGGTGATCAAAAACTTTATGATTCAGACGGGCGGGTTTACTTTTGATTTTACTCCTCGAGAATCTGATAGACCTACAATTATTAATGAATCAAGCAACGGCCTAAAAAATAGGCGTGGCTCTATTGCCATGGCTCGCACCAGTGCGCCCGACTCGGCCCAAGCTCAGTTTTTTATCAATCACAGTAACAATGGCTTTTTAGATACCAAAGGCGATCAAATTGGATACGCTGTATTT
This sequence comes from Porticoccaceae bacterium, assembly GCA_002685195.1. GTDB lineage: Bacteria > Pseudomonadota > Gammaproteobacteria > Pseudomonadales > Porticoccaceae > HTCC2207. The sequence continues at coordinate 119,725 of NYWV01000017.1, forward strand.
GGTCAAGTGGTTAACGGTATGAGAACCGTTGATGCAATAGCCAACTTACCAACTGGAAATTTTTCCATGTATCAAAATGTACCCATTGAGCCAATAAGGATTCTTAGCGCTCGCTTGATGAACCCTGATTCGTGGGTCGCCCTTGAAGAGCCAAAACCTGCAAAACCGGCATTTGAAAGACCTGTTCCGGTCAAATAACCTAATAAAACTATGACTGCACTCAGTATTAATCTCAACAAAATTAGCTTACTTCGCAATTCCCGCGAGGGAAACTACCCTAACATCGTCAAACATGCAAAGGTTTGCATTGAGCATGGTGCCGAAGGGATTACGGTGCACCCTCGTCCCGATCAACGGCATATCCGTCCAAAGGATGTGCGAGATCTCGCTGAGTTAGTTCGACCTCAGCCTAATTTGGAATTCAATGTAGAAGGTAACCCTTTTGCTCCTGCACTAGCAGACTATCCAGGATTCTTGGAGCTAGTAGAGGAAACCAACCCTGATCAGTGCACCTTAGTGCCAGATACTGATAGTCAATTAACCTCTGATCATGGGTTTGATCTGCACAGCTCTGGTGAAGCTCTATATCCCATTATCCAGCGCCTAAAAAACCAGGGAATGAGAGTCAGCTTATTTATGGATCCAGATTTAGAGCAGATTGACCTTGCTGCTAAAGTGGGAGCAGATCGAATAGAGCTATATACAGGCCCATATGCAGCGTCCTGGGGCACCGATAGCTTAGAGACCATATTTCAACAACATCTGAAAGCTGCCCAGCTTGCGACTTCACTCGGAATGGGGGTCAATGCTGGTCATGACTTGAATTTAGATAATTTAGCTAAATTTTCCTCGATCCCCAATTTGCTGGAGGTATCCATAGGGCATGCTTTTATCGTAGACTCATTATCTATGGGTATGGCTAGCACAGTGCAAGCCTACAAGAAATTACTTAGCCAAAATTAGTGGTAATTATGTCTGAGCAGATGCCAGATCAACTCCCCGCAGCCGATTGGCCATCAAGGTCACTGCGCCTCAACTGTGTGGGCGCCGGCCTAGTGGGGAAAACTCTTTGTCATCTAATGGCTCGGCACATTCAGCTAAATCAAGTAATCAATCAGAGTCAATCTTCAGCCCAGCAAGCAGTAGATTTTATTGGTGCAGGGCGACCATTCGGCATAGATTCTCAGCCATTAATGCATCTTGAGCCTGCAGATATTTGGATGATTACATGTCCAGATGATCTTATTGAGTCTGTGGGAAATAAAATTATCCAATCAGGGAGACTGCAGCCAGGCAATATTATTTTTCATTGCAGTGGTGCCATCTCATCAAAGATATTTCAGATACCAAAGTTGGCAGACATCAGTGTTGCCTCTGTTCATCCAATTCATAGTTTCTCTGACCCCCGATCTTCTCTCGAGAGCTTTTCTGGAACCCCCTGCGCTATCGAAGGAGACCCAAAAGCTACCAAAGTTTTAGATGATCTATTTCAATCAATTGGTGCCGATCTCTTTCCTATCGATAGTGAAAGTAAGTCTTTGTACCACGCATCAACGGTAATGGCCTGTAATTACTTAGTAAGTTTACTCGAACTAAGTAAGATGATGCTGTCTCAAGCGGGAGTCGATCACAAAAACCACTCCAACCCTCTCAAAGGGCTAATTGAGCAAACGCTCGGTAACTATCTAGCTGGTGATGCACAGACTGCGCTTACTGGGCCAATCTCAAGGGGCGATGTGGACACCATCGCCACTCACCTTACTGCCCTTGAGAATGCGCCCTCAAATTGGCGAAAAGTTTACTGCAGCCTGGGAAATATCGCTGCAGATATTTCGTCTAAGCAATCTCTAGCATCGCCACAAAGCCTGCAGGCAATTACTAAGTTACTCAATCAAAAAGACGCAGACCGCAAGTATGACTGATAAATTTCCTTCTAATCAGCGAACAGACAGTCCTGAATATTTAAAGAGGAAAAAATTCTTTAGTCATCTTGTTACGGTCTATGGCCGAAAACCTGTGTTAGAAGTACTAGAAGACCAAAAACTTGATATCTTCCGGCTCCATCTTGCCGAAAGTAATAGAAGCGGCGGGATTGTTGATCAGATTAAGCAGATGGCCCGTCAACGTAATATTGAGGTTCTCCACCACAGCCGCAACGAACTATCGCGTATTTCCCGTAACAGTAAACAAGACCAAGGCGTAGCCTGTGATATTCATTGTCCAGGCTACCAACCCTATGAGCAGGCAATTGATTCAATGGATGGGGAAGAACGCAAAATTTTCATTGCTTTAGATGGCGTAACCAACCCGCAAAATTTAGGAATGATTATTCGTAGTGTTACTGCCAGCCCCTGCCACGGACTCTTGCTTCCAACTAAAGGTGTCGCTGACATATCCCCTCTTGTCATTAAAGCCAGTGCAGGAACACTTTTCAAAGGAACTATATTGCGTTGTGAAAGTTTAGTTCTCGCATTACAAAACCTAAAGAAGCGAGGTTTTGTGCTCTGTATGCTTTCATCTCATGATGCTACACCTTTATCGGATTTGGACATCAAACAATCGGTAGTCTTTGTGCTAGGTAATGAATCAGACGGTGTTAGCGACAATATCGCAAGTCTATGCGACTACCGAGTGGGTATTCCCATGAATAACGGGGTCGAATCCCTAAACGTTGCCGTAACCGCCTCTCTGGTGGCATTTACCGCCAAATAAGAGCAGCCGCCATTATTTAGTCCGCCTTTTAATAAAAGCCAAAAACCTACCAAGTAGTGCAGCCAATCCCACAATGATGGACAATCCTACTAATATGGTGAGCAGGTTGGACGTCAACGTTGATAACGGTAAATCATAGAAATTGACTGCCATCAGCAAAAAAGCTAAGCAGGCAACCATGGATGCAATCCAAGCTGAACGTTTCTTGAAGCCGTTTTTTGAAGGGTTCTTAGCCAAACTAGCTATTTTCCTTTGTTAAATTGAGTTCAATGTGTAGTTGTTAATACTCACTTATAATCAGCTAAGAAATTGACAAACTGTTGTTCATTCATTACTGCTATATCGAGAGTTTTTGCTTTCGTCAGTTTAGATCCCGCTCCAGGACCCGCAACAACCTGTGTGGTTTTAGCGGAGACACTTGAGGCGACCTTGGCACCTAAGGCCTGTAATCTATCTTTTGCTTCGGCTCGGCTCATAATTTCCATACCACCTGTCAAAACCCATATCTGTCCCTTTAAAGGCTGATCCTCTAAGCTTGAGAGGTCTATGTCTTCCCATTTAACCCCTGCATCTCTCAGCGCTTGAATAATTGATAGATTNTCGGGGTTTTGGAAAAAATTAACGATATAACGGGCAACAATGGGCCCAACATCATCAATTTCGAGTAATTCATCTGCCGANGCCTTCGCNATNAGCTCAATTGAACCAAAATTATTTGCCAATGTATGGGCTGTTGCTTCTCCCACTTCTCGAATACCCAGCGCGTACAAAAATTTAGCTAATGTTGTCTTTTTACTGACGGCTATCGCACCAATTAAGTTAGACGCTGATTTTTCTGCCATACGTTCTAACTTAACTAACTTGTCTACGTTAAGATCATAGAGGTCTGCCACAGAAAAAATTACCGATTCATCAACCATAAGCTCCACCAGCCTATCGCCTAGTCCATCGATATCCATCGCCTTTCGTGAGGCAAAATGTTTAATGGCTTCTTTAATCTGAGCACCACAGAATAACCCTCCGGAGCAGCGAGCTACAGCCTCTCCCTCAGTTCGTCTCACTGCCGATTGACAAACAGGACAGCGCTCTGGGAATACCACCGGTAAGGCATTTTGTGGTCTTTTATCCAATACCACCTTAGCTATTTGAGGAATGACATCCCCAGCGCGGCGTATAATCACAGTATCGCCTATCCGGACCCCCAGTCGATTAATTTCATCGCCATTGTGGAGAGTGGCATTGCTCACGGTGACACCACCAACAAAGACAGGTTCTAAACGAGCAACCGGTGTAATTGCCCCAGTACGACCCACCTGAAATTCTACATCGATGAGCTGAGTCATCTCNTCTTGAGCAGGAAATTTTCTGGCGATAGCCCAACGAGGTGCTTTAGCCACAAAACCCAATCTNTCTTGTAGCTGCAAACTATTCACTTTATAAACTATACCATCGATATCATAAGGTAAGATTTGCCGTCGCTCTGCTAAGCGCTGGTAATAGTTTTCACAAGCAGCTATCCCTTTCACGGTTTCAACGTGATCATTAATTTTAAATCCCCACCCCCTAAGAGCACTAAGCATATCTTCGTGAGTCTCCGGAACTCTGTCCGCGAGATACTGGCCAACACTATAAGCACACATCTCTAANGGTCGACTCGCNGTGATTTTAGAGTCCAACTGCCGCAAGCTTCCAGCCGCNGCATTGCGTGGGTTTACAAAGGTTTTGTCACCCGACAATACAGCCGCTGCATTCAGAGCATCAAAGCCAGAAAGNGGTAAATAAATTTCACCTCGAACCTCTAGGGTAGCCGGGATATTATCTCCATGAAGCTTTAGTGGCACACTTTTAATCGTACGCACATTAGCAGTAATATCTTCACCAACACTGCCATCACCTCGAGTTGCTCCATAGATCAGAGCACCATCTCTATACAGCAGACTAACCGCAGCTCCATCGAGCTTAGGTTCACACACATACTCTATATCGGCACTAGAATTTAGCCTATCTTTAAGCCTGCGCTCAAACTCTTGTAGCTCAGTATCAGTAAATGCGTTATCCAAAGACAACATCGGCAAGGCATGTTTGATTTGAGAAAAAGAGGAAAGTGCAGCGCCACCGACACGCTGACTGGGAGAGTCTAAAGCGATAATCTCTCGGTAGAGCCCTTCTATGCTCTGCAACTCTCTTAATTGCCGGTCATATTCTATGTCTGGGACTGATGGATCATCCAGCACATAGTAACGATGATTATGCTTGTTGAGCTCTTCAACAAGGTCGTGATATTGTCTGAGAATGTTTTCTGGGATAGACGACATTAAGCTAGCCCCTGCATATCAATGCTGATTCGATTGCTGGAGCGACGCCTTTTTAGCCCGCTGACGATAATGATCTATTGTCTGTCGAGTCATCGAGCTACGAGATTCATCCATTACGTTCAAAGACAGTTTTTCAACTAGTGTATCAACTGTCTGAATCATCACCTCAAGCGCTGAGATTGGATCTTCAATATCGTCTAATGGCATGAACAAAGTAACACCAGGGGTCGTAATCATCTTCATTGTATTGAGATCAAATGTCCCGGGGTTGACGAGATTCGCCATACTAAATAATACTTGGCCTGACCCGTCATCATTTAGATGGCGATGAAAGATTTTCATTTCCCCATATCGGAGCCCCGCATCTACGGCTGTTTCCAGCAGACTCTCACCACTAACAGTGTCACCTTTGTTAGCCACCAGATGCATAACCAAAACGTCTTGAGAATTAACTGGCGCACCATCTGAAGGGCGACTTGAGTTTGAACCAGTATTACGGGATTGAGAAAGGTCATCGTCGCGACTAGCATAAATAGAGTGGTCTAGATCAAAACCTTGCTGCTCAGGCTTGCCACCAAAATCGAAATTGTCATCTAATCTGGGCTCCTCAACATCTCTTGACCCAATAATTCGCGAGCCTCCAGATGGGAACTGGCTCTGATCTAGCTCATCTTCGTCCTCATCATATTCCACTGATTCTTGCTGGAGTTTTCTTGAAGACATTTGCAAATTCTCATATCGGTTGCGTTTTACTCGCCGAGCACCATCAAGAATAATAGCAATAACGGCTATTAATCCTACAATCACGAGTACTTCTTTAGGAGTAAAAAAATCCATGTAACTGCCTTATATTACGACTAAATCGTTACCAAATAGTGTAGTTTTTAAAGTTGAGAAANCCAATTTTCCATCCCATTCTATTACGCTTCCGCAAGCTCAGCCGCCTGATCAACATCCACTGATACTAACCGAGAAACTCCCGCTTCATGCATCGTAACGCCCATCAACTGATTGGCCGCTTCCATAGAAATTTTGTTATGAGTAATAAAAATAAACTGCACTTGATCAGACATTTCTTTAACCATTGCNGCATAACGAGCAACATTGGCGTCATCTAGGGGTGCATCAACCTCATCAAGCATACAAAAAGGTGCGGGATTCAATTTAAAGATAGCAAAAACCATGGCGATCGCCGTCAGTGCTTTCTCACCTCCGGATAGAAGATGAATGGAAGCATTCTTCTTTCCAGGCGGCCGCGCCATCAATGTAACACCGGTATCTAAAAGATCATCTCCTGTCATTTCTAAATAGGCATGCCCACCACCAAATAATTTTGGGAAAAGACTTTGGATATGAGTATTAACCAACTCAAACGTCTCTTTAAAACGAGTTCGGGTTTCTCTATCTATTTTTTGAATCGCATTTTGTAAGGTTTGCAGGGCTTCTTCTAATTCGTTGTTCTGCTTATCCAAATAGTCCTTGCGCTCTGACTCAATCTTATACTCATCAATGGCCGCCAGGTTGATAGGGCCGAGTCGCTGAATACGGTTACTCATCAATTGTAATTGTTCTTCCCAATCCACAAGATCCGCGTCTTCTGGCAAGGTCTCTAGCAATACAGGAAGGTCNCCTTGTTTTTCTTTTATCTGCTCTTCAATAGTGCCACTTAAGGTACTTATTTCTTGAGCCGATAAACGTTGGCTCTCTAATTCGCCCTGGACACGCTGTAATTGAGCATCCAGTTCCCCTCGGCGNCTCTCTTCCTCTCGCGTTTTGAACTCAGTTTCCTCAACCTGCTTGCGCGCTTGGGCTAACTCACCCTCAACAGAAAGGCGCGCCGCTAATTGAGTTTCAAGTTCCTCTTTGTGACTGTCAGTAGGATCTTCTTTAATTTCAAANGCGACACGTAATTCTGAGCGACGCTCATGGAGCCTCTCTAACTGAGACTCCAAGCGAACAATTGCGTCACGAATAGAAGTTAATTGTGTACTCAATGAGCTTTCACGCAGCGCCAACTCCTGCTTGCGATCTCGATGCTCCTGAGCTTGTTGCCTTGCGCGCTCCAGTTTTTCCCTTAGATCATCTCTTTGATTTATCAGTTCAGATCTANTTTCAGTATCAGCTTCCATTTTTTCAATAGACTGCTGCAAAATAGTGCGGGCTGACGAAAGATTTTCTTGCTCGACCTGACTTTGCTGACCCACTTCAGCTAACTCATTTTCGGCTCGCTCTTTGCGCGCCTTGAACTGATCAATTTGAACCTCAAAACCACTTAATTTAGACCTTAAATCAGCGTAATTGCTCTGCTGTTCTGCAAGACTAGCAGAGAGCTCTTGCTGAGTAGCTTCCAACAGTTTTAGTTTTTGATCGTCGTTCTCACGTTGCTTGCCTAAAACATCTACCTCAATACCTAAATTATCTAGTTGCTGATCAATTTCCTCTAGTTCCTGCTTGCGTTGTAGAACCCCAGCAGTAGCATCTTTGTCTCGCGCAACACGTGCCCAACTAGCACCAAGCCATATCCCTTCTGGAGTCACTACTGACTCCGTGCCTTCTAATTGAGATTGCAGAGCAACAGCTTCGGTTAAACTATCTGCAGCAAAGACATGTTCCACCAACAACTTTGCTGAATCACCTTCAATCAGATCGCTCAGTAAACGACCTTTGGCCGAGCCTTTTCGAGATTTATTCTTCCCGTTGCCAACAAGTAGCAATTCTCCCTTGGTAAAATCTTCCATCAAGCTAATCGTACTGGCCATATCATCTACTGAGATAGCCTGNAGGTAGCTACCTAAAACCGTTTCTACAGCAATTTCCCAACCGCTCNCCGGTTTGACCTGGTCAGCTAATCTTGGGTGTTTATCCAGACCCTTAGATGCCAGCCATTGCTGTTCAGCATCATCGCCCAATGCTGCTTGCTGAAGAGCCTCTAGCGAAGCCTGTCGACCTTTTAATGTCTGCTGCTGGCTGCGCAAGCTATCCTGNTCAGCGCTTGTTTTCTCTTGTTGTTNACGCAAAAGATCTATCGCTTGGCGATTATCTTGGCTTTGATTATCGATTGTAGTTCGCGCTAGCTCCGCCTCTTCCAACAACGCTTGAATTCCAGACATCTCTTCTTCCGCGCTGTTCGCTTGGAAACTGCTAGCCTCAGCCTCCAAATTTTGTTGCCGCTCGGAAAGCCGCCTCATTAGTTGCTCAAGATGTTGAATACGTGACTGCTGAACCTCCGCCTGCTGTCTCGGACTAGCGGATGCCTGATTAAACTCATCCCATAGCTGCTGCCAATTATTCATTTTTGCCTGAACATCTTCCAGCGCACTGGATGAAGACTGCTCTAGACTAATCGCTTCTTCTAAAGACGGGGCCAACTCAGCAAACTCAGCCTCCCAACCAACAACCTTATTTCTGTCAGCTTTGAGGTGTTCGTCTGTTTCACGATAGTTATGCTCTGTCTGTTGCAACTCTTTACTCAAGTCTTGAGCTCTTTGTTGAGCATGGTCGATAGCCTGCTCAATACGAGTNACCTCTCCACCAATTTTATAGAATCTGGCTTGAACCTCGTTGAAATGGTCTGTTTGCTCNGTAAACTGAAGACGAAAACTCTCAATAGTGTTGTCACAATGAATACGTTCGGCAGTAAATTTTTCTTTCTCAACCTCAAAGCCACCGATTACAGATTTGAGCTTAGACGCATCTCCATCATATCCACGCCATTTTAAGGCTAACAATTCTGTTGATAACTGCCGCTCCCGTTTCTTATATTCAGAGTATTTTTCAGCGGCTTTAGCTTGGCGCTCCAATCGATTGAGTTGACGCCCTAGCTCATCTCTTATATCAGTCAATCGCTCTAAATTTTCCATTGTCCGNTGAATACGACTCTCGGTCTCTCGGCGCCGCTCTTTATATTTTGAAATACCAGCTGCTTCTTCGATGTAAACGCGCAGTTCTTCAGGTTTAGATTCGATCAAACGCGAGATCATGCCCTGCTCAATGATTGCATAGCTTCTGGGCCCTAAACCGGTACCTAAAAAGATATCAGTAATATCGCGGCGTCTGCATTTNTTTCCATTAAGATAATAATTGGATTGACCGTCGCGAGTGACTTTTCGTTTTATCCCAATTTCGTTATAGGCAGCGTATTCACCGACAATTCGCTGCGCTGTATTGTCAAAAATTAGCTCCACAGAGGCCTGGCCTACTGGTTTTCGCCCGCCAGAGCCATTAAAAATGACATCGGCCATTGACTCACCACGTAAATTTTTGGCAGAACTTTCGCCCATCACCCAACGAACCGCATCGATAACATTGGATTTNCCACAACCATTAGGTCCAACCACAGCACAAAGATTGCTTGGAAAGTGAACGTTGGTGGGGTCGACGAAGGATTTNAATCCCGAAAGTTTGATTGATTTAAGCCGCATGATTAGCCATTTTTGTTTTTAGCCTAGCCTTTTCAGTCTAATTATAAGAATACTCTCTAGCGCTAAGTTTACACGCTATGGGCGCGACAAAAAACACTAAATAACTCATACATATAGTTAGTATATATCGATCAAAAGTCAAACCGAATTATGGCCTTTTTTGATCAATAACTAAACTGACTGTTTCTATCTCTTCTGTTAGCTTTATCGTCTTGCTAGTAGTCTCCCAATCACCAGATTGCGGAGTTGCGGAACCGGAAATAGACAGTCGAGCAATCAACTTTATATCTTTTGCCGATGACAACTCTTGGCCAAGCATAACTGCATCTTCGTCACTTAAAATAATACTGATAGGCAANTGGCCAGCTTGGATTTTCTTAGCCGCAAGCGGCATCGGTGGCCCACTATCACGCACCGCCGCCACAAACACCACTTGATCGGATGTAAATGGAACCTCNNCNGAAAGGCTAACTTCAACTTTAATGGCCCTTTGANGTGCGTTAGAGTCATNTATTATCAGCTCATCATNTGAANCATTAACGATTCTTGCCGTGAGCTCTTGGGCCCGATCAATACCAGCCTGAAGACCTGCATATATCGAGCTAGAGGGTTCAACCTGATCTTGGGCTCGCCGCCAGTAACTAATCGCCANNNCGGGATCACCATTAACAAAAGCCTCGATACCTTTTAAACCCAGAACTGTATGATTAGATTGATCAGCAGAAAAAGCTGCGTCAACCGCGGAAACAACGCGATCCGTAAATCGACTGTCATCCACTAAAAACAAAGTTTCGGCATATTGCGCCAGTAAAAAACTNTCTCGAGGGTTAACCTTCAAGGCCGCAGCAAAGTACTCACTCGCACCAATGAGGTTGTCATCAGCTATCGCAGACTGAGCAAGCATCACCCAATAATAAACATTGTCTGGCCGACTACTTACTCGCGCCTCTAATGCTGTAATAAGTTGATTATTAACTTGTAGCTGGTCTGTGTCTTTCTGGCCAAAAAAACTCTGTCGTTCTATTAAACTTACTATCTTTTGATCTTGCCCAGCGCCTATCTCCTGATAGATTGGTAAGGCAACAANNGGAAGTATNAACAAAAGAATCGGGAGTAGCCATAANCCACTGGAAGACGTCCCCAGCAGTTTGTTCTGCNCAGTCTGAGTGTTAAGTAACAGCAAATGTTTAGATTCTAGCAGCANATTCTCGTACTGTTGGTTATCTANCTCCCCTCGNTNAAGCTGCTGCTGAAANAGTGTTTTTTGCTCCTTGTAAAGCCTGACATTTTCTTTCTCGGTTATCTTTACTTCTTCACTGAAGATATCGTCAAGGCCGAGCGAGTTGGTCATAAAAGGATAGATCAAAAAAAAGAATGCACCCAAAAAGAGGGCGACAACCCAAACTGTCATCAGTCGTCTTCCTCATCGCTAAGCAGATTATTGAGCCGTTCGTTGTTGTCAGTAGCAATCTCTTGTCTCTTGGTAACAGAAACGCTTCGTCGACTGAACCTCGCTACCGCTAAACCACCCACCAACAAAACGATTAGGGGAGAGATCCAAAGTANGTAAGTATTTTTGTTAACCTCAGGGCGATACAAGATAAATGCCGAATAGCGGTTCGTTAAATAAGTCTCTATCTCTTGGTTAGAAAGACCGTCCTCGAGCAGCCTTTGGACCTCGTTACGAAGATCTAGGGAAATCGGAGAATTGGAATCTGNAAGATTCTGATTTTGACATTTTGGGCATCGAAGTTCGGTGATCAATTGCTGATAACGAGCACGGTAAGATGGATCAGAAAACTCTACCAATTCAGAAGTTGCAGATACAAACCCAGATAGAGCGACANAAAGAAANAATAGACGAATCTTCATTGGGANTCTTCTTTAAGCTGAGCATACAAATCTTGAAATTCATTACTCCAGACACGCTCATCAACCACACCTACGCGACGATGGCGTATAACNCCCTTGGCGTCGANTAGATATGTCTCCGGCGCGCCATAGACTCCCANGTCTAGACCTAAACTACCTCTCACATCGAAGATAGAGAAAGCGTAGGGATCACCCCTCAGATCCAACCAGTTCTTGGCAGACTCTCGCTCATCTTTATAGTTCAGCCCAATCACCTTCACACCTTGTTCATTTAACTGATTTAACATAGCGTGCTCTATTCGACAGGCATAACACCATGTCGCCCACACATTGACTAGCGCCACCTCTCCGGTTATGTCCTCCTCGCTGAGCATACCCCGCTCCTCATTCAGAGCGATTAGAGTAAAACTAGGAAATTTCTTTCCAACCAATGCGGANGGAAGTTCAGTAGGGTTTTTGTCCAGACCAAGGAGAAGTATCGTCGACAAGCCTACAAAGAGAGCGAAAGGTACAAACAAAGCTAACCTAATCAAGAGCGATCGCTCCAGTATTTAAGGCCATTAGTGATCCTCTTTTTCGTCGCCGATAGCGCCGATCAAATGCTGCAGAAAAACCACCCAATGCGGCCATTATTCCACCTAGCCAAATCCAGCGCACAAAAGGCTTGACCTGTAATCTTATCGCCCACGCCTGACCAGACAATGGTTCACCCAATGACACGTATAGATCCCGCCACAACGTAGCATCGATAGCTGCCTCGGTCATAACCTGGTCTCTGGCCTTGTAATTACGCTTTTCAGGATGCATCGACGTTACGACCTGGTCATTAGATGTCACCCTTATGTCTCCTCGGTAAGCGATAAAATTAGGACCGTCAACACGCTCTACACCCAGAAATTGGAATTCATAGTCTGCTACTTCGACGAAATCTCCCGGAACCATCCGAACATCTCGCTGCATGTCATAAGCACTACTTAGGCCCACACCAATGACACAGACAGCCAAACCCGAGTGAGCTAATACCATACCCCAGTAACTTCCGGTTAAGGCNTTTAGTTTCTTAACACTNCCTGATGACTTNAGAAGCACATCTTCCATCGTCATGGTTATTACCCAAAGCGACAAAAATAGCGTAACCACTGCCGTCAGCGAATAAGTCTGCCAAGACAATGGTTCAGCCATCATNGCCGGCAGCAGCAANGCGAGCGTNAGACTAACAATGCTTGGCAGNANCCCTCTGCTCAGCATCANNNCGTTGTCAGATTTTTTCCAGCGAGTGAATCCAGCAAAACCAAGGAATAGCATCATCAGCGAAGTAATTGGTACAAAAAAGAAACTAAAGTATGGAGGGCCTACTGAAATNTTGCCCAAATCAAGAACATCAGCCAACAANGGATANAAAGTACCAATCAAAATCATTGTTGTCGAACTGACTANCAACACATTGTTGACCAATAACATGGTCTCNCGAGACCAACCACTATAATCTGAGGCGGAAGCCATTTGAGGNCCNCGCAAAGCNAACAGCAATAAAGACGCACCNACCACGACCACNAAAAANGCGAAGATGAAAATACCGCGCTCAGGGTCACTGGCAAAAGCATGCACCGAGGTAAGAATACCCGATCGANCTAAGAAGGCGCCCAACAAACTCAAAGAGAAAGTGAAAATCGCCAACAATAATGTCCAACTGCGGAATACGCCTCGCTTTTCGGTTGCAGAAATACTATGTAATAAGGCCGTGCCGACTAACCAGGGCATAAACGACGCATTCTCAACAGGATCCCAAAACCACCATCCCCCCCAACCAAGTTCGTAGTAGGCCCACCAGCTTCCCAAACTAATCCCGATGGTTAGAAACACCCANGCAAGATTGATCCAAGGTCGAGACCAACGCGCCCAAGCGCTATCGAACTGACCTCCTATTAATGCTGCAATAGCNAAAGCAAAAGGCACTGAAAATCCCACATAACCCATNTACAACATTGGCGGATGNACAATTAAACCAAAATCCTGAAGCAACGGATTCAAATCGCTACCCTCCATCGGAGGAACTGGCAAAATCCTTTCAAAAGGNTTTGACGTCAGCAACAAAAACAGCGCGAATCCCACTGAAATAAAACCNAGAACCGAGAGTACTCTTGCTGAAAATATGAGCGGCACTTGCCGACTAAAAACGGCCACAGCTGCGGACCATCCCGCTAAAATGAGGGCCCAAAGTAATAAGGAACCCTCATGGGCTCCCCACACCGCACTGAATTTGAAACGATCTGGAAGTAATGTATTGGAGTTATTTGCAACATATGCAACTGAAAAGTCATCTTGCAAAAAAGCCATTGCCAAACAAGCGAATGACAGTCCCATAAAAACAAACTGGCCCATCGCTAGAGACTTTCCTAATTGCATCCAACTGCGATGACCCGTATAGGATCCTGCCAGTGGCACGATTGTTTGAACAATCGCCAAACAGAGCGCAATAATTAAAGCTATGTGTCCAAGCTCTACAGTCATTCCGGACCAACTTGAGCTTCTTGCTTTGCTTTATAGGCAGCGTTCATTGCATCCGCAACTTCTGGTGGTGTGTACTTCTCATCATGCTTTGCCAGCACCTCAGTAGCTTGCAGGACACCATCATCACCAATTCTACCTGCCGCGACTGCTGCTTCGCCCTCAGCAAAGAGATCGGGAAGAATACCACTGTATTTCACAAGTACAGTTGCCTCTCCATCGGTCACCTTAAACGCAACATCTAGCGAATCAAGATCTCGTTCGACACTTCCATCCACAACCATACCTCCTGCTCGAACAAATACTCCTTGGGGAGCTTCTCCAGACTGAATCTGAGATGGGGTATAAAAATAATTGGTGTTTTGGCCAAGCATATAAATCACTAGGCCAGATGCACAGGCTGCCGCTAAAATAATAAGCAGAACAATCTGTAATCTTTGTTTTCGTATAGGGTGCATTAAATATCCTTGTTTCCGTTTTGCTTACGCAACTCCTCACGGGTCAGATTTAGCCCTATCTGTCTCAACGCCTGCTTATGTTGTAGGATAGGCGACACAACTAACCAGGCTAATGTCGCTAGAGAGACCAATACAGCGGCCCAAACATAGACCCCATGCCCTCCCATCAATAACATTTCACCTAAGTCCTGAAATTGAAAATTCATTGCTTCACTCCCATTTTCTGTCGACCTAGTTGCTCAACTAATTCACGAACCCAGGCCGTCTTGCTTTCTCTCTTAAGGATTTCTACTCGCACCGCTAAGATCAGTGCAAGAGCATAGAAACAATAAAAACCCAGAATCATTACTAACAGTGGTTGAAACATATCCGGATGCATTGATGGTGCTGAGGTCAACTTAATAGTGGATGGCTGATGTAATGTAAACCACCAATCTACCGACTTATAAATGATTGGTATGTTAACAGTACCTACCAAGGCCAAGACTGCGCTGGCTTTGTTCCCTGCTTCCTGACTATTAAAAGCATACTGAAGTGCCAGTACCCCAAAGTATAAAAATAACAGAATTAGCATTGAGGTAATTCGAGCATCCCACACCCAATAACTTCCCCACGTAGGCTTACCCCATACTGCTCCAGTAAAAAGCGCCAAAAATGTTAACGCGGCTCCTATGGGTGCTGCACATTTCATTACTATGTAGGACAGTTTCATTTTCCAAATCAGACCAATGGCACCTGCAATCGCCATTAAAAAATAGCCTGCCAAAGCCAAAAATGAGGCAGGTACATGAAGATAGATAATTCGAAAACTATTTCCCTGTTTAGCATCCTCCGGGGCAAAACCAAGCCCCCAAGCTAACCCAGCGGTCAACAAGGCCAAAGTGATCAAGCTAAGTAGCGGCAACCAGCGGCTAGTACTCTGATAAAACCAAAGCGGAGACCCCATGCGGTAAAACCAAGTCCAATTCATAGATCTATGTCCCATATCCTAATTAATCGTGGTCAAGCGCAACACCGCTGCTATCGCAAGTGGGCATAAGGCAATTGCTGCTGTTAACATAGCGCCTAAAATAGCTAAAGGACCTGACCAAGCCATTCCATCAATACTGTATTGCACCACAGCACTGCCAAAAATAATAACCGGCATGTAAAGCGGCATCACAATTAGCGTTAACAGTAAGCTTCCTTTCTGCAGGGAAACGGTCAACGCGGCCCCAATCGCCGCCAAGAAGCTGAGGCAGCCGGTGCCCAAAGCTAAACCAGCCATCATCGGCAAATAAGCAACACTGGGAAGCGAAAGCATCAATGCAATTAATGGTGATGCCAAGGTCAGGGGCAAACCAGTCGTAATCCAGTGTGCGGTCACCTTGCCAAAGATTGGCATCACTAACAAATTTGGGCTAATCAACAATTGCTCTAGTGAGCCATCTTTATAGTCACTGACAAATAATCCTTCCGCTGAGAGCAATGTGGCCAGCAACGCCATTACCCAGATAATGCCGGGCGCCATCTCTTTTAAACTATCTGGCTCTGGCGTAACACCTAAAGGTATTAGAGTCGCCACCATCACAAAAAAAATGACCGGGCTGGCCACTTCCCCACGACGTCTGTAAGCGAGTAAAAGGTCACGTCTAAAATACGCGGAAAACCCTCTATTGGACTCAGGCATCTAAAGCCTCCCCATCGGAGGAATCCACCAACGAGTATCGACGCACAGATTCCATACCTATGGGTTGGTGGGTAGTTAGCATGACCGCTCCACCACCGTTAACATGTCTCTCCATGCATTGTTCAACAAATTTCACACCCTGCCCATCAAGGGCAGCAAACGGTTCATCTAAGAACCAAATTTTTGCATTTGACAACAGCAATCGCGCTAGCGCTACTCTGCGCTGCTGACCCGCAGATAGGCTATGACAGGGAATGTCTGAATATCCCCGCAGTCCCACTCGCTTAAGAGCATTCAAGACAGAGATCGATCCGGGTAATTCTGAAGTGATCCAACTTAAGTTTTCCTCTGCGGTCAACGTCAGCTTCAGTGCTGATTGGTGACCCAAGAATAAAATGTTAGATAGATAATCAAACCGACATTCAGACAGGATCTGGCCCTGATAAAGTATCTCACCGCCGCTGGGCTGGAGTGCTGTAGTGAGTATTCGCAACAATGTGGTTTTACCACTTCCATTTGGCCCCTCAATTTGCAAAATTTCACCATTGTTTAACGTCAGGCAAGCATCATTAATCACTGCTATATCGTCTCGCTCGAAGCGAAGATCGTTGACCGTCAAAAGAGAGGAATTGACCAAAATGAGACCCCAAAAAGCCTATGTTTTTAAGGGGACATTATGCCAAATTAAAGAGTCGAAATGTTGGTTTTGGTAATTTAATTGTAAGCCACTCCAAAGATGTAAATCTGAATCAAAGATCGTCACCAAAGTCATATGCCTGCATCTGCTTTTGAATACGTTTCTCTTCTAGCTTTAACTCTAGCCGTCGCCTAGCATCTGACTGAATGGCCGAACGCTGTTTTTCAGTAAGATCAACTTCAACCCTACCTACGGTTTCATTAAGATCTTCATCTGCATCAAAAACATCATCGTCTAATTCNTCACCNATTTTTGGAGAACCTCACAAAAGTCAAAAAGGCAACATGGAAAACGTGGNGTATGCTTAAAAAATAATTCTAAACTCTCAGTTCGTCAAGTAAAAAAAACGCTCTTTTATCGCTATTTAGATATCTGACATCAAGGTCTAAACGTATTTTGGANTAATCGAGACATTTGTTGCAGTAAGTAAGCAAAAATCTACACAAATCGAGTTATTAGGTATCAGACCAAGCCATCCATAGTGGTTTAGATTGAGGTCATCATCCAAGGGACATACAATGCTGAAAACTTTTGGATATAACCATGAAGATCTATCGCGTCGGTGGCGCAGTAAGGGACAAATTACTTCACTATCCGAGTCATGAAAATGATTGGGTAGTCATAGGTAGCACTCCTGAAGAGATGTCCAAGCTGGGGTATCGGCCCGTAGGTCAGGACTTCCCCGTTTTTATTAAACCTGAAACAGGTGAAGAGTACGCATTGGCGCGAACCGAGCGAAAAACAGGCCTTGGATATGGTGGTTTCAGCTTTTATACAGCGCCAGACATCTCACTTGAGGATGATTTAGTTCGTCGCGATCTAACAATTAACGCCATGGCAGAGGACGAAGATGGAACCATTATCGATCCCCACGGCGGGCAACGCGATCTTGAAGATCGAGTTTTGCGCCATGTCTCAGAAGCTTTTGATGAAGATCCTCTTCGCGTACTGCGCGTGGCGCGATTCGCAGCTAGATACGCACACCTAGGCTTTACCATCGCGCCTGAAACAGAACGCTTAATGATTGCCATCGTCAATTCAGGAGAATTGGCCCATCTTGTTGCTGAACGAATCTGGAAGGAAACCGAACGAGCGCTATGTGAAAAATCTCCTGATATCTATATTAAAACCTTGCGAGACTGTGGTGCATTGAAAAAATTACTGCCCGAGGTTGATGCTCTTTTCGGTGTGGATCAGCGGGCAGACTATCATCCTGAAGTTGATACCGGCATACATATTCTGATGTCCTTACAGCAAGCGGCTAACTATTCTAGTGGCGCAGCTGTTAGGTTTGCGGTTTTAGTCCATGACCTTGGTAAAGGCATCACGCCAAAAGATATTCTTCCCCGACACTCAGGCCATGAGGCACGCGGGGTGCCACTTGTTAAAGCGGTCTGTGACAGACTAAAAGTCCCCAATGAACATCGCAACCTAGCGCTAGTGGTCACTGAGTTTCACTTGATATGTCACAAAAGCCTCGAGCTAAAGCCCACAACCTTATTGAAATTGCTAAAATCCATTGGCGCGTTGAAATCTGCAAAAAAACTCGATGACTTTTTGGAGTGCTGCCTTGCTGACGCTAGAGGTCGCAAAGGATTTGAAGATCGAGAATACCCCCCTGCTGCGTATCTAAGACAAGCGCGGGAAAAACTGCTAGAAGTTAAAGTCAAGGATCTAGCAAACAGTGGTCTTAGTGGCACTGATATCGGCGAACATTTACAGCAACGACAAATCCAAGCGTTGCAACAGTTTAAAAACGAATTTCAACAGAATTAACGAGTGACTTTTATGCAATCAAACCTTTCATCCCCACCAGTCATTCTTATCACTGGAGCCGCACGTCGAATTGGTGCAGTCATCGCCCAGGTCTTTCATGAGCAAGGTTACACTATTGTCATTCACTACAATCGTTCAGCTTCAGCCGCAGACAAGCTTTGTATGCAACTCAACCAACAACGCAAAGATAGCTGCCTGCTAGTTCAAAGTGACCTCAACGACGATTCTGGTTTAGACAAAATTACAGATACAGTTAGATCTATTGGCAGATTGGATGTGCTGGTAAATAATGCATCGAGTTTCTATCCAACTCCTCTGGAAGATTGCAACGATGATCAGTGGGATGATCTGATTAACAGTAATCTCAAAGGGCCGTTTTTCCTATCTCAGAAACTTGCACCAATGCTTACTAAAAGCCACGGAGCCATAGTCAACATTTCTGATATGCACGCAAGACAAGCTCTGCAGAACCATCCTATATACTCTATCGCCAAGGCCGGTAATATTGCCATGACTAAATCACTGGCTAAAGAGTTGGGACCAGAAGTACGGATCAACAGTGTAGCCCCAGGGGCAATTTTATGGCCTGAACACGAGCTAGATGACACCGACAAGCAAAACTCTGTTTTGAGTAAGGTGCCGATGGGACGTTTGGGGACTGAAAGTGATATTGCTCAAACCGTCTATTTTTTAGCGATCGAAGCGACCTACATGACTGGCCAAACAATTGCTGTAGATGGGGGTAGTTCAAACAGTATTTAGCAAAACTTGTTAACTGGCGCCACTCCAATGGAACTCGATAGGCCACAGCTTTTGCTTTTCTTTGTCATAATCAGCCCAATGCTGAGCATAGGATTTACCCGTGACAGGATGAACAGAAGTCGGCGCGATTTCCGCTAGAGGCAAAAGTACGAAAGCGTTTTTCAAGACCTCATCGCGGGGCAATGCAATACCATCCCTCTCACCAGAGACATCATCAACAGTGAGAATATCAATATCCAAACTTCGCGGACCAAAGCGCGGTGCTGAGCGGTCTCGACCGTTACTATTCTCTATCTCCTTAAGAATAAAGGAGATTTCCCCAACAGACATTTCGGATTTGATTGCCACCACTAAATTATAGAAATTATCACCTTTAAAGCCCACTGAGTCGCTCTCATAAACAGAAGAGAGAGTTAGATCACCAAAGTTTTCGGCGAGTGCATCCAAGGCAGCGCAAATGCGCAAAGTCCTATCGATGTTACTGCCCAAACTAAGGTAGATTAAGGCCACTATTGACGCTCTCCCCGCTCGATAATAATACCTACATCCTGAGACCCTCGAAGAGCTCCAGGTTTGCTAACTCTCAATTTTAACCAAGGTACAGAAAATTCCTCTCTGACTATACTAGCGACTTCATCTGCCATGCGCTCAACTAATAAAAACTCACTTTCTTCAATAAACTTGATCAGCCGTTTGGCAATGGATTTGTAATTGAGCGCGTATTGAATATCATCCGTCTCTGCAGCTTTACGAATATCATGGGCCATTTCAAGATCTAAACTAACCGTCTGTTTGACTTCTCGCTCCCAATCATAAATTCCAATAATCGTTTCAATACGTAAATCTCTNATATAAACAATATCCATTAAATACTTTCCTGTAGTACATCAATGCTTGAAGGTTGACTAAGTTGATCAAGTGGCCAGCGNGGTGTAGCCGTTATACTTAAGGGGTTACTTTCGCCCGCTAATAGCCGCTGGCAACCAGCATAGGCAATCATAGCTCCATTATCGGTGCAAAACTCATGGCGAGCATAAAACACTTCGACTCCCTCTTCCTTAAGGACGACCTCTAGCTTATGTCTTAGCCTCGTATTCGCTGAGACTCCTCCAGCAATGACCAACGTACTCATTCTCGAAGCGATAGCCGCTCTTTTGCATTTGATCACAAGCGTATCCACTACCGCCTCCTGAAACCCCGCACAAATATCTGCAATGGTTTGATCATCGGGAAGANCGTCGTTTCCCCGATGTTTGTCAATCAAGTTTCGAGTAAAAGTCTTTAATCCAGAAAAGCTAAAATCTAAACCTGGGCGATCCGTCATTGGTCTAGGAAAGGTAAATCGCTCTATCTCGCCTTGCTCTGCCAGCTTTGCTAAAACCGGGCCGCCTGGGTAATCTAAATCTAGCATCTTTGCTGTTTTATCAAAGGCTTCTCCTGCTGCATCATCCAAAGACTCTCCAAGCAACTCATAGTCGCCAATGGATGCTACTGATACTAACTGGGTGTGTCCCCCAGATACCAGCAGTGCAACAAAGGGGAAGTCTGGCGGATTATTCTCCAGCATGGGCGCCAACAAGTGCGCTTCCATATGGTGAACGCCGACAACAGGGATACCCAGTGCAAATCCTAAAGCGGTACCCATAGCACCACCTACCATCAATGCACCCATCAAACCTGGACCAGCGGTATAAGCTATTCCATCAAGATCCTGTTTGATGACTCCGGCCGACTCTAACACCTCATCAAGTAAGGGTAATATCTTACGGATATGGTCTCTGGACGCTAATTCCGGTACCACTCCACCATAATCCGCATGAAGTTTAACCTGTGAATATAGGGTGTGTGCCAGTAACCCGCGATCGCTATCATAAACAGCTACGCCGGTTTCATCACATGAGGTTTCGATACCTAAAACAAGCATTTTGCAGAGAACCTAAATAAATTTGCTAGTAGTTGAACAGAGATTATAACAATAGTTATTCTAAGATGGTGACATCCTTACACAGCGCTGCAAAGGTTACCTTAGAATACGCATTAAAACCGATCAAAAAGACGTCAAAAAACTTTGCAACAACCAGGGGAAGTGTATAGACTACGCGCCCTTGAGAAGTTGGTTGTGGAATGGGTCCCGCCGACAGTTATTTTCACTACAGGATTAATCATACATGCCAAGTGTACGAATAAAAGAAAACGAGCCATTTGACGTAGCTCTGCGTCGCTTCAAGCGCTCTTGCGAAAAGGCTGGTGTACTAGCTAAAGTTCGCAGTTGTGAGTTTTACGAGAAACCTACCTGGGTGCGCAAGCGCAAGGCCGCTGCAGCAGTTAAACGCAACCAGAAAAAAGTATCTCGCGAATCCCGCAAATTTACTCGGCTGTACTAGTCTCCACCGATTTGTTGTGTGAGATGAATATTACCAAAGAGCGCCTAGTTGGCGCTTTTTGTGTTTCTAGAATCCTTTAAATATTTACCTGGAGGTAACCCATGTCAATGAAGAGCCAGCTTACTGATGCGATGAAAGATGCCATGCGTGCAAAAGACAAACCTCGCCTTAGCGCCATTCGATTGATGTTGGCAGAGGTAAAGCGCATTGAAGTAGATGAAAGAATTGAAGTCAGTGATGAACGACTTTTGACCATTCTAGACAAAATGGTCAAACAACGGCGTGATTCTATTACTCAATATGAATCTGCCGGGCGGCAAGAATTAGCAGATATTGAAATATCTGAAATAAACGTGATTCAAGAGTTTTTACCCACCGCACTCACAGATGATGAAATTAATGCCATGATAAGCTCTGCAATTAGCGTATCAGGTGCTGAGTCCATGCGCGATATGGGTAAGGTCATGGGCATTCTCAAACCTCAAATTCAAGGTCGAGCTGATGGCGGTGCAGTCAGCGGATTGGTGAAGATTGCCTTAAACAGCTAATCACTGTTTCTTTCCCCGACGAAGTGGTTACACTGTCANTGTTAATGACAATTATTTGCGTCGCCCATGGCTGGATTAATTCCACAAACTTTTATTGATGATTTATTAGACCGCGTTGATATCGTCGACGTGGTTAACAGCCGTGTGCAACTTAAAAAGGCCGGCAAAAACTACAAAGCTTGCTGCCCCTTCCATGAAGAAAAAAGCCCCTCTTTTACCGTCGCTCAAGACAAACAATTCTATTANTGCTTTGGCTGCGGCGCTGGCGGAAATGCGCTTGGGTTTGTTATGGAGTTTGATCGTTTAGACTTCCTTCCAGCAGTAGAAATGTTAGCCAAAAATGCAGGCATGGAAATACCAAGAGAAGCGGCGCCAGATCAGAGAGTTAACAAAAAGAAAGATAGCCTCTATTCAATATTAACTAAGTCAGATAAATTTTTTCGTCAACAATTAAGAACTCATCAAGGGGCAAAGGTAGCTGTTGACTATCTCAAGGGCCGCGGACTTAGCGGCAAGATTGCTGCCCAATTTGGTGTGGGTTACGCACCCCCAGGTTGGGACAATTTATTAAAGGTGGCCGGTGGTGACGATCAAAAAAATAAGTTGCTTGATGAGTCAGGAATGATCATCGTTAAACCTGAAGAAAAGAAACAGTATGACCGTTTTCGGCACCGAATAATGTTTCCCATCCGAGATCAGAGAGGACGTACCATAGGCTTTGGTGGTCGAGTATTAGATGATAGTACACCAAAGTATCTCAACTCTCCTGAGACACCGGTTTTCCACAAAGGACGAGAACTTTATGGGCTCTATGAAGCGCGACAAGCACTTAAGGAAATACCCTGCCTGATCATGGTAGAGGGTTACATGGATGTGATCGCACTGGCACAGTATGGTATTGCTAATGCGGTTGCTACCCTTGGCACAGCGCTCACCGAGAACCATCTTCAGAAGCTATTCAGGTACACATCCGAAATCGTGTTCTGCTTTGATGGTGATAGCGCAGGTAGACGAGCGGCAGCCAGATCTCTTGAGATTGCACTGCCAGAAATGAGGGACGGCGTATCAGCTAAGTTCTTATTTTTACCTGATGGTGAAGACCCTGACAGCATGGTTCGTCAATTAGGTACTGAAGCTTTTCTCGAACAGGTTGAAAAATCTCAACCTCTATCAGAATTCCTTTTTGAGCAACTTAGCGACGGCATTGATTCCTCCACAGCAGACGGAAAAGCCCGGTTAAGTAAAACCTGTGCCCCCCAAATAAACCGTATTCCACAAGGTGTGTTTCGACAATTAATGCTTGAGGAATTATCACGCCGCACCGGCGTCTCCGCGGACAACTTGCGCGATTATGTCGCTACCCATGTCACTCCCCAGCAGAGAGCCGCGATCGCCAATGATCCCAATCACGAAACAGGCTCACAAACCCAATCCACTGACCAACACAATCATGCCGCCTCCAACGATTATCACTATCCCGAGCAAGATAGCTCTTTGGAAGCCGACGATTATGCTGATATGCGCCCAACCCGGGCTTCCAAAATTCGTCTTTCTCCAATAAAATTTATCACTGCGCTACTACTTAACCACCCCGCTCTAGCGGAGGCTGCAGAGGATATCGGATTTTTAAAGCAGTCTACTGATCAGGACACACAGCTATTCCTGCGAGTTCTTGATGTCGCTAAGAAAAACCCCCACTACAAACCATCTCATATCTTTGCCTACTGGCTGGGAACTCATGGCAATCAAGCTGAGACAAAGATACTGCAGTCACTCGCTGCCAGTGAGCTCTATCACCCGCCAGTCGGAACAGGACGTGATGATCATCAAGAGTTCAGTGATGCTTTAGCCCATATCATTCAAAGCGCGTTTGATGCCTTACCGATCCAAGAAAAAGCGCTCCATTTACTTGAACAAAAAACCCTGAGCGAGCGGGAAATTAAGCAGTTACACAGGATACGATTGCAGCTGGCTAATGACCAACAATCGAGTGACTTAAAAAACAAGATAAAACAACGACTTGTGGTCTAAACTAAGAAAATATAAGTAAGTAAAATAAAGATAAGTTTGACTGAGACAAGCGGATTTTTATTCGCTATAATTGCGCGCTATTTTTTCAACCTCTAACTACGCAAGACGGCCCTATGACTGACAGCAATGATAAGCAACAATCTGGTATCAAAGACCTTATAGCCAAAGGACGGGAACAAGGTTACTTAACCTACGCTGAAGTGAACGATCACCTACCTGAAGATATAGCCGACCCTGAACAGGTCGAAGACATCATTCAGATGATCAATGACATGGGAATTACCGTGTTTGAAACTGCCCCCGATGCAGAAACATTGCTCATGATGTCCGGTGACAACACCCCAGATGAAGTTGCTGCTGCTGAAGCGGCCGCTGCGCTTGCGTCTGTAGAGTCTGAGCAGCATCGAACAACAGATCCTGTGCGCATGTACATGCGAGAAATGGGCTCAGTTGAGCTTTTGACCCGTGAAGGTGAAATTGAAATCGCCAAGCGAATTGAGGAAGGCACAAGAGAATTAATGTCCGCAGTCGCAGACTGGCCTTCAAATGTTGCCGCCGTTATTGCTGAATGGGACAAGGTTGTTGAGGGAGAGAGAAAACTCACTGATGTTATCAGCGGCTATTTAAACCCCATGGAGCATGTTCCATCAGCACTTGCTCAGCAACAAGCGGCTGAAGCAGCCGAAGCAGAAAGAATTGCCAACGGTGAAGAAATTGACGAAGAAGAGGAAGAAGAAGAGCACGAAGGTGGCTTAGATCCAGAAGAAGCCACTCAACGCTTTGAAGAAATTCGTGCACTCATGATCAAAACAGATAAATCTGTCGCACGCTACGGACGCGACGGAAATGCATCTATAAAAAACATGCAGGAACTCGGTGAATTATTTAAGTTTCTGAAGTTGACCCCTCGTCAGTTTGACCCTCTAGTGGCCGTTATTCGCGCTGCGGTAGAAAAGATACGAGCTGAAGAACGCAACATCATGAAACTCTGCATTCGTTTTTCAAAAATGCCGCGTAAAGAGTTTATCAAGTCATTCCCAGGCAACGAAACCAATCTAAAATGGACTGGTACTCTGGTAAAAGCAAAAGCCGACTACTCAAATGGCATTGCTAATCAAGAAATAGAAATTTTACGGTCTCAGCGGAAGCTCATACAGGTGCAAACAATGAGCGGCCTGTCCATCCTACAAATAAAAGACATTAATAGACGTCTCACCATTGGTGAAGCCATGGCAAGGCGGGCAAAGAAAGAGATGGTGGAAGCAAACTTACGCCTTGTGATCTCGATCGCTAAGAAATATACAAATCGCGGGCTACAATTCTTAGACCTTATCCAAGAAGGTAATATTGGCTTAATGAAAGCCGTAGATAAGTTTGAATATCGCCGTGGTTACAAGTTTTCAACCTACGCGACATGGTGGATTCGACAAGCAATAACACGCTCTATTGCCGACCAGGCCAGAACTATTCGAATTCCTGTGCACATGATTGAAACGATCAATAAGCTCAATCGTATTTCTCGCCAAATGCTGCAAGAGATGGGCCGAGAGCCGTCGCCCGAAGAGTTGGCCGAGCGCATGGAAATGCCTGAAGATAAGATTCGTAAGGTCCTTAAAATCGCCAAAGAGCCCATTTCCATGGAGACTCCCATTGGTGAAGACGAAGATGCAAGCATTGGCGATCTTATTGAAGACATCACCATTGCCCAGCCAATTGATGAGGCTACCAAGAGCAACCTCACCGACTCAACACGTGGTGTACTAGGCAGTTTAACTGCACGAGAAGCCAAGGTTCTACGCATGCGTTTCGGTATCGATATGAACACAGACCACACTCTAGAAGAGGTGGGTAAACAGTTTGATGTAACTCGTGAGCGTATTCGACAAATTGAGGCTAAAGCACTACGTAAACTGCGTCACCCCACCCGCTCTGATCACCTGCGTAGCTTTATCGACGAGCAATAAATTTTTAAGGGCCCATAGCTCAGCTGGTTAGAGCAGTCGACTCATAATCGATTGGTCGTAGGTTCAAGTCCTACTGGGCCCACCAC
>NYWV01000018.1 GCA_002685195.1 Porticoccaceae bacterium
CATCTTTCGGGCGATTATTTTTATTGCGACGATTATTACGGTTTTGATTGCCTTTAGGAGCAGTTTTTTGATCATTTGACTGTTCAGTACTGGCATTCTTGTTTTCTGCGTTACGCTCGTTAGGACGGCGATTGTTTTGCCCGCCACGGTTGCGGTTGTTTTGCCCGCCACGATTACGATTATTGCGGTTGTTACGACCTCTATTGTTTGTAGGTTTTGGTTTCTTTTCTATCACTGGCTCTTCAGTTTCACCAAACATACTAGCCCATAGCCGCTTAACAAAGCCTTGGCTTTTCTCCTCAACAACTGGAGTAGGAGCCATAACAGGGGCAGGGGTGGACGGAATTACTGTTTTAACTGCAGGTTTTGGAAGAGCTTGGGGCTCTGCTGCCTCTGTTACTACTTCCTCCTCTGGTTTGCTAAGTTCATCGGCAAGACGATAGCTGAAGTCGGTGCTCTCTTCATCCTGGTTACGGATCCTAACAACCTCAAAATGCGGTGTTTGCATCTCAGTGTTGGGTAGCACGGTAACCTGAATGCTATTTCGCGACTCAATGTCAGATATCTCTTTGCGTTTTTCATTTAGCAAAAAGGTCGCCACTGGTACCGGCACTATGGCCCGAATTTCACGACTAGACTCTTTTTGTGCTTCTTCTTCTACCAGTCTTAATATCGATAGAGCAAGAGATCGGGTCCCACGAATGGTGCCTTGCCCTTTGCAGCGAGGACATGTTCGAGACATTGTTTCTTCGAGAGACGGACGCAGTCTCTGTCGAGACATTTCTAACAAGCCAAAGCGAGAGATTCGACCTACCTGTACCCGGGCACGATCAACTTCTAGAGCATCACGCATTTTGTTCTCGACATCCTTTTGGTGACGACTATTTAGCATATCGATAAAGTCGATAACAATAAGTCCACCCACATCGCGCAAACGCAACTGGCGGGCTATTTCTTCTGCTGCTTCCTTATTAGTGTTAAACGCAGTTTCTTCGATATCACCGCCTTTAGTTGCGCGAGCTGAGTTGATATCGATTGAGACCAATGCCTCGGTGATATCGATCACTATCGACCCTCCAGAAGGCAAGCTCACTTCACGGCAGAAAGCAGTATCAATCTGATTTTCGACTTGATAGCGGTTAAACAGTGGGATTTCATCCTGATAAAACTTCACTTTACTTCTGAAGTCTGGCATGACCGTAGTGATGAAGGCTGCCGCAAGAGCGTAAGCTTCTTCGCCATCGACAATAACTTCTCCAACGTCCTGACGCAGATAGTCTCTAATCGCACGAACAATCACGTTACTCTCTTGGAATAAAAAGTGGGGCGCCTTAGCCTTCCCTGACTCTTCAGTAATAGTATTCCAAAGTTGAAGTAGATAGTTGAAGTCCCATTGAAGTTCTTCGGTCGCTCGACCGATTCCGGCTGTTCTTACAATTGCACCCATACCGTCTGGGATATCAAGGCCGCGCATAGCTTCTCTTAAGTCAGCCCGCTCATCACCTTCGATACGCCGAGATATGCCACCAGCGCGGGGATTATTTGGCATCAGTACCAAGTACCGACCAGCCAGGCTGATGAAGGTAGTTAGTGCTGCGCCTTTATTACTGCGCTCTTCTTTCTCGACTTGGACGACGACTTCTTGTCCCTCTTTGAGGGCGTCTTGAACGCGGACGCGACCACCATCAGATGCACCTTTTTTGAAGTATTCTCGGGATATTTCTTTAAGAGGGAGGAAGCCATGACGTTCTGCGCCATAGTCAATAAAAGCAGCTTCAAGGCTTGGTTCGACTCGCGTTACCTTTCCTTTATAAATGTTTGATTTTTTTTGTTCTCTGGTTCTGTTTTCTATATCTAGATCATATAGCCGCTGACCATCTACCATAGCAACGCGCACTTCTTCAGTGTGCGATGCATTAATTAACATACGTTTCATAATTCACCTTTACTTGTTGTTCTGAGCAGTATCAGAGTAAAGGAAAGAAAGAGAGGAAAGGGCCACGAGTAGGCATGGGTAGCAGACTTCTAACGCTAATAAAATATACCATTATCAACGGGTGCTATATCGCGACGTTACCAAATACAACCGACAAAATTTGAACTTATACTTCAATTTCATTCGGCCACAGGATTTAAATCGCTATTGCCTTGTTATTGTTAATTTAGATTCTTGGCCGCACAGAGCCTAACTTTAGGTAACGTTCTGTGGATTGATGACCGCAAATTTCAAGCCATAATTAAGCTTGTTAAAATGGTCCCTAAATCAACTAATTATTCGTTTTTATTCAGCTAATCACTGTATATCAACGCCTTCGAGTTAATGATTGTATCGTTTGTATGACGATTGTCGAAGCGGCAGTGCCTAGCTTATAACCTTTGTCTATTTCAGACTTTCACTTGCTGAACTCACTCAGCTATATTTGGCTATCTGCTCATAAAAATTCAGCAAATAGCCCTGTATTCTTGGCCAATTTAGTCTTTAGGCCTTTAAAACCCTCAACACTGTGCCTTCCATTGGGCACTCTGCATGTCGGTTCGGAGCGCAATATAACAATAAACTCAGGTTCCTACAAATCAAAGTAGTAATTAGATTTGTTTATAGCGATTTGATCGTTACAATGCCTCGCTGAGAAACTAATGGATCTATCATTCGTGGAAGAAAATAAGTTCGACAAAGTAACCTATACCGAAATAGGGCCTGAGCAAGAAGGGCAGCGGTTGGACAATTTTCTTATAAGGCATCTTAAAGGTGTCCCTAAGTCACGTATTTACAATCTTTTACGTAAAGGTGAGGTAAGGATTAATAAAGGGCGAGTGAAGCCTGATACTCGCATCAAAGAAGGCGATATCGTAAGGATAGCGCCCATTAGGACCGCTCAACGAGGCGCGCCTGCTGTTCCTGGAAAAGAACTCAAACGGTACCTTTCTGAGAATGTTTTGTTCGAAGATGAAGGGCTTCTGATTTTTAATAAGCCGAGTGGTCTTGCGGTGCACGGGGGTAGTGGGGTGTCCTTGGGTGCAATAGAGGCGTTTAGAGCCGAAAGACCGCAGCAAAGGTTTCTAGAGTTAGTTCATAGATTAGACCGAGAAACTTCCGGTTGCTTAATGTTTGCAAAAAAACGCAGTGTCTTGCTCGATATACAAAACGCCATGCAGCGCAACCAGGTCAAAAAGAGCTATCAAGCGTTGGTTTCGGGCCAATGGCCGAAGGGCAAGAGTACCGTTAATGCGCCTTTACGAAAAAACCAACTTTCCTCTGGCGAGCGTATTGTCAAGGTTGATGTTGAAGGAAAAGCCTCAGTTACCCACTTCGATATCGCGCAACGCTTTAAGCAGGCAACTTTGTTAGATGTAACTTTAGAAACTGGACGAACTCANCAAATTAGAGTGCATTGCCAGTTCTCAGGGCAGCCTATTGCCGGAGATGAGAANTANGGGGACAAAGAGTTCAATGATTCAATGCGNNGTCTTGGNTGCAGNCGCCTGTTCNTGCACGCCAAGAGNCTAAGATTCAANCATCCNNTGTCTGATCAGTGGGTTGTCGTGGACGCGCCCTTGCCAGATGATCTNGGNAAGGTTCTTCAAAANATACAATAANNATAGGAAAGAAATATCACTAAGCCAAGACTACTTNTTTTTGACTGGGATGGNACTCTCTGTGACTCCGTAGAGAAAATATCCAGCTGTATNCGTTTGGCTGCAGCGGATGCAGGNCTGACGGTGCCATCCCGGGAGAGTGCCGCTGATATTATTGGTCTTGGTTTAGTGGAAGCGACTNATCAGCTCTTTNCTGGTCTNGACCCAGCTGATGCGAACGCTTTTACTAAGTTATATTCACGACATTTTCGGGAGCAGGACAAGGCGCCATGCCAGTTCTTTTCGGGTGTTACAGAAACTTTAGATATCCTTAAAGGCCAAGGCTATATTCTCGCAGTTGCCACCGGTAAGAGCAGGGCAGGTCTTGATAGAGTCTTAGCTGCTCNTGATATGAGNGATTATTTCGATGGCTCACGCTGTGCAGATGAAACGCTGTCAAAGCCAAATCCATTAATGCTAAATGAACTGCTTGATCAATTTTCTGTAAGCAGCAATGAAGCCCTCATGGTCGGGGATACTGAGTTTGACTTGTCGATGGCTCAGCAGGCATCAATGAAATCGATTGGCGTAAACTATGGTGCTCACAGTAAAGAACGCCTAGAGTTTTATCATCCAATTGCGTGTGTCGACAGTTTCTCAGATATATTAAAATACTTATAAATATCAATATTTTAATTGAATAATNTAAAGTTATATCTAAATTATATCTATGTTAAANTGGGTAAGTAATTTNCATAGGTCTATCAGNGGAAGCCCCACAAGAGANGTCGGATCTGTAGTCTTAACCGACTCAAAAAGGCTTATGCCAAGACCCTCAACTTTGAAGCTTCCGGCACAATCATAGGGNTTCTCTGCAGCTAAATAGGCCTGTATTTGACTCTCATTTAGATCCTTAAAGTGAACATCAGTTGTGTTGATGCATGATTTATGTCGCAATTCACCTGAAGGATCCATTTGAGCGACGGCAATTGCGCTATGAAATCTGACAATTTTTCCTGACTGCAGTGAGAGCTGTGCAACAGCTAGGTCATGGCTGATGGGTTTATTAATTGGCTGGCCTTCAAGATCTGCAATTTGATCAGCGCCTATTACGACAGCCTCAGGATAGCGNTCNGCAGTAGAGCAAGCTTTAGACTCGGCTAAACGCATAGCCGTTGCGNNCGGTGGCTCNTCTNGAAGGGCNTATTCGNCCGTCNCTGGNGCAACGCAGGTGAACTTCAAACTCAAGCGNGATAGAAGCGATCGTCTATACTCGGATGTAGATGCTAGAATGATTTGAGACATTAGGCTGCTTTCATATTTTAGGTGCTTACTTGAGAATTTAAGCTCCCAANATCCNTGAGAAAGCTNGTTATTNNANATTNTAACCTGCNACTGAACGTTAAAGCACTGAAATCAACCAATTTTCTTTGACAGATCACAGTGTTCTGCATATCATGCGCGCCTAACTGAGATCGACCNGATTTTATGGCACTGCCGACTCACATTGACCCGCGAAAACTGGCCCTNCAAGGTTATCTACTTGAAGGNGANGTTAAGTCTGATAACCTTCCAAGGTTGNCAGCNTCAGTTTCTGAGATTTGTAAGCCNTTNAAGGCTTCGATNCAATTTGAGCTTGANGAATCACGAGCTAAGATAGCTCACGGTAATGCNGATGTAACNGTGANNNCCGTTTGTCAGCNTTGNTTAGANCCAGTNCAGGTTGATCTTCATGCTNAGTTTGCAGTTCAGGTCATTTGGTCAGAAGATCATGAGGATAGAGTTGCAAAGAACTATGAGCCCTGGCTTGTTGTTGATAAAATGGCCAACTTAAACGAGTTACTTGAAGATGAAATTTTATTAGCGCTACCATTGGTTAATTACCACGCCATGGGGGAGTGCACAGGGGATACCTTTATAGAAGAGGTAGACGCTACACATGATGAAGCTATCGTTGATAGCCCATTTAGTATTTTAGAGCAGTTAAAACGTAATTAATAACTGCATACAACATTTAGATTAGGAGTATCTGATGGCTGTTCAAAAGAGTCGTAAAACTCGTTCAAAACGTGGCATGCGTCGCGCCCATGATGCATTGACTTCAGCAACTGTTTCTACTGATTCAGTGAGCGGAGAGAGACATCTGCGTCACCACGTAACTGCAGACGGTTTCTACCGCGGACAAAAAGTGGTCGAGACAAGCGCCGACTAGGCATTCCCTTGGCAAGTTCGGTTCGGATTGCGGTAGATGCGATGGGTGGTGAATTTGGCCCTTCAGTGACCGTGTCCGCGTTGATAAACTCTCTAAAAAGACATCCAAATGTGGAGGCGGACTTATTCGGCAACAAAGCGGCTATAGCAGTTGAGCTGAATCATGCGTCTTCTCAGGTTAAGAATCGAATAAGCGTCTATCACTCTGATATAGAGGTTTGTGACAATGACAAGCCCTCTACTGTGCTAAGAAATAAGAAAGACTCATCTATGGGTCTTGCTATTAATGCCGTCGCAACCCGTCAGGTGGATGCCTGTATCAGCGCTGGCAATACCGGTGCTCTCATGGCTCTCGGTTTGATCAACCTGAAAACTCTACCCGGAATCTCTCGTCCTGCAATTTGCACAACATTCCCTACGGTTGAGGGAAGAACCTACGTTCTGGATTTAGGTGCCAATATTCACTCGTCGGCTGGACAGTTGCATGAATTTGCCATTTTGGCGGATTTAACAGCGAGACTTCTTGATAATATTGGTAACCCCACTGTTAGGCTGTTAAATGTTGGGGTAGAAGACATCAAGGGTAGCGAGGAATTGCAACAGGCATCGCTGCTACTAGAGGGTGATTCGAGTATTAATTACGTGGGGTTCATAGAAGGTGATGGCATTTTTGAAGGTATTGCAGATATTGTTGTCTGTGATGGCTTCAGCGGCAATATTGCACTCAAGACAACCGAAGGCTTCGCTAATATGATTTCAGTTATTTTAGAAGATCTTGTGAAAAAGAACTGGCTTGCTCGGCTTGTACTAGGGGTTTTCAGTCGGTCTTTTAAGGATCTTAAAAATAGACTCGACCCTTCGCTTTACAATGGAGCGTATCTGTTGGGTCTGGATGGAGTCGTGGTTAAAAGTCACGGAAGTGCCTCTCGGAAGGCTTTCGGACATGCCTTAGATGTAGCTATTGAAGCTGCGGCGCACAACTTGCCTAAGGCGCTAACGCCATTACTGCAGGCAAAACTCATTGATACTACAAACTAGCGGAGACTCATGAAAAATAATCTTGCCTTTGTATTTCCTGGTCAGGGATCTCAGAAGATTGGAATGCTTAGTGAATTGGCTGAGCTTAACTCTATTGTTGAGGATACTTTTAGCCAAGCATCTGAGGTGCTTGGTTATGATCTCTGGAAAATGAGCCAAGAGGGCTCTCAGGAGCAAGTTAATTTAACCGAACGCACGCAACCACTTCTACTGGCGTCTAGTGTGGCTGTTTGGCGCCTGTGGATGGATAAAAATGGGGCTATGCCAGCGGTATTAGCAGGGCACAGTTTAGGAGAATGGTCAGCACTGGTCTGTGCGGGTGCAATAAAGTTTGAAGATGCTGTTGGAATTGTTAGATCAAGGGGAGCCTTAATGCAGGATGCGGTTCCCGTAGGAATTGGAGCTATGGCTGCAATAATAGGGTTGGACGATGAGTCGATCTGTCAGTCCTGTGCCGACGCGAGGGGAGATGCAGTTGTCGATGCAGTCAATTTTAATGCGCCAGGACAGGTGGTAATTGCTGGATCAGCGGACGCGGTCGGCCGTGCAATAGAATTATGTAAGGCAGCCGGTGCGAAGCGTGCTCTGCCATTGCCAGTGAGCGCGCCTTTCCATACCTCCTTAATGGCACCTGCTGCTGAAGGACTGACAGAGCAAGTTAGGTCTGTAACGTTTAGCGCTCCGGAGATACCTGTGATTCACAATGTTCATGGCCAGTCCGAGAGTGACCCGGCAGTTATTAAGAAGTTAATGCTTGAACAAATCTATAGCCCAGTCCGCTGGGTAGATTGTGTTCTTGAGCTAAGACGACGAGGCGCTGAGAAATTTGTTGAGTGCGGGCCTGGTCGTGTCTTAAGTGGCTTGTCCAAGCGAATTAATAGAGAAATAGTCTCTTTTTCAACAGATGATGTTGCCAGTTTAAAAAATGCCCTGGCTGCTGTTTAAATAATCAAAGGTGAATCTATGAGTGAAGAATCAAAAGTAGTATTGGTGACTGGGGCAAGTCGCGGTATAGGAGCGGCAATAGCTGACACCCTTGGTGAGTCGGGGTATACCGTCATAGGGACGGC
Organism: Porticoccaceae bacterium; assembly: GCA_002685195.1. Lineage (GTDB taxonomy): Bacteria > Pseudomonadota > Gammaproteobacteria > Pseudomonadales > Porticoccaceae > HTCC2207. The sequence goes on from NYWV01000018.1 coordinate 7,896, forward strand.
GACCACGACCTCTGGTGCCGATAGCATCAGCCAACGGTTTGTTGATAAAGGAATTCTGGGCGCTGGTATGCCATTAAATGTTACTGACCCTGATTCGATTAGTGCTCTTTTACAGAGTGTTGTGGAAAATTTTGGTGCTCCTACTGTACTGGTAAATAATGCAGGTATCACTAAAGATAATATATTGATGCGGATGAAAGAGGATGAATGGTTAGACGTAATTAATACTAATCTCAATGCTGTATTTCGGCTATCTAAGGCGTGTGTTAGGCCTATGACAAAGGCCCGTTGGGGACGGATAGTTAATATAAGCTCAGTGGTAGGCTCCATGGGCAACGGTGGGCAGAGCAACTATTCCGCAACAAAAGCTGGGGTTGAAGGGTTTAGCCGTGCGCTGGCCAAAGAACTTGGCTCACGTAGCATCACAGTTAACACAGTCGCACCGGGTTTTATTGACACAGACATGACTAAAGACCTACCTGACGCCAACAAAGAGGTACTTTTAGGGCAGATTCCTTTGGCCCGATTAGGGGCCCCAGAGGAGATTGCAGCGGTTGTCAAATTTTTAGTAAGTGACGCAGCGGGCTACATTACAGGAGAGACGATCCACGTTAATGGTGGAATGTACATGTCTTAGTAAGTGGATTTTCTGAAAACGTTATAGCTTTTTTTTATTTAGAGACTAGCATTTTAATATTTGTAAGGTAAAATGCCGCCNTTAACTCACAAAATCCCTTNTTCGAGTCTTGTGACTTGAAATCAGTAAACGTCGATCCCTTATATGGAGTGGAGACAAGATGAGTAATATTGAAGAACGCGTTATCAAAATGGTTGCCGAGCAACTTGGTGTTAAAGAAGAAGACGTGAAGGTGACTTCATCGTTTGTGGAAGATCTCGGTGCAGACTCCCTTGACACTGTAGAGTTAATCATGGCCCTTGAAGAGGAGTTCGATGCAGAGATTCCTGACGAGGAAGCTGAGAAGATCGCAACTGTTAATGATGCAATTACCTACATCAATGCGAACAGCTAAATACAGCTACATTAAAAGCCGCTCCAATCGGGGCGGTTTTTTTTTGGCCGAAAGTTTTGTTTAATGGGCCTATGAAAACATTTGACTTCTTTTATTCAATCGATGGTTATCCAGAACTCTGCAATACCGATCAATCAGCACTGTTGTCTGATCGTGGCCTGAGCTATGGTCATGGGTTATTTGAAACCATTNATTACAATAACTCTAGCTTTCCCCTGAAGCATCGTCATCTCAGCAGGATGTGTAAAGATGCAGCCGAACTGAGTATTAATACAAACGAAAAAAAGTTAGACGGATANTTGAGNAAGTTTCACGATATNCTTGNTCATCACAAATTTACTGANGGGGTTGTAAAGATTATTCTCTCCGCTGGNTCAGGAGGCAGGGGTTACCAGAATCCTGAGAACATCAGTCCAAATGTTATTTTCCGCTATAGCCCCAGTCCAGCTGAGGGTTACCTTCAGCGTGACCACGGAGTTAACCTGTGGCGCTGTGCGCATCAATTAGCACTGAATAAGCCACTGGCAGGCATTAAACATTTAAATCGCTTAGATCAGGTTTTAGCGCGCAATGAGGTCCACCCTAATGAGTGTGATGATGGCTTGATGTTCGATACTAACGACTGTCTTGTTGAGACTACTTCGGCAAATGTTTTTCTTAAAACTCAGTCTCAAGGATGGACTACTCCTGATTTGTCCCTCTGTGGCGTTTCAGGAGTGATGCGTTCTGTCTTGATTGATGAGATATTTCCCGCGTTGCAACTAGGAGTAAGAATTAATTCCTTAACTGAGAGAGAACTCAGTGCTGCCACCGAAATCTTCATTTGTAACTCTGTTAAAGGTATTGTTCCAGTTACAGGTATACTGAATCAAGANCAGTNGGAAGTAANACCTATTNCGATCGGCAGTAACACAAGAGACTTGCAACTAATGTTANCCCAACTCTATTCTTGTTTTAAATGAGCCCTTTTATGCTTAGAATTTCGCTATGGATAGCAGTGGCGGGATTCCTTGCGACGGGTTGGCTGTATGGGTTGGTAACACAGCATCTGGATAGCCCAATTAAGCTTTTGGAAACATCAGAAACGCCTATTGTTTGGGTCATCCCAAAAGGTAGTAATCTTAGTCAGGTGAATGATCGACTGTATAAACAAAAAATAATATCTCAGCCTAAAATATTGTCTGTATATGCAATCATACGTGATAAAACTGACATTCAAGCTGGAGATTATTGGATCGATCCNACCGACACTGCTCGGACATTATTGGCTAAGTTTAACAACGGCGANGTAATTCGTCGTAAGCTNACATTTCCTGAAGGTTGGTCTTTCGAGCAATGGTTGTCGCACCTAAACTCAACAACTCAGTTCAGCTTAGAACCGNAGCAAGAGGTTTCCANGTTGCTTGACGCAGTTGATTTTAAAAAGAATAACCCTGAAGGCTGGTTTTTCCCCGATACCTATACCTATACNTCATCTGACTCAGTTGCGGATATCCTTAAGAGAGCNCATCGTAAAATGCAGGAAATACTNGATAGGGAATGGCATNCTAGAGCANCGGGCCTACCGTACGANNCTCCCTATGATGCANTAATNATGGCCTCCATAATCGAAAAAGAAACAGGTCTAGCGATTGAACGACCTGCAATNGCCGGNGTCTTTGTNAGNCGTTTACAGCAGCGCATGAGATTGCANACTGATCCCACNGTTATNTACGGTATGGGCGAGAGATTTGATGGAAATATTCGAAGATCAGATCTCAAAAACTATACTCCATACAACACTTACATGATTAATGGTCTTCCTCCAACGCCAATTGCTATGCCAAGCGCAGAAGCCATTCATGCTGCACTTCACCCCGAGGAGGGTTCTAGCCTATACTTCGTAGCGCGAGGCGATGGCGGGCATTACTTTTCAGATACTCTTGATGAACATAGAAAAGCGGTAAGACGTTATCAAATCGATGGCCGGACAGAAGATTATCAGTCTGCCCCTACAAAACCTTAGTTAATAAAGCGACAAACAGATGCAAGGTAAATTTATCACTATTGAAGGAACCGAAGGGGTCGGAAAGACCACCAACATTGAGTTCATTCAACATTGGCTTAATCGACGGGGTGTCGAGTTTGTATCGACTCGAGAACCGGGCGGCACGCCCCTGGCCGAGCAAGTACGCGAGTTACTTTTAACGCCTCGCGAAGAAAAGGTCGGGGACTCCACAGAACTTCTACTTATGTTTGCCGGCAGGGCGCAGCATTTGGATCAGGTGATATTGCCCGCCCTTGATTCAGGAACTTCAGTGCTGTGCGACCGGTTCACTGATGCTTCCTACGCCTATCAGGGATTTGGCCGTGAGATGGACTGCTCTTTGATTGCTAAGCTCGAGCAGATCGTCCAAGGTGATCTCAGACCTGATTTGACGTTAATTCTTGATATTCCAGTAGAAATTGGTCTTAAGCGGGCTAGCGAGAGAAGTACTCCAGATCGCTTTGAACAAGAGCAAATTGAATTCTTTGATCGAGTGCGGCAAGGATATCTTAAAATTGCTGAGGAGAACCCTGAACGCTGTGCTGTGATTGATGCATCTCAATCCCTCGAACAGGTTCAGATAAGTATTGAAGCTGTTTTAGAAAACTTTTACTCTCAAGCGAGCGCAACTTAGTAATGGAGGCGTATCAAACAGGTGTTGCGCTACCATTGCCTTGGCAAGAGGGTGTCTGGAAGGATTTTAGTCAAGCATTAGAGTATGAGCGACTGCCCCATGCCTTATTGATTAGTGGTCCCAATGGCATTGGAAAACAACGATTGGCAACAGCATTGGCCCATAGATTACTCTGTACGGCAGAGATGAATAACTATGCCTGTGGTGCCTGCAAAGGCTGCCAGTTGCTTGCAGCTGGCTCTCATCCTGACCTTGCTCTATTAGAGCCACCCGATGCAGGTAAAGATATCCTGATCGGTGATATACGTAAGCTGATATCGACCCTGGACAAGACCGCGCAGCAGGGGGGTTGGAAGGTGGCAATCATCGCCCCTAGTGAATCTATGAACAACAGCTCTTCAAATGCTCTTTTGAAAAGTCTTGAAGAGCCACAAGGTAAGACACTGATTATTTTGGTTTCTCATCGGCCGAGTTTACTATCTGCAACAATTCGAAGTAGGTGTCAGAAGAAGGCCCTGTTAACTCCCCCAGCTGAGGCAGCAGGCGATTGGTTAAAAATCGTTACTGGGGATAATGTTAGTGTAGGCAAAGCACTCGAAGTAGCCTCTGGTAGGCCCTTGCTCGCTCTTGAATGTATTCAAAGTGACAGTTTAAAAGAGCAACAAACCTTTGAAAGAATGCTAGTAGCGGTTCGTGATGGAAAACTGTCTTTTATCGACGCTGCGCAGCAATGTAGCAAGTTGGCTCCTCCACAAGCTCTAGAATGGTTTATGAATTATATTCACCGCTTAGTTACAAGCGATTCGACCAGCCAAGGGAATCAAAAAATATATCTATTTTCTGACCGATTACACCTTATGCATGCGATGATCCTGTCGGGTAGCAATGTAAACCAGCAGTTATTATGGGAAGAGCTATTAATGAGTTGGACTCAGGTGTTTTCAAATAGATAGCATTCTTAAAAAATAATCAGTTAATCATTTGGGTAACAATTCAATATGTTGGTAGATTCGCATTGTCATCTCGATCAGTTAGATCTCACGACCCGTGCAGGCGGTTTAGCAGCCGTTGTGTCTGATGCAGCCGCTCGGGGGGTTGGGCAAATACTGAGTATTGCTGTGGATTTGGAATCATCTAAATCTCTAGTTGAACTAACGGCAGACTTCCCAAATGTTTACACTTCTGTTGGAGTTCATCCATTAAGTAAAAAGATACAGACGGTTGTATCTGTAGATCAACTTGTTGCTCTAGCGCATCAGCCAGGGGTTATCGCCATCGGCGAAACAGGATTAGATAACTTCTACAGCTCGGACACCATTGAATGGCAAAGTGAAAGTTTTGTAAATCACCTATTAGCGAGCCAACTGACTAACAAGCCAATTATCATCCACACCAGAGATGCGGTCGACGAAACCATTCGTCTATTGCGCAAGTACCCATCTCCAGCGGCTGGGGTGTTGCATTGCTTCACCGAGTCCTGGGATATGGCCCAAGATGCAATTGAACTTGGATTCTATATAGCTTTTTCGGGTATTATTACCTTCAAAAATGCAGAAGAACTTCGACGCGTTGCCGCCAAGATTCCTTTGGACAGACTCCTCGTTGAAACGGATTCTCCCTGGTTGGCACCCGTGCCTTATAGAGGCTCTAAGAATGAACCTCAGTATGTAGTTGAAGTGGCACAATGTTTGGCTGATATACATGGCATTGAACTCGAAAATTTAGCACGAATAACCACGCAAAACTTTCATCGACTGTTTAAGCTATCGGAAGTTTGATTAAAAATTAGGGAAACCGAAAATGACACAAGACCAACAGCCTCTCTCTCAGTTTATTATCAGGACATTTCCTGTTGGACCACTGCAGTGTAATTGCTCAATCATTGGCGATCGCCTTTCTTCAAAAGCCCTTGTTGTAGACCCTGGTGGCGACGCAGACCAAATTTTGGGTCTGCTGAATGAGCTTAACTTAACCGTTGTTGGAATCATTCACACCCATGCCCATCTTGACCATATACTGGCTTCAGGTGTGATAAAAGAGGCCACTGGAGCTCCCATTTACTTGCATGAGGGAGATAAGTTTCTCTGGGACATGGTGGGTCAGCAATGTGTGATGTTTGGAGTGCCACCAGTAACGCTACCAGAGCCCGATCACTTTATGGAAGATGATCAGGCTTTGAATTGTTGCGGAGGAGTCGCTATTCACACTCCTGGGCATACCCCCGGGTCTATAAGCTTCTGGTTTGAGGAGTATAAGACGTTGATTGCGGGAGATACTTTATTTCAAGGTAGCATTGGTCGCACCGATCTACCAGGTGGTAACTTTGATCAAATTATCACCTCGATCAAAGAACGGATATATACCCTTGATGATGATGCCATAGTAGTTACTGGTCACGGACCGAATACCGCTATAGGCTCTGAGAAAACTGGAAACAGCTTCGTACGCGGCTAAAACCTCTTTAACTAAGGAAATAAATATGAAACAACAACTCGCTACCATGCTTGAACTACAAAACAATATGAATACCAAGGTACATGCTAATTGGCGTGAGCAGCAGTTTGAGTGGTACCGGGCGATTTGGATAGAGTGTGCTGAGCTGCTAGATCACTATGGTTGGAAATGGTGGAAAAAACAAACACCGGATGTTGATCAAATTGCGCTTGAGTTAGTGGATATCTGGCATTTTGGCCTTAGCCTATTGTTACTGCAGGATGATTCTGTTGAGGGCATTGTTTCTAGGGTTGAGAAGGGGTTCACCTTGCCTCAGGGCAGTGGCGATTTTGCTGCAGATTTAGAGGATTTTACACAACAGACACTAGCTACTAAGGATTTTGATATTGCAGGTTTTGCTCGTTTAATGGTCGGTATTAAAATGGACTTCGAAACGCTTTATGTAGGGTATGTTGGTAAAAATGTACTCAATTTCTTCCGTCAGGACAATGGTTATCAAGATGGAACCTATGCTAAGCAGTGGGGGGGCGTTGAAGATAATGAGCATTTGGTGGAAATTGTCGCCACCCTTGATACCGATTCAAGCAGTTTTGCTGACGATTTATACAAAAGTATGGACGCTCGCTACAAGAAACTATGCCAATAATTAAAACGAACTGAATATTTATCGGATTAATAGCCTGTATATAGCGGATGCGTTATGCATTTTTTTTTACCGTCCGTATAATGGCGCCTTTCTAAATACCAACTAAACTTTTCGGAGATAAACTGTGACTTCACCCGTTCGCGTTACTGTTACTGGTGCAGCAGGCCAGATAAGCTATTCTTTGTTGTTCCGCATCGCCGCAGGCGAAATGCTAGGCCCTAATCAGCCTGTCATCCTACAGATGTTAGAAATCACCCCTGCTTTAGAAGCGTTAAAGGGCGTTGCCATGGAGCTCGAAGACTGTGCATTTCCATTATTAGCAGGAATGGTTTGTACCGACGATGCGAGTGAAGCCTTCAAAGACTCAGATTACGCGTTGCTTGTCGGAGCTCGTCCTCGAGGTCCAGGAATGGAGCGCAAAGACCTGCTAGAAGCTAATGCAGCGATATTCTCGGCGCAAGGAAAGGCATTAAATGATAATGCATCGAGGGAGATCAAAGTGCTTGTAGTGGGAAACCCAGCAAATACCAATGCACTTATTACTCAGCGTAATGCGCCTGATATCGATCCTCGGCAATTTACAGCGATGACTCGATTGGATCACAACCGAGCCATGAGTCAAATTGCCAATAAAACAGGCAGCACGATCAATGATGTGACTCATATGACGATATGGGGCAACCATTCGGCAACGCAGTATCCAGATCTTCATGAAGCAAAGGTATCTGGGCGATCTGCCATTGAATTGGTTGATCAAGATTGGTACGAAACAGACTTTATTCCAACTGTTCAGCAACGTGGTGCCGCTATTATTAGCGCTAGAGGTGCATCAAGTGCTGCCTCAGCGGCAAACGCTGCCATAGCACATATGCGTACTTGGGCGCTCGGCACTACCGACGGTGATTGGGTGAGTATGGGTGTATATAGCGATGGTAGTTATGGTATTGCCGAGGGACTTATTTATTCATTCCCCTGCGTTTGTAAAGACGGTGACTGGGAAATTGTGCAGGGCCTAGAGATCAATGAGTTCTCCCGTGGAAAGATGGAAGCCACAGAGAATGAACTGGCCGAAGAGCGCGACGCAGTGCAACATTTACTCCCCTAGTAGCTCCATTTTTTAGTCCTATTCAAACGCCATCGGATGATTGTTCGGTGGCGTTTTTATATGCTCCTAGTGAATCGTCAGTTGAATTGTTCAATCTTTAAGGATTTGTCACATTACCAGTGAAAAATTTGATACGATTCCTTTCCCTAAAAANATCAAATCAAAGGTANCTCTGTGGCGTTTTCAATTGTTGGCGATAAAGCCCCTTCGTTTTCTCTATCCAACCAGCGCGGCGAGACCGTGNCTTTAGACCAGTTTAAAGGGAANAGTAATGTCGTTATTTATTTTTACCCAAAGGCTATGACTCCNGGATGTACCGTGCAAGCTTGNGGTATTAGAGATACANATGCCGACTTTAAAAATCTGAATACCGTCGTCATGGGTATTAGTCCTGACTCAGTTGATCGNCTTGTGAAATTCGANGATAAGCAGGAGCTTAACTTCACTTTATTGTCTGATGAAGATCATAGTGTAATTGACAGCTATGGAGCTTGGGATTTAAAGAAGTTCATGGGCCGCGAATTTATGGGAGTTCTNAGATCTACGTTCATTATTAACAAAGAGGGCGTTATCGTCCATGTTATGGGNAAGGTGAAAACTAAAACTCACCATGACGATGTACTAGAATGGATCTCAAAAAATCTAGACTAGTACTGCTTTTCATTAACAACATGCATATAACTTCAATTAAGGAAATTCACTATGTTTTTTATCGCTAATGCCTATGCCCAATCTGGTGCTCCTGCTGAACCAAACCCGATGGTTACCGTCGCCATGTTTGCAGGCTTATTTGCTTTTATGTATTTTTTAATCATACGACCCCAGCGAAAACGCCAAAAAGAACATACCGAACTTGTTGGTGGTTTAGCAAAGGGCAATGAGGTGGTATTGACCAGCGGNATGCTGGGCAAAATCACTAAGATAGAGGGCGATTATGTGGTGCTTGAAGTTCANAACAATCTNGAATTAAAGTTTCAAAAAGCCGCTGTCCATGCTGTTTTGCCCAAAGGCACCATCAAAGCGATTTAACCAAGCGACAAACTCTATAGGGAGCCGATATGTTCGAGCAAATTATTGATCAAATCAATGGCTTCGTGTGGGGTCCAGTGATGCTAACTTTGTTGCTGGGCACTGGTATTTTTCTTACCATTGGNCTGAANGGAATGACGATTAGTCATATTCCATATGCCTTTAAGCAGCTTTTTAAGGGCCGGCAGGGTAGTGGGGATGGCGAGATAAGCCCATTTAATGCGTTGATGACTTCGTTGTCCTCTACAATTGGTATGGGCAATATTGCGGGTGTTGCAACCGCCATAGGTCTTGGTGGACCTGGGGCTCTTTTCTGGATGTGGTGTGCCGCGTTTGTCGGTATGGCCACGAAATATGCGGAGGCTGTTCTCGCCGTCAATTACCGTGAAACAGATGAGGCCGGCCGAAAAGTCGGCGGGCCCATGTACTACATTAAGAACGGTTTAGGTGATAAATGGAAATGGCTAGGTGGTGCCTTTGCACTGTTTGGCTCCCTTGCAGGATTTGGATTGGCTAACACTGTTCAATCAAATGCAGTGTCTCAAGTGTTAGAGACAANCTTTAATGTCCCAACAGTCATCAGCGGAATTGTTATGGCAGTGCTTGTCGGTGGCGTTCTCCTGGGAGGCATTAAGCGCATCGCAAGCGTTGCCGGTAAATTAGTTCCATTTATGGCCGCATTATATATGACAGCCACATTCATAATTCTTGTAATGAACGCACCAGCAATCCCTGCAGCCATAATCCTAGTTGTTGATAGCGCATTTAACGGCGCTGCAGCCACAGGCGGTTTCGCTGGCGCGACCTTGATGCTCGCTTTACGTATGGGGATTGCTCGGGGTATCTTTTCCAATGAAGCAGGGTTGGGGTCAGCACCAATAGCCCACGCTGCGGCTGAAACAAATAGTCCAGTGCGGCAGGGCACCATTGCCATGCTCGGTACTTTTATTGATACTTTAATTATCTGCACTATGACAGGCTTGGTTTTGATTGTGACTGGCGTTTGGAGTGGCGAGCCTCAGGGNGCCGCAATGACNCTTGCNGCNTTTACCGGNGCCTTACCCTANGGTGATATNATTTTGTCCCTTTGTGTGGCGCTGTTCGCTTTTACNACNATGCTGGGTTGGAGCTACTACGGGGAGCGCTGTGCTGAGTTTTTACTAGGTACTCGGGTGATTACGCCATTCAGAGTACTATGGGTAATCGGTATTTTTGTGGGTACTCAGATGAGTCTGGAACTGGTTTGGAAAATGACTGATGCACTTAATGGATTAATGGCGATTCCAAATTTGATCGCTTTGCTGCTCCTATCTCCCATTGTGTTTAAGTTAACTAGAGAGTACTTTGAAAAAGAAAATCGTGAGGAAGCAACTACAAACGAATAGGGATTATGTCCGTAAAGACTAAACCAAAATTGGTAATTGCCATATCATCAACTGCGCTCTTCGATATGGCCGAAAGTCACCGCATCTATGAGCAGAAGGGTGTTGCAGCCTATGCAGAGTACCAACGCCAACATGAAGATGATATTTTGTCTCCTGGCGAGGCCTTCCCACTAGCCAGAAAATTACTGCGCATTAATGATAAATTAGANGGTGATCCNAGAGTAGAGATTATTCTGTTGTCTCGTAATTCTGCCGACACAGGCTTGAGAGTCTTCAACTCTATCGCTCATCATGANTTATCTATCACCAGAGCAGCGTTCTCGGGAGGTTCCTCTCCCTATCGTTATGTGTCTGCTTTTGAGTGTGATCTTTTTCTTTCAACTAACGCTGAGGATGTCCGCAGCGCTCTCGATAATGGTGTTGCGGGGGCTACTTTACTGTCATCCCGGGCAGGCCCTTCAGAAGATGGAGATCTGCGGTTTGCGTTTGATGGTGACGCCGTTCTATTTTCTGACGCATCTGAGCGCATTTANAAAGAACGNGGACTTAAAGCATTTACAGAAAATGAAAAAGCGTCTGCGCACACTCCTATGGATGCAGGTCCATTTAAGAGTTTTTTGTTGGCACTACAAGGACTTCAATCTGAATTCTCTCCAGAGGAATGCCCGATTCGTACTGCGTTGGTAACAGCCAGATCCGCACCGTCTCATGAACGTGTTGTCAGAACNCTTCGTGATTGGAATGTTCGTATCGATGAAAGCTTATTTTTNGGNGGNTTAAGTAAAGGAGATTTTCTCAACTCCTTTGGTGCAGACGTTTTCTTTGATGATCAGCAGGCTCACTGTAAGTCCGCAAGTGAGTATGTGGCTACAGGCCATGTTCCTCACGGCGTAGCGAACGAGTAAGTTCTATGGCTGATTTAATACGTTCTAACAAGTACAGACAGTATTCTGATCAGAAGGTACTTCGACTTTTCTCCGAATCTCCCAAGGGTGAAGCGCTGCACTTTCTGCAGGTCGAAATTGATGTGCGAGGATTGAAAGACGAAGCTGTTCAGTTTTCTGAGTCAGCAAAACCAAAAGCTACGCACTCGCCGTGGTACTACCTCTTTTATCTGCTACTTTTCGTNCTATTNATAGGAAGATTCGGTCGTCAGCTGCTTTAACACTATGATTTCTTATTTCCAACTGGAATAAATAAGCAAACATGTCGTAATATATCGATATATGCTTTTACCTAGTAATCTAATGGTTAAATAGGCTACCAATATGAAACTTCAACAATTGCGTTATATATGGGAAGTCGCTCATCANGATCTAAANGTTTCAGCCACAGCGCTNAGTCTNTACACGTCGCAGCCAGGNATAAGNAANCAAATACGATTATTGGAAGATGAGCTAGGNGTGGAGATATTNGCCNGGAGTGGAAAACATCTCACTCGAGTCACAACAGCAGGNCAAGAAATTCTTCAAATGTCGGGAGAAATTNTGCGTAAAGTTGAAGGAATTAAGCAGCTTTCGCGCGATCATCAAAATCCAGCTCATGGAACCCTTTCGATTGCGACTACTCATACCCAGGCGAGGTATGTACTGCCGAACATCATTAAAGACTTTATCCTTAACTACCCTGACGTGACTTTAAATATTGTTCAGGGCACACCTACTCACGTATCCGAGGAAGCTGCGTCAGGAGACGTGGATTTGGCGGTTGCCTATGATGACTTGGAGTTATATGGCGATCTAGCAATGATGCCTTGTTATCGCTGGAATCGTTGCATATTGGTGCCTAAGGATCATCCTCTTGTAAATATAGAAAAGATCACTTTAGAAGATGTAGTTGCGCATTCGATAGTAACCTATCCGTTTGGTTTTTCTGGAAGATCTAAGCGAAAGAAAGCCTTTCATGATAAGGGCTTGGATCCTAAGATAGTGTTTACCGCTACAGACGCTGACGTTATTAAAACCTATGTGAGACTAGGGCTTGGTATAGGTATTGTGGCGCACATGGCATACAGTCCTGAAGAGGACTCCGATCTTGTTTCCATTGAAGCGGCTCACTTGTTTGAGTCGAGCATAACCAGTGTTGGTGTTCGACGAGGTACCTACCTCAGAGGCTATATGTACGAATTCATTGAAGCCTTTGCACCTCATTTGACCTCCAGTGTAGTACAAAATGTCATGGCTCTCCCCAGCAAAGACGCGCAGATGCATTATTTTGATACATTGAATATTCCCGACTATTAGCTGAAGTTTTGGAATTCACTAAAGTCTCCGTTTAATCTAATCTAGGAAAATNCTGTGGAAATNGCTTGCTTAGACCTCGAAGGGGTCTTAATACCNGAAATTTGGATNGCCTTCGCCGAAAAAACCGGCATTGAGGCTCTTAAGAGAACAACCAGAGATGAGCCCGATTACGACGTGCTCATGAACTACCGTCTTCAGATACTTCGAAAGAATGGTCTCGGACTTAGCGAAATACAATCAGTAATAGCAACCTTGGAGCCCCTTGNNGGAGCTGTAGAGTTCGTCAATTGGCTTCGNGAACGTTTTCAAGTGGTTATTTTATCTGATACGTTTTATGAGTTTGCGAGCCCGTTAATGAAACCTTTNGGTTACCCAACNCTGTTATGNCATCAGNTAGAATACAATGACGCTGGCCATNTTCTAGCCTACAAACTACGTCAGGCAAATCCNAAGCGCCAATCAATCGTTGCTCTAAAAAGCCTGTANTATAGAACTATTGCAGCGGGTGACTCGTATAATGACGTAACAATGCTGTCGGAAGCCGACGCCGGNATTCTATTTCANGCTCCAATAAATGTAATTAGTGAGTTCCCTCAGTTTCCNGCTGCAAANACTTANGATGAGTTGAAAGAAGAGTTTGTTCGGGCGAGTAATAGGNCCCTTAGCATATAGAACGCTGTGCGAAGCGCTAGATGCCTGATAGACTNNTCGCTCAAAAGGAAAATATTTCATGCTGGGAAAAACGTCGAGTACCGATCGAATCCGCGAGAAAAAGAAGGTTTTTCTTGCGCGGGAACAAAAGATCGTAAGNGCCGCGCTTGAATTATTAATCAGTGAAAATATTGATCGTGTAACGGTTTCGAAGATAGCATCACAAGCAGGTATCGGAAAAGGGACAGTCTACAAGCATTTCCTCACTAAAAATGAAATTCTCGTGCGTATCATGCTGGACTACGAGCGGAGTATTGCTCAACGTTTAGCGGCAGGTCTAGAAAAGGCAGAGAAGGGCGATCCTGGCGCAGTGTCAAAAGCCTACTTTGAATCTAGACTCGCGCGGCCGGAGTTAGATCGTCTTGTTCAGAAACTTGAGGACCGCCTGATGGATGCGGATGATATAGGCCCGCAACTAGCTGAATTCTCGAGTATTCGACGGTCCCATGAGGATGCCCTTGGCACGATAATTACAAAGCTTATCAGCCAAGGAATTCTGGAGGATGTCCCTCCACATTATCATTACCTATCCTGCTGGGCTCTTGCGCAGGGTGCTGTGGAACTGTACTTCAACAAGAGTTGGGGTGATATTGAGGATGCCTCTTCTCTTATGGGCTTCATCACTAGTATCGGCGTTACAATGGGTAATAGGGGTCAGTATCACCAGGCGGGCGACAAAAAGCCTAAATCCGCTGGTTAATGGCGTCAGATACTCTAGATACACTATTTTCTGATCTTCTTGCTCTTCAAGATCTTTCGTCTGAATCACTTCCTTCTGTCCACTTATGGAATCCAAAGAAATCCGGTGATATGGATCTAATTATTGATAGGGAAGGGCGTTGGATTCACGAAGGCGGGGAAATCAAAAGAGCACCCCTAGTGAAGCTTTTTTCGCAAATATTAAAGTTCGAGGATGGGCAACATTATCTTGTTACTCCAGTCGAGAAATGGAGTATTAGCGTCGAAATAGCGCCATTCTACATTACTCTTGTCAACAGAGAGATTAGGCAGAAGGAGCCAGCTATCAGCTGTGTTACATCAACCGGCGAAACTGTGGTAGTGAGTGATGAGAACCCATTGTGGGTTGACCACGATGTCGAAACTAACCAGCCAGTGCCGCTAGTACAGATACGAAAGGGGTTAACCGGTCTATTGAGCAGGGCAGCCTACTATCAACTTGTTGATTGGGCAGAGGCTAATTTGGCAGATAATAGCAATGAGCTGTTTGTTACGAGCATGGGCCAAAAGTTTGTCCTAGGCCAGATAGATTAACTATTTAGGATTTAAAAAAGAACGAGCATCGCCCGTCCTTTTCTAGGCTTAATATATTACATGTTTGGATAATTTGGGCCGCCAGCACCCTCTGGGACTACCCAGTTGATGTTCTGGCTCGGCTCCTTAATATCGCAGGTTTTGCAGTGAACGCAATTCTGAGCATTAATCTGAAAGCGATTACTCCCATCGTCGTTTTCAATGACCTCGTAGACTCCCGCAGGACAGTAACGCTGAGCTGGCTCGTCAAACATCTCTAAATTGAAGTTAATAGGCAGGTCTGCGTCTTTGAGAGTTAGATGGCAGGGCTGATCCTCTTCGTGATTAGTATTTGACATAAAAACTGATGACGCTTTATCAAAGCTGATTACATTATCGGGTTTAGCGTAATCAATTTTCTTACAGTCCGCTGCAGGTTTCATTGCCTTATGATCTGGGAGGCTGTCTCGAAGTGTAAAGGGAAGCTTTCCGCGAAATATATTCTGCTCAATCCACACAAACGCTGAGCCAATTAACATTGGGAACTTGTGCATCCAGCCTGAGAAATTTCTCGATTTGTAAAGCTCTTCATATAACCAGGATGCTTTGAAATGTTTGTCATACGCCTCTAGATCAGATGGGGCCTCATCTCCTTGCTTCATTGCTTCAGCTATGGCGCCTGCTGCTACCATCCCGCTTTTCATCGCGGTATGGTTACCCTTTATTTTTACTGAGTTCAATGTTCCTGCATCACAGCCTATCAATAACCCGCCTGGGAAGTGCATCTTAGGTAACGAATTTAATCCGCCTTTTATAATTGCTCTAGCGCCATAGGTCAACCGAGAACCGCCCTCCAAATATTTAAGAGTCTCAGGGTGGTGTTTCCAACGCTGAAATTCTTCGAAGGGACTCATGTGAGGATTACTGTAATTAAGATCCGTAATCAAGCCTATATAAACCTGGTTATTTTCGGCGTGATAAAGAAATGCTCCGCCACCTGCGTTCGATTCTTGAAGAGGCCAACCAAGGCCATGAACGACTAAGCCCTCCTCATGTTGCTCGGGAGGTATTTGCCAAATTTCCTTAATTCCAATTCCGTAGTGCTGGGGATCAGACTCCTTATCTAGCTCAAACTTTTTGATGAGCTGTTTGCCTAAATGTCCTCTACAACCCTCTGCGAACAGAGTGTATTTGGCATGTAATTCCATACCTTGGGCATAGCTGGCTTTATGCTCACCGTCCTGGCCAATACCCATATCGCCAGTGGCGATTCCTTTGACGGAGCCATCCTCATGAAAAACCACCTCAGAAGCAGCGAAACCAGGGTATACGTCAACTTCCATCATTTCTGCTTGCTCTGCTAGCCAGCGACACACGTTACCCATAGAAACAATGTAATTGCCCTGATTATGTGTAGGCTTTGGAATCATGAAGTTAGGAAGTTTTACCGCGCTTTTTGCTCCGGTATATAAAAAGAATTTATCTTCCTTTACCGCTGAGTTCAGTGGAGCACCACGCTCTTTCCAGTCTGGGAACAGTTCTTCCATTGCTCTGGGCTCGAAAACCGCTCCGGAGAGAATATGTGCTCCGACCTCAGAGCCTTTTTCAACAACACAAACTGAGATATCCGAATTTAATTGCTTGAGACGAATAGCTGCAGACAGACCGGAAGGTCCCGCCCCAACGATGACGACATCGTATTCCATTGATTCTCTTTCCAAAGCATTACTCCACGAAATTGTAAAACGGACAGTTGATGACGAAGTTTAACATATTGATTCAGCTATATTGAATATTTATCAGTCAAATCAACAGTCTGAGTAAGGCGTTAAAGCTGACCAATGGGTCGTAACAGCGACATTGTTGGGTTGCTTTTTTGGCGTTATTTCGGCACTATACCGGCCTGAAAAAAGCGGGGGTTTGTGCATTCAGCACTAGCTCTTCAATACTGTCCACTGACAATTGAAGGATCACCATGAAAGTTCTGGTAGCGGTAAAGCGCGTTGTAGATTACAACGTCAAGGTAAGGCCGAAAGCCGATGGTACTGACGTCGATTTGGCTAACGTTAAAATGTCAATTAACCCTTTCTGCGAGATCGCTGTTGAAGAAGCAGTGCGACTCAAGGAGAAAGGAGTAGTCACTGAGATACTGGCTGTGTCTGTTGGACCTCAGCAGTCTCAAGAGCAGTTGCGTACCGCTTTAGCCCTTGGTGCAGATCGGGCGATCCTTGTATCCACTGAAAATACCTTAGAGCCTCTAGCCATTGCGAAATGCTTAAAGGCGGTATGTGACTCTGAATCTCCAGACCTCGTCTTAATGGGCAAACAAGCCATCGACGGCGATAACAACCAAACGGGTCAAATGTTAGCTGCACTTTTAGGTGCTGGGCAGGCTACATTTGCATCAGAGTTGTCTATTGATGGGGCCAGCGCTAGTGTAACGCGGGAAGTTGACGGTGGATTGCAGACAATTTCTCTTCCATTGCCTGCGGTTGTCACGGCTGATTTGCGCTTGAATGAGCCTCGTTACGCATCATTACCAAACATCATGAAAGCTAAAAAGAAACCTCTCGATACTACGACCCCAGATGACTTAGGTGTTGATGCCTCCGCACGAGTCACTCTGATGGGAGTTGAGCTCCCTGCAGAACGTCAGGCGGGTATTAAGGTCGAAGATGTAGCTCAACTAGTTGATAAGCTAAGAAATGAAGCCAAGGTGATCTCATGAGTATTTTAATCGTAGCTGAACACGATAATAATGATTTAAATGCAGCAACACTTAATGCTGTGACCGCTGCTAATGCTATTGGCGGTGATATCCATATCTTAGTCGCTGGGCATGGTTGTGTAACTGTTGCAGAGCAGGCCAGCAATGTTGCGGGTGTGTCACAAGTACTCCTAGCTGATGCATCGGCCTACGAGCATGCATTGGCAGAAAACGTTTCTCTGCTGATCGCTCAGATTGGTTCGGAATATGGGCATATTTTGGCCACAGCAACAAGCAATGCAAAAAACATTATGCCCAGGGCTGCAGCTCTGTTGGATTCTCAAGCAATATCAGATATTTCTGCGGTTGTTGACGGAGACACCTTTAAGCGACCAATTTATGCAGGTAACGTGATTGCCACTGTCAAAAGTAGTGATGTCATTAAAGTCATCACCGTTCGTGGAACTGCTTTTGATGCGGCTTCCAGTCAAGGGGGTTCTGCAAGCATACACACCTTGGCGGAAGCTCACGATGCAGAAAAGTCGAGTTTTACTAGTGAAGAGGTTGCTAAGTCAGACCGTCCCGAACTCACCGCTGCAGATGTTGTTATATCTGGGGGTCGGGGAATGGGTAACGGTGAAAACTTTGGTTTATTAAATGGCATCGCAGACAAATTGGGCGCGGCTATTGGTGCATCGCGCGCTGCAGTTGATGCAGGATTTGTCCCAAATGATATGCAGGTAGGGCAGACTGGTAAGATCGTTGCTCCTGACCTCTACATTGCCGTAGGGATCTCTGGAGCGATCCAGCATCTCGCGGGGATGAAGGACAGTAAAGTTATTGTAGCGATAAATAAAGACGAAGAAGCGCCCATTTTCTCAGTGGCTGACTATGGCCTTGTTGCTGATTTATTTGATGCGCTACCAGAGCTTGAAGCTGCGCTTTAGTAGTTTCCTTTGAAGGCAAAACGAGAAGGGCCCCATTGGGGCCTTTTTTCATGCAGATAATTAAGTAACGACGCTAATCATTACTCACCAGCAACTCAGTCTCATAGATGTCGAGCCAATAATAAAAATCTTCTTCATAAATCTCTTCAGCTGTTTCATCTGAACTAGATTTAACTAGCACGACTCTGTCGATATTGCTCTCAGGTGCGAGGGAGTCACTACCAAAGGGTAAGATCAGACTAAACGCAAAAACAGCGCTAAAAGCGCCTACAGTTAACCATTTAATATTGCTGTAGGATGGTGATTTCTGCTCGAGTGCAGCTTTCCTGCTTCTGGCAAGACGAAATACGTCTGTTGCCTGAGTATTCTCTTCAACACTTCTCAGATCATCCGTAAACTCTGTAACAGGTATCTTAGTCATCGTAATCGTCCTCAAGCATACTTCGTAACCGAATCATGGCACGTGAATAATGTGTTTTTACACTACCTTCGCTACAGCCCATAGCCTTTGCCGTCTCTCGAGTGCTAAGGCCTTCCCACGTACGCAGCATAAAAGTCTGTTTTTGACGTCGAGGCAGGGCTTGGATCTGACTGGCGAGCTTACTTATGCGCTGTTGTCGAAGCATTATGGTATCTGGCTCTTCTGATAACAGGCCTATACCTTGGTCCAATATACTATCACCATAATCACTAGCATCCTCGACATCAGGTGTCCTCCATGGAAACACTCGATCTTTAACTGCATTACGGCGGTAATAATCAGTAATTTTACTATTCAGTATGCGGTAAAAAAGAGGTTTCCACGCACTGGGATCTTTGTCAGCATACTTTTGTACTAATTTATACATCGATTCTTGAACAATATCATGAGCATCTTCCAAACCACGGGTGCTTAGTCGAGCCATATGAAAAGCACGCTTTTCAATGTGCTTTAAAAATTGATCGATATTGTTGTATTCAATACTCACAACAGCAGCGTCCGATTGATAATTTTCGGCAAGAGATGCGTTATGGTCCGTTTTAATGTATGCAAGGCTCATAGGCTCGTTCTAATCTGCGACATCTGTTACTATAACGAAATCCATAAGATTTGGTTGACTTAGCTCTCTACAGAGCGAAATCAGCCCAAATAGGGCAATGATCGGACGGTTTCTCTGACGCTCTTGCCTCGAAATCAATACCTGTCCCTGCAAGCACATCTACAAGATTTTGAGTTGCTAAAATTAAATCTATTCGCAGACCACGCTTGGGTTCTTGTTCATAACCTCGGCTGCGGTAATCAAACCAACTGAAGGAGCTGTTATCGTCAGTGTTCATGAGCCTAAAGGTATCTATCAATCCAGTATTCATGAGATTTTGAAGCCATTCTCGTTCTTCTGGGAGAAAGCAGCAGATCCCTCTCTGTAGCCAACGTTTGGCGTTTTCAGGCTTTATTCCTACATCAGCATCTGTTGCCGCAATATTCATATCACCCATAACAACAACGTTATCACTGGCGGTAAAGGAGTCAGATATATAGTGAGTTAGGTCTGAATAATACTTTTCCTTAGCCGGGAACTTAGTCGGGTGTTTACGGCTCTCTCCCTGAGGAAAATAACCGTTTATCACATGTAGTATTTTCCCGTTCAATAAATACTCGCCATGAATCATTCGACGCTGCGCATCCTCATCATCCGATGGAAAGCCCCGAATGACTGCAGTTGCTTGGACTTTACTCAACAGAGCCACACCGTAGTGGCCTTTCTGGCCAAAAAAGTCCACGTTATAGCCCAAGGCTGTTATCGCCTCTACAGGGAATTCCTCGTCACTAACTTTGATTTCCTGCAAACCTAATACATCCGGCTTATGCTGTTCTAAAACCTTCTCTATTTGGTGCAGTCTGGCTCTAATGCCATTGACGTTGAACGACATTACTCGCGTCATCGAGTCCATCAATCTCTCTCTTGCTCAGATTCAATTTGTGCTAATTGCTGCATTCTTCTTGTACTTTCTATGTAGATCTGTTGACCAAGAATTTTGCCAGCCTCAAATAAAAGGGGGTCGGTTTCTGGAATGTTTTCCTCTTCCTCTTCCGCTCCCTCTTTCTCTGCTTGATCCTTCAGCTGCGCTTGCTCTTCGGGCAGCTCAGTATCATTTTCTTCATCTACCTCGTCACTAAGTCGCCAAGCCTCAAGAGTATCGAAGGGCACTTCACCCTTTGCAATAAGACGCCTATTCTCAATTTCAAAGAGACCTAGATCCCAACTTTCGCTACGATTACGACGTTCTTCGAGATTGAGAGACAAGGATTTTTCTTGCGCCCATGAATCACTTAACTCAATACGTTCAATCAAACTAGCAAAGTCAGGATCTTCTTTGCGACGTTCAAGATGTGACTCAGTCAATGGCCGGATAAATGCTTTCAGTTCATCTTTTGTCTGGTGAGGAACCCTGTGAATACTGTCCCAGGGTAGGGCATTATCTTGATGACTTTCGCCCACTTCATCAAGATCATGTAACGACGGGAACGAAATGTCTGGCAAAATTCCTCGATGTTGAGTGCTGTCACCAGAAACACGATAGAACTTAGATACGGTCATTTTCAATTGCCCGCTACTTAACGCGGTGATGTCCTGCACGGTTCCTTTACCAAAACTCTGACTACCAACGACGAGTGCTCTTCCGTAGTCTTGGAGGGCGCCTGCAAATATCTCCGACGCAGATGCGCTTAATCGGTTAATCATGACAAGAAGAGGGCCATTATAGGCTGCTCGTCTATAGGCTCGCTGATTACGCTGCACCCGCATATCAGAATCCCTAATTTGAACAACCGGTCCATAATCAATAAATAGATCGGTTAAAGACGTTGCTTCATATAATGAGCCGCCACCATTACTTCTAAGATCTACTACAATGCCATCCACGTCGGCGTCTTTTAGTTCCTCTACTAGCTTATAGACATCTCTAGTGGTGCTCTTATAATTTGGATCGCGAGCCCTGTAGGCCTCAAAATCCATATAGAAGGCTGGAATATCAATAACCCCTAACTTGTATGTTTGACCCTCATGGACGACATCAAGTATCTTACTTTGGGCAGATTTATTCTCTAATTTAACCTTATCTCTGACGATAGTGATTGTTTTTGTATTACTACTATCCCCTTTAGAAGGGATAAACTGGAGTCGCACGGTGGTATCTTTCGCACCTCTGATTAGAGCGACTACATCGTCAATTCGCCACCCTATAACATCGACAATATCTTCCTCGGCTTGCCCAACACCAACAATCCTATCCTCTGCTTTGAGTACACCATGAAGATCTGCCGGGCCGCCAGGCACAATACGATTGATCTTTGTATAGTCATCTTCAGTAGATAGCTCAGCGCCTATACCTTCGAGAGACAGAGACATATTGATCTGAAAATTCTCATTTGTTCTAGGACTGAAATATGACGTATGTGGGTCGTAAAGAGACGCTAGGGCGTTTGCATAGAGTTGCAGAACATCTTGACTATCTCGTTGCTCAAATTGTTTGATTTGATTTCTATACCGCTTAATCAGTAGTTCTCTTGCATCAGCCTCATCTTTTTCGTTAAGTAGCAGCCGAATCATTGAATCTACAAGGCGCTTTTCCCAAAACTTAGACGCCTCTTGTTGGGTCTTGAACCAAGACCGGAGCTCAGGATCAAACATAATCGAATCTGAAGTCTCAAAATCGAATACATAGTTTTCGTCCTCCAACAAAGTGATATTTTTTTCTAGCTGACTCATCGCACGGTCGCGAACGCGATTAAACATGATAAACCCAGGCTTAATATCACCACGCTTAGAAAGATCATCGAGTTTTGACCGCCATTTTTCAAACTCATCAATATCACTTTGTAAGAAGTAGTTCTTACCTGAATCTAGCGTATTAATATATTCGTCCAAATACCGATCAGACAGGGCATCATCAATTTCTTGACTTCGATAATGCCGGCTAGCAAGGCGTTCAAAAATTTCACGATACAAAGATGATTGTCCGTCTTCAGTTTCAATCGGGGTAGAGGCGACGACTGAAAGACTGAAAATCGATACGGTTAGAAAAAGTAAGTAAGAAGAGAGTGTCCGAAAAACCTGACGCATAACATATCCTTTGAATTTAGCTGAAGTTTACCAGAACTTTTCCAAATGCATAGACTGCGAGGGAGCCAAACTAGAATTAAAAATAGCTAGGGCCGTTTGATACGGTGTGTTTATTGAATAAAAGAATGGCGTTTCCACTTTCTTTTTGTGATGTAGCCCCAAGATTACATAAAAACCGCAAAAATGTATCATTTAACACTAGATTTGTGCAGGATTTTTACATAGGGTTCGTGCTAAATTTTTAGCTGTACCCATTTGTTGGAGCAGAGATATGAATAAGATTATTTTTATCGCATTATTGGTTGTATCAAGCCTGAGCTTAGGTGATAACCATGAAAAATCAGAGACTAAGAAGCTCAATGCATGGTTTGAGATAAAGTACGAAGAAGAGTTAATGATGAGCCCCCTTAGCTTAACTTTTCAGGGTCGCAAAGACCGGTACAACGAAATTGATGATATGAGTGAGGCTGCTCAACTCAAAAGAATCAAATGGAAAGGCGACTCCGTTGAGGAAATGAAGTCAACTTTTAGCTACAGCATGCTTAGCGATGCCGCCAAAATATCCTATGACCTATGGGAGCACCAATACAAATCAGCACTTGCTGGCAGGGCGTTTATGCGACGGGGCTATGTATTCCATCAAATGAGTGGTACTCATTCGTTCTTCCCTACACTGATGATGAATTATCATACTGTCAAGACCGAGCAAGATATGACGGACTATATTTCGCGTATTAGTGGCATTGGTGCTGCAATGGCAGA
>NYWV01000019.1 GCA_002685195.1 Porticoccaceae bacterium
AGTTGGGTGTGGACTAATTTTAATGGGTGGACTGGTGTCTCAGTTTAAAGTGTTTCTTAAGTCTCCTAAAAACACGATATAGTGTTGTTTAAGTCAGCTATTTAATCGATCACTTACCTGCTTTTCATAGAGGAGAGGAGATATATTAACTTTCACCACATCCTTGATTATGGGCTGAGCCTTTTCAGTAGGGTGGAGCCCATCTTGCTGAATCATTCCTTCGGTGATTGCTAATTCTTCAAGTTGAAACGGTATTAAAGTGATCCTCTTTTCCATGGATAATTGAACATATACTTTGGCAAATGCATCAGTGTACCTTCTGCCGTAATTGGGTGGGATACGCATGCCAAAAAGAATAGGCACTGCATTAGCATCTAGGCACAGGTCGACCATTCGAGATAAATTTTGTTTCATAAGTCGAAGTGGCTGACCTCGAAGACCATCGTTTCCACCTAGTTCAAGGATTACAAAATCAGGTTCGAATTTATTCAATAGAAGGGGCAGTCGAGCTAAGCCTCCTCCTGTGGTGTCGCCACTGATGCTACCGTTGATTATTTTATGGTCCGGCGAAAGGTCTGTTCGCAGAAGGTTAACCCAGCCTTTAGCTGGGTCGATACCATAACCCGCGCTCAAACTATCACCCAAAACTAATAGAGTTGATCCATAAGTGTTGGCACCTAGTAGAATAAACAGGCAACATAGCCCTTTAAAAAAAGATCGCATAATAAATCCCGACTGAACTTCGATTAAAATCTGTAGCGGAAGTGTAAGCGATTTTTCTCACAATGGAAGGTTCGAATGATAGAAGTGACAAATGTATGCAAACAGGTGATCACCACCGAAGGTAAATTGGACATCCTGGATGGGATTAGCTTGACTGTTGCTGATGGCGAAACCTTGGCCATTGTTGGACCATCAGGCTCGGGTAAATCCACATTGTTGGGTATTTTAGCTGGTCTCGATTTGCCGAGTTCCGGGTCTGTNGTGGTTAATAATCAGGATATTACAGCGATGGATGAAGAAGGGCGGGCGATGGTGCGAGCAAAGGATGTAGGTTTTGTTTTTCAATCATTTCATTTGCTCCCTGGATTAACCGCTTTAGAGAACGTTGCGTTGCCACTTGANCTCAATGGTGATGGCAAAGCCCTGGAAACAGCCAATTATTATTTAGAGAGGGTAGGCTTGAGTAGTCGCACAACTCACTATCCGCGACAGCTTTCCGGCGGTGAACAGCAGCGTGTAGCAGTAGCAAGAGCCTTTGCTTGCAAACCGACTATNTTATTNGCCGATGAACCTACCGGAAACCTAGATACGGGGACCGGTGAAATTATTAATGACCTTCTATTTGATCTAAACCGGGAAGAGGGTACTACGTTGATTTTAGTGACCCATGAAATGAATTTAGCGGCGCGATGTAATTTAACACTGCAATTACAGGCGGGTCGTCAGATGGAAAACGNCGAAGCAAAANCTAAGGAGCTTANCTCTTAATGCTTTCTTTNCGAATGCTTATTAGGACCTGGCGCGGCGGCGAACTTGGGTTGATCCTTTGGTCATTGATTCTGGCGGTAGCTGTAGTGACGTCGGTATCCCTTTTGGCTGAGCGTATTGAGAAAGCTCTGACTCAAGAGTCCAGTAGTTTTTTAGCCGCTGATTTGGTAGTTCGGAGTAGTAAAGAGGCTTCCGAAGAATGGCTCCAAGAAGCCCAGATAAAGAATGTTTCTACGGCTAAAATAATGGGNTTTTCATCCATTGTGTTCCATGACGATGAGCTACATTTGGCGTCGATCAAGGCGGTTCAGCCCAATTATCCTTTACGTGGGNTGATTAAGCGCTCCACTACTGCATTCACACGTGATCCTAGTTTGATCGAGTCAGTTGATTTTGGGCCAGATAGAGGAGAAGTTTGGGTGGATGCCAGGCTTTTGCCCCTGCTGGACATAGAGCTTGGAGATGAGATTGAGTTGGGTGATACGACACTCAAAGTTAGTCAGATTTTGATCGAGGAGCCAGACGGTAGTTCNTACTCATTTTTTGGTGCTCGAGTATTGATGAACTATGCCGATATACCTGCNAGCGGAATTATTCAGCCGGGTAGTCGGGTCACTTATCGTTATCTCATGGCGGCTAATGACCAGGATAGCTTTGAAGAATATNAAGCGTGGCTTGAGCCTCAATTAGATATTCATGACAGATTGATTACGCCTGATCAGGCTCAGGCGAGTATTGCGGATACCATGGATAAAGGGAGACGTTTTTTGTTGTTGGCTGGAAGTATCGGTGTAGTCTTGGCTGGTATTGCNNTGGCNCTTGCNAGTCACCATTTTGCNAGCGGNCAAACCAAGCAGGTTGCCCTTCTGAAAAGCTGGGGTATTNCAGCCTTAAGAGTCCGAAGNTTATATCTACAACAGAGCATTTGGATGGGAATTTGCGGCTCTTTAATTGGATTAGCAGTGGGTTTTGTATTTCACCATTTGCTTCTTTTGATCGTGAGGGAATGGTTACCTATAGAATTACCTTTGGCAGGNCTGCGACCTTGGATAACCGGATTGGCGACTGGACTACTGTGCTTAGCGGGGTTCACTCTGCCGGCTTTGTGGCACTTACCCGCCCAGTCACCCCTCGCGGTATTGCGTCAAGATGTGGCTTCAAAACCCCTAAGCTCGGCAATTAGAGTGTCTTTTGGTATCGCGGCGATCACAGGTCTATTGCTGTGGTATAGCAATAATCTTTATTTGTCTTTAGCGATACTAGCAGGCTTCGGTGTTACAGCATTGGCCTCAGTTTTGGGAGGATTATTCCTATTGCGATTAGGTATGCAATATGGGCAACGCATGGGTAGTATTTGGCGTCTAGCGTTGGCCAATCTGTGGCGTAGGCGCTCCCAGAGTTTAATCCAGATGATTGGGTTTTCTGGCGCTATAGCGCTACTAATGATAATGATAGTGGTACGCACGTCATTAATTGACCAGTGGCAGTTCCAGTTAGCTGAGGATGCTCCTAACCACTTCTTGGTTAATGTGGCCCCCTATGAGTTAGATGGTGTTAGGCAGTTGNTTGAGGACAATCAGCTCAACACAGCTGGGTGGTATGCCATGGTTCGCGGCCGAATGACCGANATTAATGGCGTTGCGATTACTGAAGAGCANAAAGATAGCCATGAATCTTTTNGNCGTGAACTCAATCTTAGCTGGACCACTGAATTGCCTGAGGGGAACACCGTAGCTCAAGGCGAATGGTGGGATCTTGATGAGTTGGCTAAATTCAGTGAAAAAACGAATGAAGNGGGGCAGGNCATTGCTCCGGTATCGCTAGAGGACGAGCTTGCAGGAGAACTTGGTTTAAAGTTAGGCGACCGNATTACTTTTAGCGTTGGTGGTCTTATTTTTGAAGCTCAGATGACAGGGACACGCAGTCTAAATTGGGACAATATGACGCCAAATTTCTATTTCTTGTTCCCTGAAGGCTTGCTTGAGGAGTATCCCCGCACCAGCATGACCAGTCTCTATATTCCCCCAGAAAAGAAGCTTTTAGTTAATGATATTTTGCGGAGTTACCCAACGGTACAAGTGATCGAATTGGATAAAATTATTGATCGAATCCGAACTATAGTTTCTCAGGTGACCCGAGGTCTTGAGGTAATGACGTTACTTATCTTGGGCTGCGGCGTACTGGTGATGTTCGCTGCCGTGAGTTTGTCGATGTCTGAACGGCTTCAAGAGAGCGCTATTTTGCGGACGTTGGGCAGTTCCAGGCGACTTATATTAGGGATTCAATTAATCGAATTCAGCGCTTTAGGCACAATGGCTGGGCTGTTGGCTAGTGCTGGGGCAGAATTATCTGTGGCGATGTTGCAGCGGTATATGTTTGATCTGCCTTTTTCAATGCACCTTTGGCTATGGTATACAGGGCCGCTAGTTGGCGGTCTACTGGTTGGCTCATTAGGTGTAGGTTACAGTCGAAAGGCTGTAGTTCAGCCACCCCTCGAAGTACTAAGAAGTCTGTAGCCAATAGGTCTGCGCGGGTTACTTAAGTGGTAACTGAATACTGAAGATCGTTTCGTTGCCGTTATCTGATACTACCGCTATCTGGCCATGATGCTGCTCAGTGATGATAAAATGAGTAAATGACAGACGCTGACCCATGCTCTTTTGATCATTATGTTTGTCTTGGGATGCAAACGGTTCGAAGATGTACTGCTGTTCTTCATCGCTAAGAGTCTCGCCGTTGTGCTGAAAACGTATCCAAATATCGTCATAAAGCTGTGTTACTGCGATCCGTATGCAGGGAGAATGATCAATATCATCTATCTGCCCCAATGCTGCACATGCATGGCGTATAAGGCTTAGAAAAACTTGCTGTAACTCAGTGGTATAGCACGGAAAGTCAGGCAAATCGTCCGCATACTCCCTCTTTACATCCACATCTTGGAACCGCAAGCCTGACGTTACAGAAAGTACATCTTCAGCTAACTCAATACTGTGTTCAATAATATCAGCAATACTTGCAATGGATTTAGCATCGCCGCCACTCCCTGAGAAATCCAATAAGTTTTCTATTACTGACTTCGCTTGTTGGCCTCGAATAACACTGTCTTCCAGTGTTTCTCCCAGAGCAACGGCATCAAAAGATTCGTCTGTTAGACCCTGGCGTGCAGTTTTCACAGATTTCAGCATCTCGCGCAGCGGAATGTTAATGTCATGGGCCATGGTTGAAGCCATTTCACCCATTAAAGACATT
Organism: Porticoccaceae bacterium; assembly: GCA_002685195.1. Taxonomy (GTDB): domain Bacteria; phylum Pseudomonadota; class Gammaproteobacteria; order Pseudomonadales; family Porticoccaceae; genus HTCC2207. The sequence goes on from NYWV01000019.1 coordinate 4,741, forward strand.
TTATCCCGTTGAATCAGCATAGTTTCTGAGTTCACCCGCTGCGTAATATCGTCGATTAGCAATACTACACCTGTGACTGATTGATCTTTGAGGGGATATATGGTGATGTCAAAATGAAATTGACCACGCTGACTGTACTTTATGGTCACGGCAGATTGTTTTTCATGTGCTTCGTCAATCTGGTTTGGAGTTACTGTGATTTCCGGGTAGCACTTCCATAAATCTTTACCGATAACCTTGGTTGCGGCTAACCCTGAGACTTCTTCAGCTGCCGGGTTCCACTGAGTAATTTGATTGTCTTTGTTTAACCCGATAAGCATGAGGGGCATTGATTGCAGGATTTCAGAAATATAGGACTCTGATTGCCTTAACTGAGAAGTCGTCGTTAAATGCTCACTAATCTCTGCTTCCAGCGCCTTATTGCTTTCAGACAGTAAAGTGTTTGATTCATTCAAGGTTGCCGTTCGCTCAAGAACCCGCTTCTCTAACTGAGCACGAATTTCTTCCAATTCGTTATTATATTGATGTGCTTGTCGCCGACTTACGAATAACCGCAGCACAGTATAAGTCAGCGCAAGAATGAGAATACTACTAGAAAAGTTAGCAATCCATTGCCAGTTAGTTGAGCCATCATCTTCTCTAAACACCCGGAAGATATCCGCAGTGGCGAAGGGACTAAGTAGCAAGCTAGCAGTGATTATGAATTTTTTCATAGTTTCATTATGGCAAAGGTAGAGCGGGAAAAATAGTGTACAAATTTAAACCCGTAGTATCCGAGTAATTTTATAGCTAGTCTATGAGTTCTTTGTGTCACCTAGGTCTTATTATTTGCTCATAAATATCAGAGCTACCATCGTTTTTAAGTAACAGCACATTATAGTCATCTCGCATATTACCCATTTCCATGCCTGGAGATCCCATGGGCATGCCAGGAACGGCTAGACCAATGGCATCTTTTGGTGGATTGTCCAAAAACTGCTTCACGATCGCGGCAGGTATGTGCCCTTCGAACACAAAACCATTTTTCGATATGGCAGTATGACAGGATTGATATTGGGGCAAGATTCCACTGTCAGTTTTTATTTGGTTTAGTCTATCTGTGTCGTGAGCTGTAGCTTTAAACCCAGAGAGCTCTATATGATCAATCCATTTTTGGCAGCAGCCGCACGTGGGACTTTTAAACACGTCCAGTGATAACGCATCCGCTACAGATGAGTGCGCGTTCATAGTCAAAGACGGTTGAATATCGTGCTTGTCGGAAGCATTAGCAGATGTTGTGAAAAATGCTAGAACGTAGAATGACAGAGTTAATAAAAATTTCATTGTATTTCCTTGAGCCGATGAGACGGGAGATTTAATAGTATTACTTAAAAAATCTTGTGTTTCCCTTTAAGAATTTCCAGATACATGAGGTGATCCCCAATGAAGCTATAAATAGGGTATTTAAATGTCGCAGGTCTGTTGTGTTCAATAAAAAAGTGGCCAGTCCAAGCAAAAGTATAACCAGCGAGTAACGAACCTAATAAGTATAAAACATTAAATGACATAAAGAATTTGATATAGAAGTAGATGGATATGGATGTACCTATAAAGTGAAGTAGCTTTGTATGCTTGTTATTGTGTTCACTTAAGTAGTAAGGGTAAAAATCTTTAAAGTTGGTATATTTTTCCATTTTCATAATCCTCTCAGTAATAACAAAATACCGTTATTCAAACTAATACACAAACAAAAACAAGTAGATGATTGATCAGTACTTGTTACAGGAGTAGATGAATAGTTTAAGTCGATCTATTAAACTCCAAAGGACTAAAGAGAATATGAATTTTGAATACTATACCAGTGGTTAATGTTTTGTTTGCCTTTGTTCCAGTGATTTTGGTCTTGGTCATCATGTTTCGTTGGTCCCTTAATGTCAGCGATGGTTTTGTTGCGTTGGCGCGAATGCTGATTCAGTTGACCCTTATTGGTTACGCTTTGACCTGGATCTTTTCGATAGATTCATCTGCTTTAGTGCTTGGTATCCTCAGTGGAATGTTGCTTATTGCGAGTTCTATCGCTCTAAAGCCTCTTGGAAAAGACAAAATAAAAGGTGACTATACTAGGGCGCTTATCGCTATTACTTTTGGCGGTGGGGTGACCTTAATCTTCATTACCTATTTCGTTCTTAATATTGATCCATGGTATAAAGCCAATACCTTGATTCCGCTGGCGGGAATGATTTTTGCCAGCGCTATGAACACAGTGAGTGTCGCTGCTGAGCGCTTTGCCATGGAAATAAAGCAGGGTATGGAAAGTGTCAATGCACGTAATCACGCATTTAAGGCTGGTTTGATTCCGATATTCAATAGTTTGTTGGCTGTGGGATTGGTTTCACTTCCTGGAATGATGACAGGCCAGATATTATCAGGAGTATCTCCTTTGATTGCCGTCCGTTATCAAATTGTGGTTATGTGCATGATTACTGGTGCCGCGGGCATGGCAACTGCTCTATATCTCTTCCTTGTTACTCACAAGAATGTGAGGAAGGTCTCATGAAGAACAGCTTACCGATATAGTCTCTGCCCAGTCAGGCGGCAACCCTGCATAGTGATTCGCGTGGGGGTGTTCTTCAAATGGGCTTTGTAGTATTTCGAGCAACAGATTGACCTCTGAATAATCACCTTGTTGGGCTTTTTCGATAGCTGCTTGGGCCATGTAGTTACGGAGGATATATTTAGGGTTTGTTTGCAGCATTATCGCTGAACGCTCAGAATCTGAGCTATCTTGCTGCCGCAAACGTTGTAGGTAAAGTTCGACCCAAACATCAAAGGCTTCGCGGTCAATGAATAGGTTGCGCACCTCCCGTTGATCCTCTGAGAAGTAACAAAGTTGTCTAAAGAATAAAGTGTAATCCACTTGATTTTCTGCCATTAGGGCCAACAGATTGTTAATCAGGGTCTCATCACTGTGGCGATATTCCTCCAACCCTAACTTTGTTGACATCAGTTCGCGGTAGACTCGCAAAAACGTCGGCTCATAGGTTTTTAATGCATCGACCAATAGCTCTGAAGGAATCAGCGACATTAATGAAGTGGCCAGGGCATTTAGATTCCACAACCCCACAGAGGGTTGGTTTTTGAACGAGTATCGACCATTGGTATCCGAATGATTACAAATAAAGTCTGGATCGTAGACGTCGAGAAAGCCAAACGGCCCATAGTCAATGGTGTCACCCAGGATCGACATATTGTCAGTATTCATTACCCCATGAGAAAACCCAACAGCCTGCCACTGAGCGATCATTTTTGCGGTCGCAGTAACTGTGTGAGTAATTAGATTTCCGTAGCGATCATCCTCACCAACCCAATCTGAGAAATGTCTGGAAATCACATAGTCGGCCAAATTTTTAGCTGCATCAGGCTGATTGCGATAATGAAAATGCTCAAAAGATCCGAAGCGAATATGACTGCGGGCCACCCGACATAGAGTTGCAGCGCTCTCTACTTCTTCACGATAAACGGGGGTCTTACTATCGACAAGGCAGAGGGCTCGAGTACTTGCTATACCAAGTCCGTGCATAGCTTCTGAGCAGAGGTATTCACGAATACTTGAACGTAGTACTGCTCGTCCATCAGCAAAACGAGAATAGGGGGTCGTACCAGCTCCCTTAAGTTGGATGTCCCATAGTTGAGTTTCTCCACTATTGGTATTTTTAACTTCTAACTCCCCTAAAGTCATAGCTCGTCCATCGCCTAATTGACCGGCCCAAACCCCAAACTGATGTCCTGAATAGACCAGAGAAATAGGCTGCAGATTTAGCTCAGACAAATCGCCTGCCATTAGACTCAGCATGGATTCACTGGATATGACGCCAGGGTCTAAACCCAACTCTTCACACAATAGATTATTGATACTTACAAAAACGGGTTTCGTTAGCGGCTGAGAGGCCACGACTGCAAAATGCAGATCACCTTGATCGTTAAACGATTCTAGAAATGTGTTTTTCAGCCCATTTGTAAACGGTAAATTTGTTCCATTCATACTGTTAGTCAACTTGTTCCATTGCCACATTGCTCCAGCTTATTCTGGCCAGGTTATCTGCATGGAGACTGCTAATGTACAGCCAATCATCTGTCTCAAGTGCACCTGTATTGGTGTGGTGCTCACCGTTAGGATCTTGCAGTGAAATCAGAACTTCTCCCTCACCATTCATAGCAAAAACATGGCTGTAGGGAACCGCCTGAGGCCGCATAAATGCGGGAAGTCGCTGAACCACTTTTCGCAAAATTGGTGAAGATGATAGATTATCAAGAGCCTTACTTCGGGGTGACACTAATCCCACCCAAAAACGGCCATCACGACCGCGCACGATGTTGTCAGGGAAACCGGGTAAATTATCAATTAACACGTCGGACTGACCAGTTTTAGGACCTTTTAACCAATACTTGTGGATGCGATAGCCACCTGTTTCGTTAACCAAAATGAACTCGCTATTGGCATCAGCAGCCACGCCATTAGCAAAGTTAAGTCCATCCATTAGTATTTTTGTTGATTCATCAATTGGATCGTATACAAGCAGACGCCCGTGGCCACCATGCTCCATAGTGTCTAGCAAACTAGCAGCATAGGTACCTCCCATATGGGCACCAAATTTTGTCGATGCGTCACTAAAATAGATCTTACCGTCAGCGGTTATATCCAGGTCGTCTGCATAGTCAATATCAGTACCGTTCACAGAGCGCGTTAAAACTGATAATTCTCCCGATGGAGTTACCTTCAACAGACCCTTATAGGCATCTGCAATGAGAAGATTATTTTCTTTATCGAACACTAGTCCCAGTGGGCTACCCTCGGTATTGACCCACTTAATTTGCTCACCAGTACCTTCGTTATAACGAACAATCCAGCCTTCTCGAGTCGCAGCGTATATCTCGCTACCCTTTAATGCCAAACCCTCAGGCCCGTGAGTATCAGGCAGATTGATAATTTCGATGGTCTCTAGGCGGGTGTTTTGCTCAAAATCACCCACAAAGCCTTGATCCTTGGGTGCTTCCCAACTGACTGGGTCAATAGGTACTGGCCAAAGTAATAGGTAAGTAGACAGAATAATAACGAAAAGCAGCACCTTTTTAGGCATATTGAGTCCCCTTTAAGAATAATTTTGTGGCGAGTATGGTGCGCTACTGAACGCGGTTAATCAACTATATTAGTTTCCCTTGGTGTGCTGTCTTAGGTAGGGTAAAATGCTGCCTTGGAAACCAAGACCCAAACGAAAAAGGTAGTCACGAAATCATGGAAGTTAGTCCATTGTATACAGCCCTAGAGGATCTCCAAACACGCACTGACGTGCTCAGGGGGTATCTTTGACTATGATAATCGTAAAGAGCGACTTGCAGAGGTTGAGCTAGAGCTGGGAGAGCCAAATGTGTGGAATGAGCCTGAGATAGCCCAGGAATTGGGTCGTGAGCGTTCCTCTCTAGAAGTCGTAGTAAAAACAATCGAAGATCTTGATACGGGGGTTGCCGATGCTCGCGAATTACTAGATATGGCTGTTGAAGAAGATGACGCAGATACTGTGTCTGATGTGGAATCGGACATGTCGGATCTTGAAACTCAATTAGCTAAACTAGAGTTTCGTCGCATGTTCTCTGGCCCGATGGATACAAATAATGCTTTCTTAGAGATTCAGTCTGGTTCTGGTGGTACCGAGGCTCAAGATTGGGCTGAGATGTTGTTGCGAATGTATTTACGTTGGGCTGATGATAAGGGCTTTAAAGCTGAGTTAGTCGAGTGTTCCGCTGGGGAAGTAGCCGGCATTAAGAGTGCAACAGTAGAGGTTTCGGGGGAATATGCCTTTGGTTGGCTGAGAACAGAGATTGGTGTTCATCGATTGGTTCGAAAGTCACCTTTCGACTCAGGAAATCGTCGTCATACCTCTTTTGCAGCGGTGTTTATTTCCCCAGAAATTGATGACAACATTGACATTGAAATTGACCCCTCTGACGTGCGCACTGATACTTATCGCGCCTCTGGAGCCGGCGGTCAGCATATTAATAAAACTGATTCCGCAGTGAGACTCACCCATGGCCCCAGTGGTATAGTGGTGCAAAGTCAGAGTCAACGATCCCAGCATCAGAATCGCGACAAATGTTGGCAAATGTTGCGAGCTAGGCTTTACGAATTAGAGGTAAGTAAACGGCAGGAGGCGGCGCAGGCTACAGAGGATACTAAGTCTGATATTGGTTGGGGTAGTCAAATTCGTTCTTATGTTTTGGACGATGCTCGAATCAAAGATCTGCGCACAAATATTGAGACACGCAATACTCAAGCGGTTTTAGATGGAAAGTTAGACCAATTTATAGTTGCTTCGCTGAAAGCGGGGCTTTAAAAACTAACATAACAAATAGAGTAAACATGACTGATCAACAGGATGAAAACAAACTTATTGCTGAACGACGTGCCAAGCTGGATGTGCTTCGCACTCAAGATGGAGCAACGTTCCCAAATCAGTTTCAGCCAGCCCATAAAGCCGGCCAGTTACAATCTGAGTTTGGCGATCAGTCTAAAGAGCAATTAGAAACCCTGGGAAAAGTGGTTAGTGTTGCGGGTAGAGTTATTCGTAACCGGGGTGCTTTCATTGTGGTTCAGGATAGTTCTGATCGTATTCAATTGTATGTAACCAAAGAGGCTCGACCCTTTGCAAAGTCTTTGGATTTAGGCGACATCGTTGGCATTACTGGAGCATTACATAAGTCAGGCAAGGGTGATTTGTATGTGCAGATGGACGAATACCTCTTGCTGACTAAAGCTTTAAGGCCCTTACCTGATAAATTTCATGGCCTTGCTGACCAAGAGATGCGCTATCGGCAGCGTTATGTTGATTTGATTGTTAATCCCGATGTTCGCAATACATTCCGTGTGCGCTCTAAGGTGGTGGACTTTATTAGGCGCTACCTGAATGACGCAGATTACCTGGAAGTTGAAACTCCAATGCTCCAAGTGATACCGGGTGGTGCAGTGGCACGTCCATTTGTGACTCACCATAATGCTTTAGATATTGACATGTATCTGCGAATTGCGCCTGAACTGTATCTCAAACGGCTTGTGGTTGGTGGCTTTGAACGTGTTTATGAGATAAACCGTAATTTCAGAAACGAGGGCCTTTCAACTCGCCATAATCCTGAATTCACGATGCTTGAGTTCTATCAGGCCTATGCCGACTTTAATGATTTGATGGATCTTACTGAAGATATGCTGCGCAAAATGACCACTGAGGTTTTGGGATCTACCAAAGTAGTGAATACAGTAAAAGATGCTGATGGCGAAATTCAAAGTGAAACTCATTATGATTTTGCAGAGCCTTTTACCCGACTATCGGTGTTTGATTCGATTCTTCAATACAACCCTTCTATTAATGCAGATCAACTGAGTGATGAAGATGAAGCCCGTAAAATTGCCAGTGACTTGCATATCCCTCTCAAAGATATCTGGGGTTTGGGAAAGGTTCAGATCGAAATATTTGAAAAAACAGTTGAACATCTTTTGGAGCAACCAACATTTATCACCATGTATCCCGCTGAAGTGTCCCCCTTAGCTCGGCGCAATGATGAAGATTCTTTTGTGACTGATCGATTTGAGTTTTTCGTGGGGGGCAGGGAGATTGCCAATGGTTTTTCTGAGCTAAATGACCCAGAGGATCAAGAAGCACGCTTTAAGCAACAAGTTGCCGAGAAAGATGCGGGTGATGTTGAGGCTATGCACTTTGATGCGGACTATATCCGAGCTCTTGAGCATGGCATGCCTCCAACCGCTGGCGAGGGTATAGGTATTGATCGGCTAGTTATGTTGCTCACGGATTCTCCGTCTATCAGAGACGTTTTGTTGTTCCCTCACATGCGACCTGAGTGAGAGACGACAGGGATTAGCTCTGATTGGGCTCTCCACCAAATTTGACTGTCCCCTTGGAACTATCTCTAATCAGAACAGTTCTTCTTTTATTTTCCAGAGGGAATATCCTTAAAAGCCACGCCCTTGTCAGCTCGAGGATCCTGGGGTAGCCCCAAAACTCGCTCGGCGATAATGTTTTTCAGGATTTCATCGGTGCCTCCCGCGATTCTTAGGCCAGCAGCCCCCAACCATGCATCATGGAAACTATGTACATCAGAGTCGTCGGTTTTTAGCATGCCAGCCATGTCGAGAGAGTCGATGCCAAAGTTACCGACGGCCTGCAATTTGTTCGCACTCACAACCTTAGTAATTGACGCTTCAGGACCTGGAGTATCGCCTCGTGATAATGCCGACATCGTGCGTAGTTTAGTGTTTTTTAATCCGCTAGCCTGACAATACCAATCAGCGATAGATTCTCGTACCGCCCGGTTTCGTATCAAAGGTTGGCCATGATCATCTTGCTTTTGCGCCCACTTGAATGCCTCTTTGGCATCAGCACCATTAGCATCTCCCACTGCTAATCGTTCGTTCATGAGTGTTGTTATTGCTACTCTCCAACCATCACCAACAGCCCCAAGTCGCTGTTTATCAGGGATGCGCACGTCATTAAAATAGACTTCATTGAAAGAAGAACCTCCGGTAATTTGCTTGATGGGCTTAATATCAATACCGAGAGATTTCATATCAACAAAGAAAAAAGTCATCCCTGCGTGTTTATCAACATCGGGATCATGGCGGACAACAATAATGCCGTAATCACAGAAATGTGCCCCAGATGTCCAGACTTTTTGACCATTGATGATCCAATCACTGCCATCCTGCACTGCTCGGCTACGCAAACCGGCCACATCTGATCCCGCAGAGGGTTCAGAAAATAGTTGGCACCAGATTTCTTCGCCAGCGGCCATAGGTGGGAGATATCGTTGTTTTTGCTCTTCAGTTGCGTACTGCATCATCACTGGGCCAGCCATGCCTAGACCGATTTCATAGACGCCCCAAGGCACATCAAACTTGGCTTCTTCTTGTCCCCAAATAATTCTCTCTATGGGTGAGGCCTCTAAACCGCCATAAATTTTAGGCCAGTGCAACATAGCCCAGCCGGCGTCAAATTTCTTCTTTTGCCATTCCCGCGCAGATTTTAGAAACTCCTTTTGGTCAGCTTTACCGTATCTTTTATCATTACGGGCGCTAGTTTTGGGTTGAGCATTGTCTTTCAACCAAGTACTGCATTTGGCTCTGAATTCGGCTTGTTGCTCAGTGTCATTGAAGTTCATTTAAATCTCCTTAGTTTGCACTTGCGAGATTAGACTTTTCTAATCCACTGATTAGTTTTTCCTTCCAGACAGCAAGGGATCCGATATTCAAAGACAGCACTTTTGCTCTCCGATAAAACATATGNCAGTCATATTCCCANGTAAAACCGTTACCGCCATGAGTTTGAATATTCTCCTGAGCGCAAAGTTTAAATGCCTCAGTTGAACTCACGCGAGCGGTAGCAGCAGCAACACTCAGTTCGGATGAATCGGTTGATAGTGCCCAGGCCCCATAGTAGGTATTTGATTTAGCTAAGGTAAGAGCAATATACATATCGGCAAGCTTATGTTTGATTCCTTGATATGAACCAATTGCTCTACCGAAAGCAAATCGATGTTTAGCATAGTCTGTTGCCATATCTAATGCCGCTTGGGCACCACCAATTTGTTCAAAGCTAAACAGAACGGCCGCTTGATCAAGAGCATTTTGCAACATAGACCAACCAGTCTCGGCGTCGCCTATCAGTTTGCTTGGCGCATTGCTAAACTCAATAGCCGCGTATCCGCGAGTATCATCGATGGTTGCTTGTTTTTCTAAGACACAGTTTTTGACAGATAAATCAATGAGTCTCAACTCAATACCTTTATCCCCTTGGCACACCACGATTGCGTGCGTGGCGGCATTAGCATCTGCCACAGCGATTTTCTTACCTGAAATAAGGTCGTTGGATACTTTTGTATTGATGTTATCCTCAGTCGGAGCAAATAGCTGTTCGGTTAGAGCTAATGTTCCAACACACTCACCNGTCACTAATTTTGGTAGTAGGTCTTTTTTTATGTCTTCATTAGCGAATTTAACAAGAATTTCTGTGAAAAGATAAACAGAAGAAGAGAAAGGCACAGGTGCTAGCGATCTACCTAATTCTTCAGCAATAACGCAAAGCTCAAGATGACCCAGCCCGAGTCCTTCATACTGTTCAGGTATTCTGATCCCAGTCCAACCCATAGATACAATTTGGTTCCAGAGATCTTGATCTAGGTCGCTACCAGCGTCCATAACGGCTCTGCCTCTTCGGCAAGCTTGTTCTTTATCAAAAAACTTTCTTGCTTCGGATTGAAGGAATTTTTGGTCATCTGAAAAATCTAGGTTCATGATCTATCACTTTCTCTAAGTTAAATTTTGAGTCGAGACCATAAATCATAAGTTTATGCGGCGCAAATGCCATATGGATGTTTAATCATTTTTATTTTCGATTTTCTTGTGCCATTGTTGAGTGCGGTAGAAAAACCCCACATAGCCTCGAACCATTAGATGGTCNCCCTCTAGCCACACCTCTCCCTTATATTCTTTGCCGCTTTCAGGATCAAAAAGAGTGCCTCGCTTCCAAACGTCNTTCTTTAACGTGAGGCCATTGATGACTCGCATACCGATAATGGGAAGATCTTTCAATTCGCCCTTGCACTTATCACAAGTTGGGTTCTTTTCTAAAGGGTCATGTACTTCGATGATTGTTCCGAAAAGTCTATCTTTTTCGACTGTCACCTTCACGGTAGAGCGAACCTCACCGGTGGTGTCATCAACAGTATTCCATAAACCTGAGGGGGTAGAAATGTTTTCAGCCCAAAGGGTTGTTGAGAATAAGGATACTAATAGAATAAGAGTTGTTCGCATGGTTTTATCTCCGGTTAAAACTTGCAAGATCATCTCGCGGTAAGTTCAATGAATTAAATGTTACATTGATGTAACGGGAATCAATCGCTGTTTCTTTTTTTTGCCGGGTTAAGACTCACGTGCAGTCATTTGATTGGAAAAGCAGTGACTGACAAAAAGGGATGCTGTTAAGAGTGCAACAGCACATACTTGGTGGGCAGCAGCAACCGGCACCGGGATATAAAATATCAATGTACTTATTCCGAGTGTAACCTGGGCCACCAAAAGAATAAGAAAGCAATAAATAGCAACTTTAAGAGGGCCATTAAGATCAGATTTCAGTGCTTTATAGGCAAAGGTCACCACTAGCACCACAATTAAGTAGGCAAACATTCGATGGTTAAATTGAATGGTTAACATATCTTCGAACGCGGACAACCAAAATGGCGTAAGACTATAGAGTCCCGGGGGTATAAAGCTATCACCCATAAGAGGCCACGTTGGGTAGGGAATTCCTGCACGAGTACCTGCAACTAGCCCTCCAGAAAGAATCATNAAAAAAATCAGACTACTCAGTGTGTAAGAGAAGCGCTTTAAATGCTTTGGTTGAGAGAGTTTTGGAGCTAACAAATCAAGCACTGTCCAAACAATAAAACCATAAATGAAGACCGCCAAGCCTAGATGAGCGGTTAATCGATACTGACTGACATGAGGGTTGTCTACAAGACCACTTTTAACCATGTACCAGCCCAGTAGCCCTTGGCTGCCACCGAGCAACAGCATGGCCACTAGCCTTGGAGTTAATCCATGGGCTATTCGTTTGGTGAAATAAAAGAATAAAAAAGGCAGGACAAAGATAATGCCAATAAAGCGACCCAACATTCGATGTAAATATTCGTACATGAAGATTGGTTTAAACTCTTCCAAGGTCATTGTGAAGTTCGTTTTTTGATACTCTGGGAACTGCTGATACTTTGCAAACATGGCTTGCCAGTCAGCTTGANTGATCGGTGGAATAATTCCTTTAATTGGTTTCCAGTCAACCATCGAGAGGCCAGAATCCGTTAGTCTGGTGACCCCTCCGAGTAGGATCATGCCGAAAATAACTGCAGCACAAAGTAGAAGCCAATAGGCAACCTGTCGGTCGTATTGTTGTTGCGGAGGTGTTAGATTATTCAACATAACTTGATTATATCATTGTTGTAAATGTGCTTGAAACCAGCCTTTTTTACGAAAGCGCCGCATGTTTAGACTAGATTTTATAGAGAAATCGACCAAAGAGGTGGCGTAGAGCCACACTACTTCGGCACCCATTGTGACAAGCACCCAAGGCGCAATAATACGGGTCAATAAAATACTAAACACTGTGACCATCATTGGGTAGCGAGTATCGCCTGCTCCTCTGAGAGCTCCAGCCATACTAAATTCTACTGCCATTAATGGAAGGCAGGCGCCGAGGATATAGGTAAATTGGACCATATGACGAATTACCTCAGGATCATCGATCATAAAGCGAGCAATATCATGAGCATACCAACACATGACTACGGAGCCTGTAATCATTACGTAGAGGCAGGTGCGCATAGTTTTCCAACCTGCGTCGTAGGCACCCTTAAAGTCACCCGCACCGAGGTGTTGGCTAACCAGCGTAGCGCTTGAAATGGAAAAGCTGAAGGCGACGACAATTACCAGGCCTAATATTGACAAACCGATACCATAGGCGGCAAAGGGAGCGCTGCCATAGCCGGCCAAAAAAACCATAAATATAAGCAATCCGCCTTGGAAAAAAGCTTGTTCGAAGGCTGCGGGTAGGCCAATATTGATTAAGGTCTTACCATTACTGAGGAAATCGGGCNTTGGATTTGNAGGTTTAAAATGAAAGCCTCCGAATATCCAAATAAGTANAAATATAATAATCGTGACGGTCATGGCAATGCCACCGCCAATGGCTAGCCCAGCAATACCCATCGCAGGAAAACCCAGCCAACCAAATGTCATTGCAGATCCAAGAGCGAGGCTCAAAATAACACCAACAATCGCTGTCCNCAAAGGCGTAGTACTATCACCTGTCGCCCGAAATGCCATATTGAAGACCAATGTTGTCAGCATTGCAGGGGCGAAGAGTGCGGTCCAAAGCATAAAGTCGACGGCCATGCTGTGACCGTTAGCAGATAAACCAAAAATACCGACTAATTGATCTCTGAAGGGTATGGCGATCCACGAGAAAAGCATGCCATCGAGGAGAAAAAGAACAATAGAAAGGGCAGCAAAGCGTCCAGCCAACAGTCGATTGTCTGCGCCCCAGTATTTGCCTACCATGGCAGTTGTGCTGCTGCAAAGACCCATTACCACNGCGTGTAAAACAAAATAGAGTCGCTGACCTGTAGTGACAGCGGCAACAGCATCGGTACCGAAAGTGCCTGCCATTTTCAAAAAGGCGACACCCATCAGCATGTATACAATATTGCTGATAATAGTGGGCCAGGTGAGACGCCAAATATTAGAAGTGGAGACAGATTCCATAGGACGCCATTGTAGCATTTGGGGCAGTTTAAGTTTACGGCTTTATGAAAAATTTAAATGCTAGTAATTAGTGTCCAGCTAAATTCATTCATTAAGCTTTATCGTTGGTTGGCATGNAGAAATACAATAGTAANATTTTNGCAAATGTCCTCTGCTATGAGGGCTTGTGTTGGTGGGACAAGTTATAAAATATGTTACTCTCTGAGCTTTCGAGGAGATCTAAAAGCAACCAAAAAATGAATATTACCGAGCAGGCAAAAAAACAGTTATCTCCCCTTTGGTTAAAAAACTTGCGCGGTGAGTTAGATAAAGATTATTGGTTAGCATTAAATCAATATTTAGCTGCCCAAGCCCAATTGGGTAAGGTGATTTATCCGCCGGCTGAGAAAGCCTTCTCTGCTTTTAGTCAAACTGATTTAAATAATATCCAAGTAGTTATCATTGGGCAGGATCCATATCATGGACCCAATCAGGCAAATGGTCTCTGTTTCTCTGTTGCTCCAGGTAATAAGATACCACCATCCCTTAGGAATATTTTCAGTGAATTATCGACTGATCAGAATGCAATTGTGCCCAATCATGGGTCTTTGGATGAGTGGGCCAAGCAGGGTGTATTTTTACTAAATACCGTGCTTAGCGTTGAGCAGGCTTGCCCGGGTATACATGCTGATAAAGGATGGGAAAGATTCACAGATACAGTAATAAGNTTAATCAGTGATGAACGTGAATCTGTTGTTTTTATGNTGTGGGGCAATTATGCTGGAAGCAAGAAGAGACTAATTGATGAATCAAAGCACCTGATCTTGGAGGCCGCTCACCCGTCGCCTCTTTCAGCCTATCGAGGCTTTTTTGGCTGTAAGCATTTTTCTTTGGCAAATGATTACCTAATATCCAAAAAATCCTTTTCGATTAACTGGCAGATCCCAATGAAGTCCCATGATACCCAACAAATTTCATTAGAACTTTAACTCAAGGCAAGATAAACCAGTGTTGAAATCGTGGCAAACCCCCAAAAACTTACTCATTATAATGACTATTGCAATGACATTTGCCTTTGCTACGTGGATGGCTCTGTTAAACAATTTTGTTATTGAGCGAGCATCATTTACCGGCAAGGAAATAGGTATATTGCAAAGCATTCGGGAGATACCCGGGTTTATGGCATTTTCTGCTGTTTTTGTTCTGCTTCTGATAAAAGAACAAACTTTTGCTTANATTGCATTAGCTCTCCTAGGTATTGGAGTGGCCATCACTGGGTATTTTCCTTCGGCCTTAGGGCTTTATCTGACTACCTTTCTCATGTCGGTGGGTTTTCATTATTACGAAACTGTTAAGCAATCGCTTTCATTGCAGTGGTTAACAATCGATGAGGCTCCGGGAGTTTTGGGAAAGTTGATTGCAGTTAGTTCCATTGCTTCATTGNTGGTTTACAGTTTTCTGTGGGTTGCTCAACGTTATCTCGATCTTAGTTATGAAGTGATATATCTAGTAGGTGGAGGGGGTTGTTTGGTTCTTGCCATAATTATGTGGTTAGGTTTCCCTAGATTTGAAAGTGCGACGCCTCAGAGAAAACACCTACTGTTGAGAAAACGTTATTGGTTATTTTATGCATTGACCTTCATGAGTGGCGCNAGAAGACAGATCTTTATGGTTTTTGCGGGCTTTTTAATGGTAGAGAAATTTGGCTACAGTGTTTCGGATATCGCAGCATTGTTTATGATTAATCATGTTTTTAACTGGGCGTTTGCTGGGCGTATAGGACTTATTGTAGGGCGAATTGGAGAACGTCGAGCACTAACTTTTGAGTATTGCGGGTTATTTTGCGTTTTTATAGCCTATGCTTTTGTTAACGATGGGCTGTGGGCTGGGGTTCTCTATGTGGCTGATCATCTATTCTTTTCTNTAGCCATTGCCATAAAGACGTACTTCCAAAAAATAGCTGACCCAGCAGATATGGCCTCTACCGCCGGTGTAGCCTTTACCATTAANCACATTGCAGCTGTTTTCATCCCAGTCTTATTTGGTTTGGTTTGGCTAGTCTCACCNATGATGGTATTTTTGATGGGNGCAATTATGGCGGTAATAAGCTTAATTTTAGCACGCAATATTCCAATTCAACCGAGAGCAGGTTGTGAAGTTCTATGGGGAGCTACAGGAAGTACGGAGTCTAAATTTCAATAAGTAATCTTTTGTTAAGGGTCTGTTTTAAGGGGCGGTCGATTAGCTTTTCTGCGCAACCAGTTTAGTTTCGATAATATCGAGGGGCTTAGGGCGATTCTCCGCTCAAGGGCAAATTTACCGGGATAATCCATCATTAGTAGCCCTGCGACCATGGTTAAAACACCTTGTCCGGGTAAAAACAACATTAACATCCCGCTCAACAATAAAAGATAACCAATGGTGTTTTTAACCACAAAAACCAGCACCCACATTCCTGGAAAGCGATTTTTCCAAGGGGTTAGCTGTCGTTTTGATGATATAAAATAATCTTCAGGGATCAAAGCCACCAGCCAGGGCAGAGAAGCNAAGCTGACAATGAAAACGATCAACGATATTAATCCCATCCAGACGAGTAGGTTTTCGTGGGTACTAGCCCAGAGAATGATTTGGTTCACGATGATTTAGGGAGCTCATAAGGCAGCGGTAAGAGCCTCATTGGGACCAGATCTTGCTCTCCAAATTTAACCTTTGAGCAGTCAGCAGACTTTATAGCCAAAATAGCCAAGACTTCGACGGTTGTGTTGCTGGCTGGTGCAGCAGCAGCAATAGTCCCAATCACCTTTCCTTCGGTGTTCATTAATCCTTGCTTGAGGGGCGGACTAACTTCTNTGTCGAGACCAATACGATACAGCCGTCGTTTCACAGCCCCTCGATAATGAGCACGCGCGACTATTTCTTGCCCGGTGTAGCACCCTTTTTTGAAGTTTATATAATCAAGAGCGTCCAGATTAATCATTTGCACAATGAATTCATCTGAAGTTTGTTCTACGACATCGGCCGTGCCAGCACGAATACGCAATAGGTCGCTATAACCCTGTCCAGCCGGTGTAACCAAATGTGTTATCGTCTGTAACTGTTCAATCGCGCTCGCGACATTGAGTGTAGTAGAAAAAACTGAGGGGCTAATTTCTCCTNCTGAGTGCCACTGGACTTTTTCAACTAAAGATTCGCTACCTGAGCCGGAAATCATCACGCTCAAGAATTCATGGGTGACGTCAACNATCTCAGTTTTGAAGAAGANTGAATACTTTCTAAGACTACTAATAGCAACTTCAACAACAGAGTGATGGGTTTCTAACAGAAGGGTGCCATCATCGCCTTTTGTAGCACTAAACAAAAATATAATGCGNCCTTTTGGNGTAAGGTGAGCTCCATTTTTAGATTCACCAGCCTCCAGTGANGAAAGATCACAGGTGACCTGCCCTTGCAAAAATNTTTCACTATCTGGGCCGNTTAATTTGATATAACCGCGATGATTCGTACTTAGCACTGTTGTCTTAGGCAGTGCTGGATAGTCTGCCGCAGATTCGCCGAACGACTCTATGATATTCGAGTACTCACTGTTAGCAATCGCTGAATGATCTGGGAAAAGGAGTTGCCAGTTCATAGGTTTAATTGATCCTATTTGTTTATAGTTAATTGTCTCTTATAATACCGCTTTTGCACACTGAATCATTAGCTATGAATAAAAACCGTCTGCTTTGGGCTAGTCGCCGCGGCATGCTAGAANTAGATCTAATTCTTACTCCCTTTGTTGAAAATGTCTATGATTCATTAGATGAGCAAGACCAACTTCGGTTTCAGGTGCTTTTGGACTGCGAAGACCAGACCTTATTTTTATGGTTCATGCAAAGAGAGCAGCCCACTGATCCAAACATGCAAAGGATACTGCAGATAATTCGTGATAGTCGCAAAAAACCATCAGCGGTTTAGTCTTAAGCCATCGAAAACCCTCGTGCTAGCCAGCGTGGGACTGGCCGTATGGATTTTACTTTTGTTAATTTTACTCCCAATAGTATTCTGGATTAAACTCCTCGCTATCATTGCGGTAGGGCTGTTTTTTTTACCAATCAATCACTGTCATGCGTCTAGCTCAAATGGAAGAGTTGGTGTTCAATTCTGAATCGGACCTATGGAATCTTTACGGTAGAGATGATTTAACTGAATTACGATTACACTCAGATCAATTTATTACAGATTGGTTGATTATTATCTATTTTAGAACCCCTAAAGGGGTTGTATTTAGGCGTGCAATTACAAAAGATGTTGTTAATTCTGCAGGGCATCATCAACTACGGTCCCTATTACTTTCTCGCGGTACTTAACACTAATCACGGTTAATGATGACATCTTGGCCAGCGTAATTAATGGGAACCATCACGGTATCTCGGGCAATGGGTGATAATTCAGGATAGTCTAAGGTAAAGTGAAGTCCGCGACTTTCCTTACGTTGCATGGCGCAGCGAATAATCAATTCAGATACTGTTGCCAGATTCCTAAGCTCTAGTAGGTCTCGAGTAATTAGGCAATTGCTATAGTATTCTTGGATTTCTTTTTGGAGAAGTTTAATTCGATGCTGAGCCCGTGCTAGGCGTTTATCTGTTCGGACAATACCGACGTAATCCCACATGAAACGGCGAAGTTCATCCCAGTTATGGGAGATAACAACGTCTTCATCTGAGTGANCTACTCTNGATTCATCCCACTCAGGAATAAAATCAGGAACAGGAATTTGACCAANTTGTTGATTGATTTTTCTGGCTGCTCCCTGGGCGTATACCAAGCACTCTAGTANAGAGTTACTTGCCATTCGGTTTGCTCCNTGNAACCCAGTAAAGGCATTTTCACCGATGGCATAGAGATTTAGCAGATCAGTCTGGCCGTCATTGCTAACCATAATCCCGCCGCAGGTGTAGTGTGCAGCCGGAACAACTGGAATGGGGTCGGTTGTAATATCAATTCCGTACTGTAAACACTGTTTATAAACAGTAGGGAAGTGCTCCGTAATGAACTCAGCAGATTGATGGCTTATATCCAAATACAGGCAGTCACTTCCTAGTCTCTTCATTTCATGGTCTATAGCCCGTGCTACTACATCTCTGGGAGCAAGCTCTGCATCGGGGTGGAAATTCTTCATGAAGGCACTTCCGTTNGGGAGCCGCAAAATAGCACCCTCTCCACGCAGGGCCTCAGTGATCAAAAATGACTTGGCTTTGGGATGATACAAACAAGTTGGATGAAATTGATTGAACTCCAAATTTGCGACTCGACAACCTTTGCGCCATGCCATCGCAATCCCATCGCCACTGGCTCCATCCGGGTTGCTAGTATAGAGGTAGGCTTTACTGGCACCTCCAGATGCAAGTATTACGCTTTTGGCCTGAAATAGTGATATTACCGACGTTTGTATGTCTAGCAAATAAGCGCCAGTACATCGAATCTTGCGTGAGTTTTTATCCGCTTGAGTGACCAAATCAACAGCACAATGATGTTCGAAGATGTCAATGTTAGGAGCGGCAATGGCCTGATCGACTAGCGTTCCAGTGACTTCCTTCCCTGTTGCGTCCGCAGTATGAAGAATTCTTCGATGACTGTGGCCACCCTCTTGTGTGAGGTGATAATTCTGCTGATTGTTCTCTCGAGTAAAGGTAACGCCCTGCTCAATAAGCCAACTCACAGCCTCAGGACCGTTTTCTACCACAAAGCGCACTGATTCTTCATGGCATAGACCAGCTCCTGCAACAAGGGTGTCTTCAACATGAGCATCGGCACTATCGTTTTCATCAAAAACTGCTGCAATACCGCCTTGAGCGAGCCAAGAGGCTCCACCTTGCAGGGAAGATTTGCTGATTAGAGCAATATTGAGGTTTTTATCTAATTGCAGGGCGCTCGTTAGACCAGCAGCACCACTACCAATGATAAGAACGTCATAAAGATGGGTTTGCTTCATTTGTATGTCACACAGTATTGGAGCGACATGATAATATAACATTTTGAATCAAGCGAACTTAACAGGCATTCAGTGGTCTGTAGTAAAGCATTATGGGATCTTTCATTCCGTTTGCTTTAATTAATCTAATCAAAAGTAGCAAAGTCGGAATAGTGAATGACTGAAATTAAAGGTGAAGCCACAGATCAGCAGTTGGTGGTTAGAGTGCAAGAGGGCGATAAGAGAGCTTTTGATCTTTTAGTTTTAAAGTATCAGCATAAGGTCCATGCCATAGTCGGTCGTTTCGTACGAGACACTGATGAGGTTGCAGATGTTGTGCAAGAAGCTTTTATAAAAGCCTATCGAGCACTTCCTAAGTTTCGAGGTGAAAGCCAGTTTTATACTTGGCTTTATCGGATTGCGGTGAATACCGCGAAAAATTATTTGGTCTCACGCAGTCGACGGCCACCAGGTTCAGATGTTGATATAGATGATGCCGAGTATTATTCTGGAAGTGAGTATTTAAAAGATTTAGGGACACCTGAGAATCAGCTTTTTCGAGATGAATTAGAGTCAGTAATCGTTAAATCTATTGCTGAGCTGCCAGAAGATCTTCGCACAGCCGTTACATTGAGAGAGTACGAAGGTCTTAGTTACGAAGAAATTGCTGAAATTATGGAATGCCCTGTGGGTACTGTAAGGTCACGTATCTTCAGGGCTAGAGAGTCAATTGATGCGGTTGTAGGTAAACTAATTAACACTGAATAGAAGATTAGTGAACCTTTTACTTATTGGTTGGTCATAGACACAGCATTTAAAGAAGTTTAGTACCTTTAAGAGGCATAGAAATGAGTCAATATGATGAAAATTTAGGCGAGTCGTTATCTGCCATGNTGGACGGNGAGGCGCAAGATCTTGAAACTCGCAGAGTCTTGAAGGAGTTGGCATCTAATGATGGGGCTAACGCTCTTACCATTCGAGGGAAATGGCAGCGCTATCACGCTATTTCAGCGGTGATGAGAGGCGGCGTTGTGTCTGATGTAGACTATTCATCTGTTATTTCTGAAGCGATCAAAAATGAAGATACACTCAAAACGAACCCTCTTAGAAGAATTTTAAGCTCCTCTGGCCGCTTTGCCATTGCTGCTTCAGTTGCTGTGGTCGCCATAATGGGGGTTCAGCAGTTTGAACAATCTGAATTAAACGTTAATGACACAATGAAATTTGCCGAGATTGACGATAAATCGGTTAGTGATATAGTTGGTCCAGTGAATCAGGTTCCCTTGGGTTGGACGTTGGATGCTGATGTAAGGGCTGTGAGTTCTGAAGGTATTCCTGAGAAACAATATTCAGAGCGAGAAATACGTCTTTATTTGTCATATATTTTGGCCAAGCATTCCAATCAGGCTCCTTATGTGAGGAATCAAGGAATGCTCCCCTACGCACGGATAGAGCAACGTGAATTACCTACTCAAAAGGAATAAACTTTAGTGGTGACAAAATTTCGTAACGTTAAAATATTCAAAGTGGCGGTTATTATGACCGCCATTTTCGTTTCTAGTCATTCGATATCTCAACAAGAGAATTCGGCCCAGATGCTAATGAGAAATATGATCGAGGCATCAGATGAGTTGAACTATTCAGGCCTGATAACTTACGAAAAGTCAGGTCGCCTGAAGACATCGAAGATAATTCATCTCGTTCAAGATGGAATTAGTTTTGAGAAAATTATTCATTTAGACGGCCCCGCGGGTGAATTTTCGAAATTTCGTAGTGGTTTGAGTTGCGAGTCAAGCCATATGGAAGATACAGACATGGATTCACTACCAAATATAAACACTAATAGTTTTAAACTACTTCAAGAATCTTATTTTTTGGAAACTCGAGGTCAATTGCGCGTTGCGAATCGCAAAGCCAGTATGGTGTTGGTAAATCCAAAAGACGAGCATCGGTTACCCTATGTTTTGGCAGTTGATAATGAGACTAATCTTCTATTAATGTCCGTATTATTAGACCTTTCAGGGAATCCTCTGGAAAGATTCCAATTTGTAGAGCTAAACGTTGGCGAAGATGTTGCCTCGTTGGATTTTCCTGAAGGGAGTTTTCAAGCGGAGAAAGATTGTAAGAGCGCAGATTCCACTGAAGATACAAGCAATTGGAGTGCTAGCTGGGTACCTTCTGGATTTCAGCTGATTGACTCTGAAAGAAATGGGCAGACAGGTCAACAAATGCTGGTTTATTCTGATGGATTAGCTGTCTTTTCGGTTTTTGTCGAATCTCCTAAGGTTAGTGCTAAGCTACCTGTTTTAGCTACCCGTCATGGTGCTAGTGTGTTTGTAACAAGCAAGACAAAGATTGCTGATACAGAAGTTACAGTGTCTGTTGTAGGTGAGATCCCAGCTGGCACTGCAAAAATGGTCGCGGAATCAATTGTCCATGCATCTAAACTGCTCAAGCCGTCGTAACTTTTAGTTACAGGTATTAACATGATTTTCGAAACCGGAACGGTCATCTCAAAAAACCAAGATAGCTTGATGGTCGAGACCATTCAGCAGACTACATGCGACTCTTGTAGTGCACAAAAAGGCTGCGGCCATACTGCTCTGACCAAACTGACCGGTACTAAAAATGAGATCCGAGTATTGCCCGGAGATTTCTGTGTCGATTCATTGCGGTTGGGGCAGTCTGTGACTATTGGTATTCCCGAACATATAGTAGTGAAAGGATCTCTGATGGTTTATCTGGTACCTGTCATCGGAGCCTTAACGGGTGCTTGGATGTTGGGTGATGAAGGGAAGACTCTTGAGCAAGATTTATTTAGTATCTTGGGGGCATTAATTGGCCTCGTTGGTGGCGGAATTTTAGTCAATATGCGTGGTCAAAAGGCCCAAGCGGATGTTCAAAGCAATCCAGTTTTATTTGGCATCCAGAATGATCCTCGTGAGTTAGAAAAAATAGAGCAACGTTTTATTTAATTATATTTTATGGAGTTTTAAGTGTTTAAAAAGATAGTGTTTACCACTCTGCTATTAATTGTTTGTGTGGATAAGACTTATGCTGACTTGCCGGACTTTAGTGCGCTAGTTGAAGCAGCAGCACCCGCTGTAGTGAAAATTAATACTGTTAGTAAGCCAGCTGATAATCGTGACACGTTACGGGGGCAGGTCCCCGAGATGTTTAGAGAGTTGCTGGAGCAGCGCCGACGCCCGGCGAGACCCGCTAGAACCATGGGTTCTGGGTTTGTGATTTCTAAGGATGGGTATATTTTAACTAACCATCATGTGGTGGACGGTGCAGACGACATCCAAGTTCAATTTGCTAATCGTAGTGAGTATTCAGCGGTCATTGTGGGCTCTGATCGACGATCTGATCTGGCCTTGTTGAAAATTGAAGCTGATAATTTGCCTAGTTTGAAGTTTGCATCTTCTGAGAGCATTAAGGTAGGGTCTTGGGTCCTTGCTATAGGGTCACCTTTTGGTTTGGACTATTCAGTGACGGCGGGTATTGTAAGCGCCATTGGGCGCAGTTTACCGACAGAGAAAGGAGAGAACTATGTGCCTTTCATTCAGACTGATGTGGCAATTAACAGGGGTAATTCCGGAGGCCCGCTGTTCAATCTAGATGGAGAAGTAGTCGGTATTAATTCTCAGATTTATTCGCCTACTGGTGGTTCAGTAGGTCTATCTTTTTCTATACCGGTCAGTATCGCGAGTAATGTGGTTGCTCAACTTAGAGATAGTGGTGAAGTGAGAAGAGGTTTCCTTGGTGTGGGTATAAGTGATGTGGATCAGTTTATGGCAGGCGCTCTTGGGTTGCCCGGACCCATAGGTGCATATATTGAATCTGTAACACCTAATAGCGCTGCTGCCAATGGTGGCATACAGCCTGATGATGTGATTGTAAGTGTAGATGGCCAGGCTATTTTACGGTCAGAGGATCTGCCGCACATTGTTGGACTGATAGAACCAGGAGAAATGATCAATGTCGAAGTGTACCGTGAAGGAAAATTCAAAGAATTAAAGTTGAAGATTGGAGCTCTCGAAGGAGACGACAACATCCAAGCTTCTGTTACAGACCAATCAGATCGCCTTGGGCTCTCAGTTGCAGATCCGGGAGTAGAAGATCTGCGTCTGTTGCGCCTGCGCGGAGGAGTAGAGGTGGTCAAGGTGCAATCTGAGTCGCCTGCTGATATCGCGGGTTTAGAGGTTGGCGATATTATTATTCAATTGGGGTATAGCCGCATCGATGACTCAGAGGAGTATCAGCTGGTCATAGCAGAAATTCCTAAAAGCACTCCAATACGCATTCGCTTTTATCGGCAGGGGAAGGCAATTTTTAGAACCATTCAGATTGATGAATGATTAACGCAATACTGATGTATTTGCATCGCTCTCATAGCTTCATTGCGGCAAATAGGCTAGACTGCGCGCGCTTATTTGAAGGGTAGTACAAACCATTGTCTGATCTTAGTCATATTAGAAATTTCTCAATCATAGCCCATATTGATCATGGGAAATCGACCATTGCCGATCGCTTTATCCAGTTATGCGGAGGACTGAGCGAGCGTGAGATGGCCGCTCAGGTTCTTGACTCTATGGATATTGAGCGGGAGCGCGGGATTACCATTAAGGCTCAGAGTGTAACGTTGCCCTATACCGCACAAGATGGAAAAACCTACCAGCTTAATTTCATTGATACGCCTGGCCATGTTGATTTTTCCTATGAGGTTTCAAGATCCCTTGCCGCATGTGAGGGTGCTCTTCTTATTGTTGATGCAGCTCAGGGAGTAGAGGCTCAATCAGTTGCTAATTGCTATACAGCTATAGCTCAAGGCCTTGAAGTTATTCCTGTTTTGAACAAAATGGATCTACCCCAGGCTGAACCAGAAAAAGTAATCAATGAGATTGAAAATATAATTGGGATTGAAGCTGACGATGCGGTCCGATGTAGTGCTAAAACGGGCGAAGGCATTGGAGAAATTTTAGAAGAGTTAGTTCACCAAGTCCCACCTCCCACAGGGGATGTAGATGCGCCTTTGCAAGCGTTAATTATTGATTCTTGGTTTGATAACTATCTTGGTGTTGTTTCATTGGTTCGTGTTATGCAAGGAACGCTAGAGGTTAAGAGTAAGATTGTCGCTAAGTCAATTGGTAAGGCCCATGTGGTTGATAGCGTCGGTGTATTCACGCCCAAACGCAAAGAGACAGGTGTTCTTAGGGCCGGTGAAGTCGGATTTATGGTTGCTGGAATTAAGGATATTTTAGGTGCCCCTGTAGGTGATACTTTGACCACCTTAAGTACAACCGATATCGATCCCTTACCTGGGTTTCAGAAGATCAAGCCTCAAGTGTATGCGGGCATGTTTCCTGTTGACTCTGATGATTTCGAAGAATTTCGCGAAGCACTAAGTAAACTTGCAGTCAATGATGCATCTTTATTTTATGAACCAGAGAGTTCTGATGCCTTGGGGTTCGGCTTTCGTTGTGGATTTCTTGGCATGTTGCACATGGAAATTATCCAAGAAAGGCTTGAGAGAGAATATAACCTAGACCTTATTACAACAGCGCCAACGGTTGTCTATGAAATTATTACTTCTAAGGGTGAAACTCTATATATGTCCAACCCGTCTGACCTTCCAGATCCAGGCCAAATTGAAGAAATGCGTGAGCCGATTTGTGAGGCTAATATTCTTGTACCAAAAGAATATGTGGGTAATGTAATTACACTCTGCGTCGAAAAGCGCGGAGTTCAGAAAGATATGCAATTCATTGGTGGTCAGGTATCTATTCGATATGAATTGCCCATGAGCGAAGTTGTGATGGACTTTTTTGATCGCTTAAAGTCTGTTAGTCGTGGTTTTGCATCTTTAGATTATGCATTTGTGCGCTTTGAAATGGCATCATTAGTTAAGCTCGATATTCTTATTAACGGTGATCGTGTTGACGCTTTAGCAGCTATCACTCATCGTGACCATTCTATTCAAAAAGGTCGAAATTTGGCTGACAAGATGAAAGAGTTAATACCTCGCCAGATGTTTGATGTTGCAATTCAAGCAGCTATTGGAGGAAGTGTCATTGCGCGTACAACTGTAAAAGCTCTGCGCAAAAACGTAACAGCAAAGTGCTATGGTGGAGATGTTACTCGAAAGAAAAAACTGCTGGAGAAACAAAAGGCCGGTAAGAAAAGAATGAAGCAAGTTGGTAGTGTGGAAATACCTCAAGATGCATTTTTAGCGGTGTTAAAGACCTAACTGCACCGAGAAAATGGTTTAACAAAAGGATTATTTGAGATGGACTGGAACTTTGAGCTGATACTGACGGTGATTTTTGTAATCACAGCGTTCTTCTGGTTGTTGAATCGATTTTGGGTAAAAACAGACGAAGGTATTGTTGAGTTTTTAGGTTCATTAGCGCCGGTGTTGGGTTTGGTGTTAATACTCCGTTCTTTTATAATTGAGCCATTTCAGATTCCTTCTAAATCTATGGTCCCTACGCTGAAAGTGGGTGATTTTATATTGGTAAGTAAGTGGAATTATGGCATCAGGCTACCAGTTGTTAGAACTAAGTTATTTGATGTTGATACGCCTAAGCGGGGAGATGTCATTGTGTTTTTTCCGCCTCATGAGACGCGCTATTTCATCAAGCGTTTAGTCGGATTGCCCGGAGATAAAATCAGTGTTATCAATGGAATACTGTACGTTAATAATGAAGCTATGGGCCAAGAATCGTCGTTAGTTGAGCCCGGAGCNCCTCGATCTCAAGTCATGATAGAGAATCTTGATGGTGTTGAGCATNTGATTCAAAAGCGNNNGCCGCCAAGNCGCTTGAGTCAAAATTTTTCAACGGTAGTGCCTCAAGGACACTATTTCATGATGGGGGACAACCGAGATAATTCGAGCGATAGTCGCGTTTGGGGACCTGTTCCCGAAGACCGAATCGTTGGTAAGGCGTTCGCACGCTGGATGTTTTGGGATGATTTCTTAAGTGTTCCTAGCTTCTCNCGAGCNGGATCAATCGAATAGAAGTTCGACAGCTAGTTTTATCCGGNCATGAAAAAATAGTCGGTCGGGATGCTCTTTCTTACAATATACTGTTGGNTAATAACATAAATCCTAGGTATTGCAGTGGCTGCTAATATTGCACAACTCGAACGAAGACTTGGTTATCAATTTGATAACCCCCAGCTATTATTGTTAGCACTGTCCCATCGCAGCTTTTCTGGCCTCAATAATGAACGGTTGGAGTTTCTTGGGGATTCGATTCTAGGCTTAGTCGTAACAGAGTTTTTATATAGACAGTTTCCGGATGCTCGAGAGGGCGCGCTAAGTCCTATGCGCTCGCATATAGTACGCGGTGAATCATTAGCGCAAGTGGCAAAAGAGTTAGAGTTGGGATCAGAATTGCTTCTTGGGTCGGGTGAAATGAAGAGCGGTGGTCATCGTCGTGACTCGATTCTTGGAGATACTGTTGAGGCGCTTATTGGGGCAGTTTATCTAGATAAGGGCATGGAGATGGCCAAAGAATGCATCTTGTTGTGGTTCAGGTCCTTTATCGAGAGCGCCTTAAAAGTAAAGCCTGGAAAAGATCCCAAAACTGCACTCCAAGAATGGTTGCAAAAAAGGGGTGAACCCTTGCCAGACTACCAACTAGTGAAAACAGGTGGTGAGGCCCACAGTCGTTTGTTTACAGTAAGCTGTAAACTAGATGTGGTCAAAGATGAGATGAGCGCTACAGCAAGCAGTAGGAGAAGAGCAGAGCAAATGGTGGCAGAACAATTATTAACGCAATTGGAGAAAAAGTAGTGACAGCTGAAAATACCTACTGTGGTTACGTGGCTATTGTTGGTCGACCTAATGTTGGAAAGTCTACTTTATTGAACCATATATTGGGCCAAAAGCTATGTATTACGTCACGTAAACCTCAGACTACCCGCCATACTTTGCTCGGCATAAAAACTAATGACAACATTCAAATGATATTTGTAGATACTCCAGGTATTCATACTAACCAGGAGAGAGCAATTAATAGAGTGATGAATCGCTCTGCGGCCAGTGTTATTTCAGATGTCGATTTGGTTATATTTGTAGTTGACCGCTTTGAATGGAGTGAGGCAGATGAGTATGTGGCGAAATACTTGTCTAATAACAAGGCCCCTTTGATTGTCGCACTTAATAAGGTGGATATGATTGAGGACAAAAAAGCACTCTTACCTCACCTTGAATTTCTGTCAAGTAAGGTTAATGCGGTGGAGTTAATTCCATTATCAGCTTTGAGAAAGACAAACCTTGCTGAATTGGAAGAAAAAATTAAGTCTTACATTCCGCAAAAAGATCATCTTTTTCCAGAGGATCAAATTACAGATCGCAGCGAACGGTTTTTGGCAGCGGAAATTGTAAGAGAAAAAATCACTCGGCAACTAGGGGCTGAGGTTCCTTATCAAGTGACCGTGGAAATTGAGGAATTCCGCGTAGAAGGGAAAATTACCTATATTGATGCTCTTATATTAGTTGAACGAGATGGCCAGAAAAAAATTATTATTGGCACAAAGGGTGAACGTATTAAAAAAATTGGTGAGCAGTCTCGCGCTGATATTGAAAGTCTATTGGATTCTAAGGTGATGCTGAGAACGTGGGTAAAGGTCCGTAGTGGCTGGTCTGATGATGAGCGCGCTTTGCGAAGCCTGGGTTACATGGATGAGTAGGGGATAGTGAAGACTGATTCTGAAGTTGGGTTTGTGTTACATACAAGACCCTACCGTGAAACCAGTCTTTTAGTCGATTTATTTACTAAAAATTACGGTCGTGTCCGCTGTGTAGCCAAAGGCTATAGAAAGCCAAATAAAAAAGGTGTTACTCGGGCTCTTTTTCCGTATACAGAACATCAATTTAGTTGGCAAGGTCGCGGTGATTTGAAGACGCTTACCCAGGCTGACGCGACTCACAGCCCCCTGTTTTTGCAAAGTGAATGTCTGTTCACAGGGCTCTATGTTAATGAATTGTTTTATCGTCTTCTTCATGAGTATGATCCTCACGAACATCTCTATGATCAATACCAACAGTACTTCGCTCATATGAGTTCTGGGCAGTTAAGTGAGCTCAAACTGCGGCAGCTTGAAATGAGCCTCCTAGAGGAACTTGGTTATGGTCTGGCTATTGATACAGAGGCTGAGTCTGGCGAATCTCTCGATGCAGATAAGTTTTATAAATATATCCCTGAACGAGGCTTGGTTGAGTGTTCTAATCAAAGTAAGGCAACGCCTGGTGTATTCAGAGGGTCAGATCTTATGGCTTTATCAGAGAGTGAATTTGATCGTAAGTCGGTGATTTTAGCTGCAAAACAGCTTTTACGTAGCGTGATAGACTTTTATCTTGATGGGCGTAAATTGCATAGTCGTGAACTCTATCGTCAACACTTGGCTAATTCTGTAGCCCAAGATTAGACAAAGTTTAAAGGACAATATTAATGGTTATAGGTATCGGTACTGACATCGTTGAAATAGGAAGAATTTCAGACGTCCTGAATCGCCAAGGGGATAAATTTGTAGAACGTATTTTGACTGAATCCGAACAAGAGCAGTATCAGCAGAGCCACCAAAAAGCTGCTTTTTTAGCCAAGCGTTTTGCGGCAAAAGAAGCAGTAGCTAAAGCTTTGGGGACTGGTATTGGCCATGGAGTGAGTTTTCAGGATATGGTCATAACTAATGATGTCAAAGGAGCACCTCAAATAAGCTTGTCAGGGGGTGCGGCTAAAATACTCGCTAAAAAAGAGGGGTCGGTTGTGCTAATTAGTATTGCTGATGAAAGAGATTACGCAATTGCCTATGCTGTTTTATCTAGTTAGGATCTACTCCTATGAGTGATGAGATAGTGAAAAATTACACAATTAATGACCTGCGCTATTTAATGCGGCGTTTACGAGATCCTCAAACAGGATGCCCTTGGGACTTAAAGCAGACCCTCCAAACTATCACAAGTCATACCATTGAAGAGGTATATGAGGTCGTTGATGCCATTGAAAGAAATGACACGGAGCATCTTAATGAAGAGCTAGGGGATTTACTTTTTCAAATTATATTTTATAGCCAAATAGGTGAAGAGCAGGGGCAGTTCGATTTTGATCGAGTTACATCATCTATCACTGATAAATTGATTAGAAGACATCCCCATGTGTTCCCCGAAGGAACATTAGAGTCAGTTAGAGATAATCTTTCAGATACGCAAGTTGACGATATAAAAGAAGTCTGGGAATCGATTAAAAAGCAAGAGAGAGAAAATAAAGGCTCTCANAAGACNCTTGATGACATACCNCTTGCTCTGCCAGCCCTTAGTCGAGCNTTAAAGCTACAAAAACGAGCGGCAACNGTGGGTTTCGACTGGACAGATACGGGGCCGGTGATTGATAAAATTAATGAGGAGCTCCGCGAGCTTGAGGTNGAAATTCANCGGGGAGATANTGCAGCNGTCGCTGACGAATTAGGAGATTTGTTGTTCAGTTGTGTCAANTTGGCTAGACACTTAAAGATCGATCCTGAAACTGCAATGCGGCATGCTAATGAAAAATTTAGTAGACGCTTTGGTGCGATGGAGGATCTTGTTGGAGATAAAAGCATTCATGATCATNCAGTTGAGCAGTTAGAGTTACTATGGCTTGAGGTCAAGAAGGCTGAATAACAAGCCAGAGNGGCNTAGTTANTTGGGNAAAAGCATATACCTTATAACAAGGGCAGGGTTGTCCAGTTATGGCATTACGTGTATCGTACGCGGCCGATTTNCCGGTCTNGTNANACGTTCTATCTATCTNGATAGCGAGANCAAAATATGAGCTNNTGGNTAGGTTTCAACCAATAGCTNTAAGCGATAGTTAATTGAGGAATAGCCGTAATGAGAGTCATTTTATTAGGTCCCCCAGGTGCAGGGAAGGGCACTCAAGCGAAGTTTATTACCGAACAGTACTCTGTTCCGCAAATATCTACTGGTGATATGTTGCGAGCAGCAGTCAAGTCTGGCTCTGAATTAGGATCACAGGTGAAAGGGATTATGGAGTCTGGAGGGCTAGTTTCGGATGACTTAATCATTGCTTTGGTTAAAGAACGAATTAACCAGAGCGATTGTGAAAATGGATTCTTGTTTGATGGATTTCCTCGCACCATCCCTCAAGCTCAAGCTATTAGCGACGCTGGAATAAAAATCGATGTAGTGGTTGAGATTAGTGTGGATGACGAAGAGATTGTTTCTCGTTTAAGCGGCCGCAGAGTTCACGAGAATTCTGGACGGGTCTACCATGTTGAGCACAACCCACCCAAGGTCACTGGGTTTGACGACGATACTGGAGAGCCTTTGGTTCAGAGATTGGATGATCTTGAAGATACTGTGCGTAATAGGCTTTCTGTCTATCACGAGCAGACCAAACCGCTGGTGAAATTCTACACAGAGTTAGAAGATTTACAGTCTCAATCTCCAAAATTCTCAACAGTGAATGGTTTGGGGTTACTCTCCGATGTTCAGGCAAGATTAGTGGCTGCAATGGAGTAAATGCTCAACGCTCAATGGCGTATTGAATGGGCACTTTCTCTATTTTTCACGAAATACAAGATTTTTTTGGGTAATACCAAGTTTTTCAATCCAAGATTTAAAGGCTAGTAATGACATCAATTCTTGCGATAGAAACTTCAACAGACTCGTGTTCCGTAGCGCTGCATAGTGCTTCGGGAGATGCATTTCGTTACGCTCAAGAACCGCGTTCACATACTCAGCTGGTCATGAAGATGATTAATGAGGTTCTCCTTGAGTTATCTGTAGAAGTTAACAAACTAGATGCACTTAGCGTATCTGTCGGCCCAGGTTCCTTTACAGGGCTACGTATTGGGTTCGCTGCAGCACAAGGCCTAGCATTTGGTTTGGATATCCCGGTTGTGCCAGTATCTTCGCTCGAGGTTATGGTCGCTACCTATACGCGCACAATGAGAGCTAATGCCCTGCCAGCCGAGTCTTATGTTAGTCAGAGAGTCATGGTTGTCCTTGATGCCCGGATGGGAGAGTTTAACTGTGGTTGTTATGATGTGGATTTTGACGGGCAAATTTCAACTTGTCACGATGACCGTTTACTTAAAGCTGAAGATGCCATCAAGTGGCTGCAGGAACTCTCGCCAAATGCAATTATTGGTGATGGAGGCAAGCTATTGTCATCTGGGGGTGAATGGTCGGAGCTTTTGACCCACGTATATCCAAACGCTGTGGATCTTTTAGGGATTGCCTTACCCAAATATAACAAAGGTGAGGGAAAGGCCATAAGTGCAATAGATTTAGTCTATCTGCGCGGTACAGAGGCATGGCAAAAAAGAAAGCGAATTAGGGAAGCATAGTATGGGCACTAAGGTTGCTTTTGTAGGCCTCGGGGTTATGGGATTTCCCATGGCAGGTTGGCTATCTAAAAGAGGGTATTCAGTATCGGTATATAACCGGACTCATAAAACCGCAGAAACATGGCTAAAACAATACTCAGGAGCTCTCAAACCTACCCCAGCGGATGTAGCCAAAGATGCAGATATCGTATTTATCTGTGTAGGTAATGATGATGATGTTGCCGCTGTAACATTCGGGAAAGATGGCGTTTTTTCTGGTATGACTGCGGGTGCTGTTCTTGTTGATCACACAACCACCTCAGCAAAACTGGCACATCAACTGGCTGCCGAAGCAAAAAGAAATAAGGTTGGTTTTGTCGATGCTCCGGTATCTGGAGGTCAACAAGGAGCAGAGAATGGTCAGCTTACGGTAATGTGTGGAGGACAGGAGTCGGACTTCCTTCGAGTCATTGAAGCAATCAACTCCTACGCTAAGGCAGTCAATCTGATGGGCCCTGCTGGCAGTGGGCAACTTTGCAAGATGGTCAACCAAATATGTATTGCGGGACTAGTGCAAGGACTCGCTGAGGGACTTAATTTTGCTGAGCGGGCTGGTCTCAATGCTCATCAAGTGGTAGAAGTGATATCAAAAGGCGCCGCTCAGTCATGGCAAATGGATAATCGCTACCAAACTATGCTCGCTGATGAGTATGAACACGGTTTTGCCGTCGAGTGGATGCGAAAAGACCTCTCATTTGCTCTTGAGGAGGCGGAAAGAAATGGAAGTTCGTTGCCTGTTACCCAAATGGTGGATCAATTTTACTCTGAGGTTCAAAAGTTAGGTGGTAATCGCTGGGATACTTCTAGTCTTTTAGCCCGTTTGAAATCTTAGTTATGGGTGAGTGTTCTCACAGACCACAAGCTTCTATAATGCGTTACTAGATCTTTAATCGATGTATTTAAACGGAACCTATAAAAATGTTGCGAGATAGAGAAAAATTTAATGCTGATTTGACGCGTTTTTTAGACGCATCGCCTACGCCTTTTCATGCAGTGCTCGAGATGACAAAAACTCTTTTGGGCGCAGGATTTACCGAGCTTAAAGAGTCTGATAGTTGGTCGCTCTCAGTCGGAGAAAAATATTTTGTTACACGCAATGGTTCGTCAATTATAGCTTTTGTCGTAGGGAAAGAAGATATCGTTGATATGGGTATTAAGATGGTTGGTGCCCATACAGATAGTCCATGTCTTATGGTTAAACCTCAGCCTGAAGTTAATAAACAAGGATATTTTCAGTTAGGGGTTGAGGTGTACGGTGGAGCGCTTTTAAATCCATGGTTTGACCGAGATTTATCTATTGCAGGACGGCTTGTGTATAGGGATAAAAAGCAAAATCTAAAGCAAAAGCTTGTTGATTTTGAGCGAGCGGTCGCAACGATACCCAGTTTGGCGATTCATTTGGATCGAGAGGCTAACAAGGATCGCTCCATTAACGCCCAGACGGACATAACCCCGATATTAATGCAATGTGCAGGCTCTACTTCGTTCAGAAATTTACTAGCAGAACACTTCTTGGGAAAAGAAGATAAGGTTATTGACTATGAGCTCTGTCTATATGACACGCAACCAGCTGCAATCGTCGGTTTAAATCACGAGTTTATTACTTCGGCAAGGTTGGATAATCTTTTAAGCTGTTTTGTGGCGACCCAGTCCATTGTAAACACTAATAGTGAGCAGACTTCTTTAATGGTTTGCAATGATCATGAAGAAGTAGGTAGTGTATCTGCCATAGGGGCAGATGGGCCGTTCTTGGAGTCTATCGTTGCACGGCTGTGTGCCGTTAATACTTCAAGTGAAATGGTTAGTAGAGTCATTACTAAATCCTTAATGATCTCTTGCGATAATGCTCATGCAACGCACCCTAATTTTGCAAACAAACATGATGCTGGACATATGCCAGCGCTGAACGGAGGTCCTGTTGTGAAGGTGAATGTCAAGCAACGGTATGCCACCAACAGCATAACATCGAGTCTCTTCAAGCAATTATGTAGCGATATCGATGTACCCGTGCAGCATTTTGTATCGAGAAACGATCTAGGTTGTGGGAGTACTATTGGACCAATAACATCAGGTAGACTTGGAGTGCCGACTTTGGATGTTGGTATCCCTCAGTTAGCGATGCACTCTTGCCGAGAAATGACTGGCACCGAGGATCCAATAAGACTTTCTAATGTGTTAACAGAGTTCTTTAATAGACCATTGAACCCAAGTATTGAGGTTGAGTAACTGTGGTTAAGCGGTATGATGGAGTCACTATTAAGGCGGCAAATAATTTATGAGTAAACGGCGCGTTTTAACGGGCATTACAACCTCCGGAGCACCTCACTTAGGAAACTACGTCGGCGCCATTAGGCCTGCCGTCGAAGAGAGCCTCAGTGGTGATTATGACTCGTTCTTTTTTCTAGCTGATTATCACTCACTTATTAAATGCCAAGATCCTGAGATAGTTCATCAATCGACCTTGGAAATAGCAGCAGCATGGCTAGCACTGGGTTTAGATCCAAATAAAGTGACTTTCTACCGTCAGTCAGATATCCCTGAGATTCCTGAATTGACTTGGTTACTGACCTGCATGACTGCGAAGGGATTAGTCAATAGAGCCCACGCATACAAAGGCGCAGTGCAACTGAACGAAGAAAATGGCGATGACGCAGATTTTGGCGTCACCATGGGTCTGTTTAGTTACCCAATTCTTATGGCAGCGGATATTTTGATGTTCAACGCCCACAAAATTCCTGTTGGTCGAGATCAAATACAACATATTGAAATGGCTCGAGACATAGCGCAACGGTTTAACCATCATTATGGAGAGCATTTTGTTCTGCCTGAAGCACAGGTAGATGATGATGTAGCTGTTTTACAAGGGTTGGATGGACGTAAGATGAGTAAGAGTTATGGTAATACTATTCCTCTATTCTTGAGTGAAAAGAAACTCAGAAAGCATATAAATAAAATTAAAACCAATTTATTGGAACCGGGCCAGCCAAAAAACCCAGATGAATCCACTGTATTTCAGATTTGGCAGGCTTTTGCCTCAGCAGAGCAATCTAGCGATATGCGCACCGCTTTTGCTGATGGAATTGCATGGGGGGAGGCAAAGCAGCAGTTATTTGAGTTAATTAATGGCCATNTGGCAGAGCCTCGNGANAGATACATTGAGTTGATTGAAAANCCTGTTGAGGTTGAGGTTGTGCTGCGCGCAGGCGCTGAAAAAGCGCGAGTTTATAGTGCCGANTTAATTTCGATTGTGCGAAAAGCTGTAGGNCTAAAGCCTCTCGGGTGATCAGAATTTAATTCGCGATCGTAATGAGAATANANNNTTTACTATGTATAATNNTGGCCNAGCGAAANGAGANNNCAACCTAACGCGTAAAACATAAANAATCNNTTNTTTTAGACATNGGAGCCCTGNATGAGCCANCCAAACCNGTTTGCTTTTNTACTANCTANTANCCTTNTACTGAGTGCCTGTGGTGCTGACAATTCAGATGTNGAATTGACAGAAAANCAAANGGTCGCNGTTGCTGAGCGAATAGCNCCTGCCGGTCATGTTTTNATGGAAGGNCAATCTATGGTTAGCAGNGAAGCGGCGACCGCTGTGTCAGCTCGATCAGGGGATGATATCTATAACACCAACTGTATGGCCTGCCACAACTCAGGAATCGCNGGCGCNCCCAAGTATGGCGATGCATCAGCTTGGGCTTTGAANCTTGAGAAAGGTATTGATGCCGTCTATGCCAATGCTATCAATGGNATTNGAGGCATGCCNGCTAGAGGAACTTGCATGAGTTGTAGCGACGACGAAGTTAAGACTGCGATTGACTACATTTTAGCAAATAGCAAATAGCTGGTTATTCCATACTCCCTTGTTGGTGAACCCGAGGAGAACATCTGTTTTAAAAGAACCGCACATAGCTGCGGTTTTTTTGTAAATAGTGTCTCAGTTCTGAGTTTTTATTAATGGATAAAGTAACAACCCACAAACAAGAGACCTAGGTTTAAGATTGCTGTCGTAGAAGCTTTTTACGACCATATTGAGAGTAGCCAAGTTTAGTGCAGGATATTAGGTTTTGTATTAAACATAGCCTTGATAGCATTTTCTGAAAACTGATACTGCTGGTCGCAAAATTGGC
The DNA here is from genome assembly GCA_002685195.1 of Porticoccaceae bacterium. Taxonomy (GTDB): domain Bacteria; phylum Pseudomonadota; class Gammaproteobacteria; order Pseudomonadales; family Porticoccaceae; genus HTCC2207. The sequence goes on from NYWV01000019.1 coordinate 40,556, forward strand.
ATGTTATTAATACAAGCCCTTGCTCTTCGCAGGTTTGCAATAATTCGACCTCACCAAGAGATACAAGCGCCCGCTCAGTTCTTTCGTGGGAGCAACTGCAAAAAAATGATACCGGCTGTGATTCAAATAATCGAACATCGTCTTCATGAAATAACCTATACAACTGATCATTATGAGAGAGCACCAGTTGCTCGTTGCTTTTCAAGGTATCCATAAGCGTGGAAAGGTGTTGCCAATCATCTTTTGCTTGTTCAAAGTTTTGAGTAATCGGCATTTGTTGAATCAATAGTCCAGAAGCGATGTTCTGATCTACTGCAATTTTTATTTTGGTTAATAGTTGGGCAGATTGTTCAAAATAGTGTTCTAGACAGCCGCTTAAATCAGCCGCCGCCATTTGCACAATACCTTGGTA
>NYWV01000002.1 GCA_002685195.1 Porticoccaceae bacterium
ATAATGATCCATCACTGCAGTCTGACAACCGCTCACCAACGCGACCGGTCGGTGAGGCCCGTAGATTGACTGAATCGGTCTGGGGATGGGAATGCATCTGAGCGAATTAACCCATCCCAATCAGCTGCACGGGCTGTCTGAAGCGCAGCTTGAAGATGTGGCCAAGCAAATTCGTGAACGCCATTTGGAGGTGGTATCCAACAGTGGCGGCCATCTTGGGCCCGGATTAGGCGTTGTTGAATTAACCCTTGCCTTGTACCAAACGCTTGATCTTGATCAAGACAAGGTGGTTTGGGATGTGGGTCATCAGGCGTATCCACACAAGTTGATTACGGGTCGCTTCGGCCGCTTCGATTCACTTCGTCAACAGGGAGGAGTTGCTGGTTATCTCAAGAGAACGGAAAGTCGGTTTGATCATTTCGGTGCCGGCCATGCCAGCACATCCATCTCGGCAGCTTTGGGCATGGCCATGGCCCGTGATCGGCAAGGTCTTGATTACAAATGTGTTGCCGTTATTGGTGATGGAGCCCTTACCGGTGGCATGGCCTTAGAGGCGATCAACCATGCCGGTCATCTTCCATCCACCCCACTTCTCGTTGTCTTAAATGACAACGACATGTCGATCTCTCCACCCGTTGGAGCCCTGTCCACTTACCTCAACCGAATGCGGTTAAGCCCTCCTCTTCAATTTTTGTCTGGGAGCGTTGAAGAAAGTGTGCGTCATCTCCCCTTTATGGGGGGAGAAATTCCGCCAGAGCTGAATCGGCTTAAAGAAAGCATGCGCCGTCTGGCTGTTCCAAAAGTTGGTGCGGTCTTTGAAGAACTTGGATTCACTTACATGGGTCCAATTGATGGTCATGACATTGCCGAAATGACCCGAACGTTTCAGGCCGCTCATCGCGTGGGTGGCCCCGTCATGGTTCATGTTGTTACAAAAAAAGGGAAAGGATATCCCTACGCAGAAGCCGATCAAGTCGGTTATCACGCCCAGTCAGCCTTCAACCTCAGCACCGGCAAAGCAAGGCCAAGCAAAACGCCTAAACCTCCCAGCTACAGCAAAGTGTTTGGACAAACCCTTGTCAAACTTTGCGAACAGAATCCAAAGGTTGTTGGGATCACAGCCGCCATGGCCACTGGTACTGGCCTGGATATTCTGCAAAAGGCGCTCCCTGATCAATACATCGACGTTGGTATTGCTGAGCAGCATGCCGTCACCCTGTCCGCTGGAATGGCCTGCGATGGACTTAGACCGGTTGTCGCGATCTACAGCACCTTCTTACAGAGAGCTTTTGATCAACTCATTCACGACGTTGGCATTCAGAAATTGCCCGTAACTTTTGTTTTGGATAGGGCGGGAATTGTTGGTGCCGATGGCCCAACCCACCAAGGCCAATACGACATCAGCTACATGCGTGCGATTCCTAATTTCACCGTGATGGCACCCAAAGATGAAGCTGAGCTTCAGCGCATGATGGTGACCTGTCTCCAACACGACGGACCCACTGCTTTAAGAATTCCTCGCGGCCCTGGTGAGGGTGTGCCTTTGATGGAAGAAGGCTGGGAAGCCCTACCGATCGGTTGTGGTGAAGTCTTGCGTGAAGGCAAAGACGTTTTGATCGTTGCCTATGGCGCCATGGTGCCTAAGGCTGTGGCCACTGCAAAATGCTTGTCGTCGGTAGGTGTTGAGGCTTCAGTCATCAATGCCCGTTATTTGCGTCCGTTGGATGAAGCTCTCATTCATCCGATGGCAGAGAGAATTGGAAAATTGGTCACGATGGAAGAAGGCGCGTTACCAGGCGGCTTCGGATCGGCTGTTCTGGAATCTATTCAAGAGAAAGGGTTAGCGATTCCCATGCTGCGCATCGGAATCCCCGATCAGCTGGTGGATCATGCAACTCCACAGCAAAGTTTCGAGGCCTTGGGTCTAACGCCCGATCAAATGGCGCTGCGAATTAAGGAGCACTTTGTGCTCGAGACAACAGGCTCCCTCAAACTCGAACAAAAATCACCAGCTGAAGTGCCCTCAGCTGGCTGAAATAGGTGGAGCCTGCCGAAGCAGCTTTGCTGCCTCAGCCCAACTCACGGTTCGAGGACGATTTAAAGAACGCCTCGGGCGGCCAGTCCCTGAATGGCACCAATGCCAATCATGTGCCCCAGGCTTGTAGTTGCAAGCATGCTTGCGTGGCTCATTCCACCAAAAAAGGAGGCGCCTGGAAGCTTGATTCCAACGTTTTGATGCTTAATGGTGGCTTTGCCAATCCCGATGGCGATGACATTGCAGACCACCATTACAAGAGCAACCTTGGGTGACCAGGAAACAGTGGCGGGAGCAATAGCCAGAAGAGGAGTGAACATGCAGCGCAACAAGCGACACCTCATCTTCGGATTTCACCGCCCCAAGATCTCCTCGTCGTAAGAGTTATTCACTGGCTCTTGTGATTTGGCTCGNAGAAGCCCGGCAACNATGCAGGCNTTACTCANNGTNANAAAGGCTTCAGCACCACCATGGAGCCAATCCACAGCCACCAATTCGGAGTCGTAGCGAACGAGGGCAAACACTGCAGCAGCAATGGTGACGGCAACNAACAAAAGGGTGAGTTGAAAGCCGATCACCGTCAATTTGGGAAGCTTCTGACTACGCCCCAGGTGATACAGAAACACCAAATAAGGGAGCAAGGACAGAGCAAAGAGGGGAGCTGGATCAAAGTTCGAAGTCATCCTTTCACCGTCGTGTCACGTTGCAAATTCCAGGCGGCAAACGCCAGCGTGATGTTCCCAAGCAAAGTTGTGCTGGCCTGCAACGTCACGAGCCAACGAAGACTCTCAGAGTTGTCATAGAGATGCCAGGTGCATGCAGCCATGGCACTGATNAAGGCAGGAAGCATGGCTGCGGAGAGCCAGATCAGNCTGGTTTGAGAACGCTGTGAACCCCGCTGAGCGATCAACACCATCGCCAGTAACCACTCAAAGACAGAGGCCACATGAATCCACCATGTGCCAAGTGAGAGGGCATGCATGCATCACAACCGTGCGATTCACCAACGTACGCGCCCTNAGCGCGGATAATGAANGNNCNNCTGGTGTTCTGAATGTCTGGCCTGGCTTCGTCTTCATCGCCGAGGCGCATTCTCCTTTGTGGTTATTACGGAGAGCACAACCTGGGAGATGATGCCCTTCTTGAGGTGTTGAACACACAGTTGCCTGAAGGATGGCAACCTCTGATTACGGCCCATGACGCTGAAGCTGTTCNAAGCATTGTTCCCACGAGCTCAGTCGTGAACAGAAGGTCGTTGAAGAGTGTCCTTCAGAGCATCAGACAGGTGGAAGCTGTGGTCCTTGGAGGCGGAAGCCTGCTCCAAGACAGCACAAGTGTTCGAAGCCTTGTTTATTACATTCTCTTGATCGTGGTAGCGCAAGTAAGGCGTAAACCGGTTTTGTTNTGGGGACAAGGTCTCGGACCACTGAGGTATGCATGGAGCCGCTATCTCGTGGGTCTTGTCCTGAATGGTGCAACGTCCATTACCTGGAGGGACGCTGCGTCGATGCAACTAGCCAAGCAGATAGGGGTGAAAACGTNGATGTCTGTTGCTCCGGACCCGGTATGGAGTCATCAGGTGAATGAACATCAAGGAGGAGGAAATATCGTGCTGTGTTGGCGACCAACAAACTTGTTAAAAGCTGANGGCTGGTCACTGTTACTGCAGGCCGTCGATCAGATCAGCAAAAGCACTCACAAATCTGTGACGTGGCTGGCGTTTCATGCCGATCAAGATGCCCAATTACTGACATCGTTGGTTGAGAAGGGATTGGTTCCCCATTCACTAGCCTTAAACTCAAATACAGTAATCGCGGAGAATATAGACCATGCTCAGATCATTTTTAAGGATGCAAGTTTAGTTATTGCAATGAGATTGCATGCCTTGATTTTAGCAATTGTGAGTCAATGCCCTTCTTCGGCACTGAGTTACGACCCAAAAGTAGAGGCTGCAGCGAGAATCGCAGATGTACCATGTTTAGGGCTAGAAAATCTACCAANCTTGGAAGTACTNTTAACAAGTTGGATGTCGTGCATGTCACATCCTCCCTCAAAAACTAATCTGGAAAAAATTCGTGAACAATCCTATGAACACGAGCGTATACTGANATNAAACTTGGCACAAATCAAGGCATAGAAANTTAAGCAAAAAGTATATACATAGAACTAGATATTTCAACAAAAGCAACTGATCAGGTTAAGNAAGGCGACNTCCACTTGAAGCATCAAAATGGTGCTCATCAGATGCACTCCAGGACACATGNAGAACCTCTGGAATATCTACAGAGGGTGAACAAGATAATCTCAGGGGACCTTGAGGAGAATCAAGGTAAAGAAGTTGAGAACTACCAAGCCATTCGCGAGACATTAATTTGCAGGGAAGCCCTTCTTTGGCAAAGAAGAGGGACTCTGGCCTGATAGCACAAACAACACCATTGTTAGGCCGTAGACAATTAATTTGCGGTCTTCCTATAAATTTGGCAATGAATAAAGTTTCAGGGTGCTGATAGAGCTCAGCAGGTGTAGCAACTTGTTGGATACGGCCAGAATGAAGAACAGCAATACGGTCAGCAATCGCCATGGCCTCATGTTGATCATGGGTCACGTGAATCACTGGTTTTTGCCGGTTCAAAACAAGACGACGAAGCTCTGGCCGTAACTCCTCACGTAGTTGAGCGTCCAAATTACTCATAGGCTCGTCGAGCAAATACACGTCGGGATCACGCAATAAAGCTCTGGCTAACGCAACCCGTTGTCTTTGACCTCCAGACAACTGTGCTGGCAANACATCTGCACGGCTCTGCAGTTGAACGAGATCAAGCATATCTTGTATACGCTGTTGGCGATCAGATGGACGAACGCCGCGTACCCGAAGACCAAGTTCTAAATTATCAAAGACACTTAAATGTGGCAATAAGGCATAACTTTGGAAGACCATTCCAACAGCGCGTTGGGTCGCTTTAGCATGAGTAACATTTNTTTGATCNAAAAGAATCTCTCCCTCAGAAACATCATCAAGTCCNGCAATCAACCGTAAGGTAGTACTCTTTCCACACCCAGATGGACCCACTAAAGCAACACATTCACCATCGTCAACCTGAAGATTGACATGACGAACAATCCAATTCTGCCCAACACAACGTCCNAAATCTTGAATTTGAAGTGTCATCCTTTTACAGCTCCGCTAGTAAGACCAGAGACAATCGGTTTTTGAAAAATCAAAACAAGTAGAACTAATGGAATAGAACCNAGAACAGTTGCTGCTGCATAGGCACCATAGGGGACAGAATAAATGGATGATCCTGCTATTCTTGCCATGGCAACAGGTAATGTTAGTTTGCTTGAGTCGCTAATCCAAGTTAAGGCAATTGGATACTCGTTCCATGAAAAAAGGAAAACGAGAATTGCAGTACTTGCAGTTGCTGGGGAGATAAGGGGTATCAGAATCCACCGAAAGCGTTGGAAGAGAGAAAGGCCTTCAAGTTTTGCTGCATCTTCTAATTCAGGAGGAAGGTCATGAAATGCACTGTTGAGTAGGAGGATGGCTAGAGGCTGTGATAGGGCTGCATAAGGCAGACTTAGAGCCAAGAGTTGATTGCCTAGATTGAATGTTCGTGCTAATTCAAGCAAGCCCAGGAATAATAAAACATAAGGGAATAAAGCTGCGCCAACGAGTGCTAATCGACTTAAGATTGCAAGCCTTGTTGAGATTCGATTCAATGCGTAGGCGGCAGGAAGAGCGAGCAATAAGCAAAGAAAAGTACTTGATATACCAACGATTAAGCTATTGAGCAGATACCGCCAGAAAGGCGGATTAGAGGTCAGTACATTGCGGTAGTGAACCAATGTCCAACGATGATCTGCTAAGGCAAAGGGTTGGGTTAGAGCTTGATCACTACTTAGTGAGGTATAAATTTGCCACATCAATGGCCCTAATGACCAAAGGAGTAAGACTGCAATGAGAAAACGTCGATTCATGGTTCAACAACCCCTTGAGACTTTGAATGGGTCGGAATAATAAATTGCAAAGCTATCCAAGCAAGAACACAAATGAAACTAATAAGGATAAAGCTTGCCATTATAATCGTAGCGCTATATCCAAAGTCTAAAAAGCGAAGAGCGTTCCAATAAGCGTATAAAGCAATGCTTTCAGTGCTACTCGCAGGACCTCCACCAGTTAAAACTTGAATTAAATCAAACACTCCAAAGGCTTGCGCTAATCTGAAGAGTAGTGCGAGTAAAATATATGGACGCAACAATGGAAGTGTTATGCGTTGTAAGCAAATCATTGCATTGCCACCCTCTAAACGCACTGCTTCATAAAGATCACCAGGAATCGTTTGTAAGCCAGCCAACAAGATTAAGGCGGCAAATGGTGTTGTCTTCCAAACGTCAGCCCACACTGTTGCCATCCAGGTAAGATTTGGATCACCAAGAATATTTAAGGATCCAATTCCAATGCTCTTGGTCAAATGATCAATTGGACCATAGGGTGTATTGAATATCCAACGCCAACCAAGTGCCATGACTGTTGTTGGTAACGCCCAAGGAATAAGTGCCAAAGTACGTACCACATCTCTTCCGCGCCATCGCTGGTCCAGCAGAAGTGCAATCAGTAGGGCTAGAACTAGTTCAAGACCAACCGAGACTCCAGCAAATCGCAACGTTTGGAACAAGTCCTGCCANTAACGTTGATCTTGAACGAGTCTCAACCAATTAGCGCCTCCATTNGGAACCGCAATTAATCCAGTAATAACGGAGTCGGCATGAAAACTTAGCCATGCATAACGAAATAAGGGACCAACAAAAACAATGACAAGCAACAGTAAAGCTGGAACTAANAGTAAAGCTATCATTGGCNATCACCTGCTGAAATCAGGATTTGATCCGTATTACTGGCCGCCACATCCATTCCTATTTGAGCTGTTTTCTCACCAGTTAAAATACTACTGAGTTGACGTTGTAATACATCACTAACTTGAGCATAAAGGGGGGTTTGAGGCCTTGGTTTTACGACCTCNAGCGCTTTTCCAAATTCAGAAAGGATTGGANATTCTTCTAATAATTCGGGATCTTCAATAACACTTCGCTTTGTNGNTGTATATCCATATTTTTGGAATAACTGCTTTTGTGCAGAATCAGATGTAAGGAAACGGATCGCTTCAATTGAGGCATCAATATGAGAAGACCCTTTTAGAACTGTTAGACCCCAGCTTCCAAGCGTAGCGGTGGAGTGTCCTGGTTTTGCAACCATGGTCGTAATACCAACGTTTCCTTTTACGGCACTATCTTTTTTTTGAAGTTCGGCCCAAGCGTAAGGCCAATTCCGCATAAAGGCTGCATCCCCCACCTTGAAACTCTGTAAGGCTTCTGGTTCTGCATAATTGGTCACTGCCTTTGGACTAACACCCTGATCGATGAGGGCCTGTAGCCACGCTGCTGCCTCAATACCAGGTGTTGAATTCAATCCAATTTGATTGCTTCTGGTTTCCAACCAATCACCTCCAAATCCATCGATCATTTCTAAATAGACACAGCTAAGGCCCTCATACTGACGACCTTGCCAGACATATCCCCAATTAACTTTTTGATTTTGTTGCAGTGATTGACTCACCAGAACTAACTCTTCTGGTGTTTCTGGAGGTTGATCCATAAGATCAGTCCTGTAATACAGTAACCCCATGTCTGAAGTAAGTGGCCAACGATAAAGATGCCCGTTATATGAATTTCCTTCTCGCGCACCTTTTGCTAAGGATTCAACATCTCCTTGCTGGAAATAATTTTCTAATGGTTCCATCCAACCAGCCGCTGCATATTTGGGAAGCCATGTAACATCCATTAGTAGGGCATCGAATGGTGCTTTACCCAATAGCAAACTACTGATTGCTAAATCAGACATAGCTTCTGTTTCTAGTGGTCCTCTAATGACATTCAATNTTATTTCACCATGNTGCTCGTTGTTAAATTGTTTAACTAAATCTTGAGTTGCATCAGCAAACGGTGCTGCCATTAAGATCGAAACTGATTCAATTGTCTTGGCCTGAGCGAGACCAAAGAGTGCGCTACAAATAAATACGGCAAATATGCTGCCTAAGAGTCTTCTCAGGAATGCATTTCTGCTCATGCGTCAGAATCGTGATTTTCCAGTGTATCCATTTGCTCACTCACCCAATCACTCACCGTAAAACTCTCAACGGCACTGCTCATTCTGCTCATCCTTTTAATTTGCTCATCTTTTGGCATTTCTAGTGCTCGTTCAATTGCACTATCCATTTGTCGATGAGAGTAGGGGTTGGTCAAGATTGCTCCATCAAGAACAACGGAAGCACCCGTGAACTCAGATAGCACTAACACTCCACCTCGGTCCTTGCGTGCAGCTGCATATTCCTTCGCTACCAAATTCAACCCATCTCGAAGTGGTGTAATCCAACAGATATCAGAACGTGTGAACCAAGCAACCATCTCCTCGTAAGGGATACGACGCGTTGAAAATCGTATTGGCACCCAATCAATCAAACTAAATCGACCATTGATACGACCAGCGGTTTCTTCGATAGTGCGTTGTGTGTCTTCGTATATTTTCATGCCGCTTGCTGCTGCGACACATGCGAGCATCAGAACTACTTTTCCATGCCAATCGGGACGACGTTCCAGTAAACGTTCAAACGCAAGCAATAGTTCTTCATTGCCTTTCGTGTAGTCAACGCGACTTGCAGAAAGAATGAGCTTTCTGCCTTTTTTAGTATCATCATCAATCTTATCGGCCAACTCTTGAACATCCGCGCGAGCAGCTAGTTCTTGGATAACATCTGGAGATGTTCCAACAGGTGATGATAATAATTGAATCTTCCGTCCCTTGTAATGCAAATAAGGGGTCTCTGATGGTTCCGTTAATGCCGATCCAGTCGAAACAAAGCGCGTGTTGACTGGCTGTTTGGATCCTTTTTTAGCTCCTAGCAGGCAGTTTGCTGCCCGTGCAAAGTTTTCGGTATAACGTGGGATATGGAAACCAACGACATCACAACATAAGAGGCTTTCGAGGATTTGTTCTCGCCAAGGCAAGATGGCAAAGACATCATTTCCTGGAAATGGTGTGTGATGGAAAAATGCAATCTTCAAGTCAGGCCGTAATTCTCTGATATAACCAGGAACAAGCCACAAGTTATAGTCATGAACCCAAACGGTGGCTGACTCTGCTGCCTGATGACATGCAGCCTTTGCAAATCTCAGATTAACCTCCTCAAANATGCCCCAATCTGCATTGTTTACATTAAAATGAGTGGGAAATGTATGTAAAATGGGCCAAAAAGATTCTTTCGAAGTGACATGGTAAAAGCTCGCTATTTGTTTTTCTTCTAGTGGAATTCGGCATAAAGTAAATGGCTTCGGGTCGGACATAGGGATATTTTCATCGTTGGCATCTTCAACATTGTCAACTTTCCTCCAAGCGATCCATGTACCATTTTCTCGCGTTCGAAATAAATTCCTTAACGTCGGAATAATTCCATTAGGACTCTTCTGATCGCACCAAATTCTGTTGCCTTTTTCGTCTTTACCTTCGTCAAATGGTGTCCGGTGGTACAGAAGGATGAAAGGACTTTGTCCCTTTGTGACCGTCATGCTTCACCTCTCGTTCCTGGCTCAATTGAGCCATGGTCAACCCTCTATCTCTAACACGCGCTGCGGACTCAACTGGTCTGTAACTCGTTGAGACGAGTGAGCACCTCATTGGCATGTCCAACCGGACGTACCCCTGTCCAAACAGCCTGGAGAACGGAGTCTGGGTCGATGAGGAACGTATGCCTCATCGAGTAAGGCGCCATCCAAGAACCATAGGCCTTGCTCACATCACCATCGGGATCAGAAAGCAAGGGAAACTTGAGCTCTTCAGAACTACAAAAAGATTCGTGGTCGCTGACAGAGTCTGCGCTAATCGCAATAACCTCTGCACCTTTCTTTTTGAAGGATGGCAATGCGTCTTGAAAGCCGTGGGCTTCAATCGTGCAACCTGAAGTGAAATCCCTCGGATAAAAATAAACAACCAACCAACGGCCCTCAAGACTGGCCAAACTCCATTGTTTTTGATTTGGATTCACACTGCTAAAACCTGGAAGGTCAAAGTCAGGTGCCTTGTTACCAATCTCTGGCGTCTTCCCGCCTAGAGCTCGAACACGGGTGGGAGCCAATAAAAAGATCCCTGCTCCCAGAACTGCTGTCTGGAGTAGGGATCGTCGGTTCATAGAACTGATTTAAGTTCCAGAATTCTAGGCAAACTCAGAGTTTTGCGAGGTTGATNCCTAATGAGCGTGCATAAGCACCCAAACCTTTCTTTTGNATGGTTTTCAAAGCACGCGTTGTGATCCGTAAATTGATCCATCGCTTCCCTTCTGCCCACCACAAACGGCGCTGCTGCAGGTTGGCCTGCTGCAGCTTTTTCGTACGTATATGCGAGTGGCTCACAGCCATGCCGTTGTTGGCGCGAGTACCTGTGAGCTGACACACCCGAGACATAACGGCGTCCTTAAGAAAGCGATGGCCAGAGGCCGAATAGGAATATTAGCAAATTGGCTGCTTAGAGTCCCCGCTCCATCAGACGGGACATCAACCGCAAATTGTTGGTTTGGAAATTAGCAAGCTCCTTTGGGTCAAGTCCTCCCACAGAAAGCTTTGCTGTTTCGTACACATGTTGAGCTAAATCGCGGGCAAGCATTTCGCTCGGCGATTGCCCTGCATCTCCAACGATGACGCCACCCGCCTGAAGTTTAAGAAGACCTTCGACCAGTGGATGCTTTTGATTCACGAGCAACACGTGGTAATCGGGCAAACCGGGAAGTCGTTGATCCATTAATGCGCCGATGTCGTTCATCCGGCGCATTTGCTCTGGAAGCAAAATGAGAGCTGCGGGTCCTTCTGCTCCAGATTTGAGAGCTTGAACTTGAACCGTAACTTTATCGTTTGAGAGTGCATCTTTGATCAATTTACGCAAGCTTTCACTTTTCGTTTCTCCATCTCCATCACTCAGCTCAGGTGTTTCTTCTTTCAGCGATGAATCCAATTCAGCGTCAACACGTTGAAATTTAAGTTCTTCGTGGCGAGATTCAAGCCATGGAATGAATTGACTATCAATCACTGTATCGGCGTATAACACCTCTCGTTCCTGTGATATCCATAAATTTAGTGCTGCTGATTGTGAAATTTCATCAGTGCAATATAAAACTATTTTTTCATCTCCGGTAAGACGACTCCTATAGCCGTCAAGGGTGGTGTAACTCCGTTCATTGCCCTCAATTGGATCAGAAATATCTTCAGTGGAAGGAGATGCGCTTGAAGCAAACATCACAAGTTCTTCTACTTGTTCGGCAAATTTGTCATCTTCCATGGCTCCGATTTTTACAAACGGCGCTAGAGACTCCCAAGCCTCGGCATAGGCTCGTGGATCCTCTTTTTTAAGACTGCGAAGACGATCAGAAACTTTCTTGGCAACAAAATTACCTATGGAACGTACGCGACGATCAGTTTGAAGTGCACTTCTGCTTACATTTAAAGGAATATCTGGAGAATCAATCACGCCCCTTAATGGGAGAAGATAGCGGGGCACAACCTCCTTAATTGAATCACTTACGAATACCTGGTTGCAGTAGAGTTTAATCTCTCCTTTCTCCCAGTCAGCTCTTCCGGTTTGCTTAGGAAAGAAAAGAATGCCTTGTAGATTGTAAGGGTAATCAGTATTTAGATGGACCCATAGCAATGGATCACCTTGAAATGGATAAAGATAATTGTAAAGATCAATATAATCTTGATCCGACAACTCCCTAGCATTTTTACGCCATGGAGCCACCATTTTATTGACAGTTTCACCTTCAAGCTGCACAGGTACTGACATAAAATCGCAGTACGTATTAATTAG
>NYWV01000020.1 GCA_002685195.1 Porticoccaceae bacterium
CCAATAGTTAGCGTGATCGCCAAAGGGGTATATTTAATCTTTGCCAGATACCGCCATCGTATCTCTGCGCTGATCACAAGCGAACCAGTCTGTGAGCCATGTGTAAGCGGAAAGGAGGTAAAGTGAGCGCTCACTATTTTAATTTTGCTCTAGTCACAGGAGCTAGTGGTGGTTTGGGGTCATCATTGGTAGCGGAATTTCTCAATGATCCAGCCATTGATAAGGTTGTGGCAGTTAGTCGCTCCGAAAAAGCTAGGGTCGAATATCCCGCAAACGGCATTGGAGATAAGTTGATTTGGGTAAAGAGCGATTACAGCGAAGCCGCCCTAGATGAAGTTCTATCGATGCTTGAGCCGCATGCAGGCAAGTTCAGCAGAGTTTGTATATGTCATGGAGTCCTACATTCGAGCACATTTTGGCCTGAGAAGCGGTTGGAGGACATAAGCGAGTCTGCACTTCAGGCTATTTTTCAAGCCAATGCAGTGGTGCCAGCACTCTGGCTAAAGTCATTAATGAAAGTTCTTAAGGGCTCTAATGATTGTATTGTGGCGGCTTTGAGCGCAAGAGTGGGCAGTATCGGTGATAATCATCTAGGCGGTTGGTATGCGTACCGAGCTTCTAAGTCTGCGCTTAATATGATCTTGAAAACAGCGGCTATCGAATATGGGCGACGGGCTAAAAATGTCAAACTTATTGCTTTCCATCCCGGCACCACTGACACAGAGTTATCAAAACCTTTTCAAGCGGCAGTCCCGAAAGATAAACTTTTCACTTCGTCCTTTGTGGCTGAGAGGTTAGCTACGATTATGGACGAAGCAGTGGTTGATGGTGAATTGTCTTATCTGGACTGGAACGGCCAAGCCATAGACTGGTGACAAATGTGCGCATTTCTAGCGCCCATTTCGGTTAAGCTGTAACCTACCCCTAACCGATAACTGCCCCACAACATGAAACAAGAAAACACTATGAGTGGCAATAAAACCCTAGGCCTAAAAATAAGCGACCTTCTCCATGATGGGCGAGGAGTCGGCCGCATTAACGGTAAAGCTTACTTCGTAGAGGGTGCTNTTCCGNCTGAAACTATAGAATTTCGATTGATTCGNGAGAAGCGGAATTTTGGGGAAGGGCGAGTNAGCAAGATCGTATCACCGTCCGNTCANAGAGTGGATCCNAGGTGTGANTATTTTTCAAGATGCGGAGGCTGNACCCTTCAGCACTTNGAGCACAACCAACAGATTAAATACAAAAAGCAACAGGTTTTAAATAATCTGCAACGAATTCAAGTCCATCCAGAGAATACATTACCCTCATTGATCGGTCCCAAGTGGCATTATCGAAGACGCGCTCGTCTTGCTGTGCAGCGTGCACGAGACGGCCAGTNTTTGGTTGGGTTTCGAAATGCAGGGACCAACAGGGTCGAACCCATTTCCCGATGTTTGGTTTTAGACAAAGCGTTGGATTCAATATTAACTGCATTGCCNTTAATACTAAAAGACCTTCCCCGAGATATTAAGATATCCGAGATTGAATTACTGGCTGCGGACAACGCTCTAGCGGTTTCTGTTGAGGCTAGTANGAGTTTAGAGAAGGCCGGCGAAATTGCTGTTTTTAATGCCTTAAGAATGGTTAATGACATTCCAACTCAGTTGTGGTGGAAATCCTCAAAGAAGAGCCAGTTTCAGCGCATAGGTGAGAATGATAACCCACTTTATGTGCATGTCTCTGATGATATAAAACTTAACTGTGAACCTGGTCAGTTCATTCAGGTAAATAGCGATATTAACCGCCGAATGATTGATCAACTGCTTGACTTATTGCCTGTTGGTAATCGGGGTACAGTGGTCGATCTATTTTGTGGTTCTGGCAATCTATCGCTGCCTCTTGCACAGCATTTTGACCATCTTGTGGGCGTCGAAGGTTTGAAAGACCTTGTAGATGGAGCAACCGAAAATGCCCAAAGTAATGGTATCCATAACGTTAGGTTTATCATCGCAGACTTAAATGATGCAGCGTCACTGAAAACGGTANCGAAATTAGCANAATCNATAGANTTAGTGGTGCTCGACCCACCCAGGAGTGGAGCGCCTGCNGTTATGTCGTGGATAAATAACTCCGGGNCTAAGAGAGTAATCTATATATCCTGTCATCCAGCTACTATGGTCAGAGATACAACAGCTCTGGTCCAGAACGGTTATAAACTTAAGAACGTAGGTGTGATTGATATGTTTCCTCACACCGCCCATATTGAAACCATGGCATTGTTTGAGAAGTAACACTAAATGATCTATAAAAGCCGAGTTCTGACTGTTTTGAGGCTGTAAGAATTAGCTGATATCAGGTAAACTTGCCGGCGTTTAAAGAATCCAAATTCAACCCTAGGAAAACACCTAATTATGTTTGACAAAGACCACACTATCGCGAAAGTCGATCCAGAATTATGGCGAGCTATGCAGCTCGAAGATCAGCGTCAAGAGCAGCACATTGAGCTTATTGCATCGGAAAATTACACCAGCTTGGCTGTCATGGAAGCTCAAGGTGGTAAAATGACCAATAAATATGCTGAAGGTTATGCCGGGAAGCGTTACTACGGTGGTTGTGAACACGTAGATGTAGCTGAAGATTTGGCTGTTGAAAGGCTCAAAAGCTTGTATGGTGCGAGCTATGCGAATGTACAGCCTCACTCTGGTTCTCAAGCAAACAGTGCCGTATTTCTAGCGTTGGTCAAAGGTGGTGACACCATCTTGGGGATGAGTCTAGCTGATGGAGGCCATTTAACTCACGGCGCTAAGCCAAACTTCTCAGGCAAGTTATATAACCCAGTACAGTATGGTTTGAATGCCGAGACTGGCCTGATTGACTATGACCAAGTTGAGGCGTTGGCGTTAGAGTATAAGCCGGCGATGATTATCGCTGGATTTTCGGCTTATTCGGGGATTATGGATTGGAAAAGATTCAGAGAAATAGCTGATAAAGTGAATGCTTACTTACTTGTGGATATGGCGCATGTATCAGGATTAGTAGCGGCGGGTGTATATCCAAGCCCAATACCTCATGCCCATGTTGTCACATCTACCACGCACAAGACTCTGCGTGGACCCCGCGGTGGAATCATCTTAACTAATGATGCTGAAATTGCGAAAAAATGTAATTCAGCAGTTTTCCCAGGTAGCCAGGGTGGGCCTCTTTGTCATGTGATTGCGGCTAAAGCAGTAGCTTTTAAAGAGGCGGCGAGCGAAGATTTTGTCAGCTATCAGAAGCAGGTAGTAGCCAATGCGAAGGCAATGGCTGCCACTTTCATGGAGCGTGGCATTAATATTGTTTCCAACGGGACCGAGAATCACCTCATGTTGGTAAGCCTGATTGGTAAAGAATATACCGGAGCAGATGCGGATCGGGCTATGGGCGAAGCATTTATTACAGTGAATAAAAATGCTGTTCCGAATGACCCTCGCTCTCCGTTCGTTACCTCTGGACTGCGTGTTGGTACTCCAGCTATTACCACTCGTGGATTTGGGATTGCAGAAACGGTTCAATTGACCCATTGGATGTGTGACATATTGGACAGTCTAGAAGCGGGGAATTCAGATGAAGTCGTTGCGCAAACTAAGATCAAAGTTCTTGAGGTATGTCAGCGCTTTCCGGTTTATGGTTAAAAGCAGGGATTTCCACGGTTCGTTTGANCGGGGGCTAATTACTCTCATTGAGATGGTAAAGCACTATGACTGAGCAGGCACCATTGATACGCTTGGCCGCTACTGCGGTGTTGTTGCGTAACTCCGACCAAGGTTTAGAAACCTTATTATTGAGACGTAATGCCAAGCTCGCCTTTGCTGGTGGTGCGTGGGTGTTTCCTGGTGGAGCAATTGATGAGCCTGAAATGGAAGCGGCCGACAGTGAGGAAAAAGCGGCTAGATTGGCGACGGTTAGAGAAGTAGAAGAAGAGTGTGGGCTTNCAGTGGCCACCCAAGATCTCGTCCATTTTTGCAATTGGACCACTCCAGAGGGAGAGACAAGACGTTTTGCGACTTGGTTTTTTGCAGCTCAAGCTGAAAATAGCTCAGAAGATGTATTGATTGACGGGGGGGAGATTCACGAATTTAAGTGGATAAAGCCACAAGAAGCCATGGATCTGCATCATCTTGGNGAGCTAACATTGATGCCCCCTACATACCTATCCATGAGTTTAATTAGCCACTACAACACGGCAGAAGTTGCTTGTCAGTCTCTCGCTGAGCGCACGCCCTACTCTGTAACTCCTCGACTATGCCAGTTAGATGGCCAAATGATGTGTCTTTATCCGGGAGATGCGGGTTATTTAAGTAATGACCCAGCCATCGACGGTCCGCGGCATCGAACATCTTTTACATCTAAAGGGATGATCTATGAGCACTCCGGTAAGAACGTTGGCGTAGTGCCGATGGATCAGCCCTAGAGTTCTGATAGGCTTTAAATCACAGTTATTATGGTAGAATAACCCTCCAATTTTTCGAGCATCGCTATGTATTGTCCATTTTGTAATGCTGATGACACCAAAGTTGTCGATTCCCGCTTAGTTGCTGATGGCGGCCAAGTGCGTCGACGGCGAGAATGTGTAGTTTGTAGCGAACGCTTTACTACTTATGAGCTAGCGGAATTGGTAATGCCCAGAGTGATTAAAAGTGACGGTAGTCGTGAGCCCTTTGACGAAGATAAACTTCGTGCAGGCTTTCAACGAGCTCTTGAAAAACGACCGGTGTCTATTGAACAAATTGAAATTGCATTATCTCAGATTAAGCATTTTTTGCAGGTCACAGGCGAGCGAGAAATCTCTTCACGGTTTATTGGAGAGGAAGTTATGAGCCAACTGCATGAATTGGATGAAGTTGCTTACATACGTTTTGCATCAGTTTACCGCAGTTTTCAGGATTTGAATGAGTTTCAAGACGAGCTAAACCGGCTGAGTAGTGCTAAACCGATGCCGGTCAAAAAATAATGAGTTTTTCTATCAACGACAGAGAATTGATGGCAAGAGCCTTAAGCCTTGCGGCCAAAGGGCGTTTTACTACGTCGCCAAACCCTGCCGTTGGCTGTGTAATTAGTAAAGATGGGAAGGTCCTTGGTGAAGGCTACACTAGCCCACCAGGTGGCAATCATGCTGAAATTGAGGCTCTTAATAAAATCAAAGATGCCTCCGGTGCCTGTGCTTATGTCACACTTGAGCCATGTAGCCATCACGGTAAAACTGGGCCCTGTGCTCAAGCGTTGATTGATGCAGGGTTGACTCGCGTGATTATAGCTTGTGAAGACCCGAATCCACTGGTCGCGGGTAAAGGAATTGAATTACTTAAATCTGCTGGACTAGAGGTGGAGTGTGGGTTGCTTGAAGATCAAGCTAGAGATTTAAATAAAGGGTTTATNAAGCGTCATGNGCAGGGTTTGCCTTGGGTNCTTGTAAAGATGGCNGCGAGCATAGACGGTCGCACTGCTATGGCNAGTGGNCAGAGTCAATGGGTCACTACTCCTGCCGCAAGGGAAGATGTCCAGCGCTTAAGGGCTGGNAGCTGNGCCATTATTACNGGTATTGGCACTCAGTTAATGGATGACCCCTCTCTTACNGTTCGAATATCAGAGCAAGAGTTAGGAATAGAGCANAGNTTGNGGCAGCCTTTNNGGGTCGTGGTNGATAGCCAGCTTAANATGCAGNCCANTGCGAGAATGTTTTCTCAGCCGGGTAACNTATTAATAGCGACCTTGNNNGGCGNAAANCAGAGAANAAAATCTAACGCTTTGATTGATGCAGGTGCTGAGATCTGTTTTTTACCGGCCAACNGAGNACATGTGGATTTGCACTCTTTACTGTTAGAGTTAGCTGAGCGGGAGTGTAACAATGTTATGGTGGAGGCGGGAGCNGGCTTAGCAGGAGCTTTTGTGGGTGAGGGTTTACTTGATGAGCTTGTGTGCTATTGGGCGCCTAAACTATTTGGTAGTGAAGCGCGACCAATGTTTAACTTGCCGATTAATACCATTGATGCACACTTGGCTTTATCAATAAAAGANATCCGCCAAATTGGAGAGGATTTACGGATTACTATGTATCCNGATAAAGATTATTAGNANTATCAAAANTAGTGATTGCAGATTTACAATAAGAGTGTATTTTAGCAGCCTTCAGATAATAGTTAGGACAAAGTTTTATGTTTACAGGAATTATTGCCGCCATTGGTAGTGTTGTTGATTTAGAGCCTCGAGATGGAGATGTACGTCTGACGATTAACGGCGGAAATTTAGGCCTTTCGGACGTAAATCTGGGAGACAGCATAGCTTGTAATGGTGCTTGTTTGACAGCAGTGGAGTTGACTCAGAATGGCTTTATTGCNGATGTATCTGTNGAAACTTTAAATCTTACAACGATCAACCATTGGGAAGTCGGCAGTCCAATAAATTTGGAGAAGGCGATGCAAGCGACTGATCGCTTTGGTGGCCATATTGTGTCTGGACATGTGGATGNTGTTGGAGAGGTCTTGTCACTGGAAGGCGATGCGAGATCTTGGCGTTTTCGTTTGAAAGCCCCAGCTGAGATTGCAAAATATATTGCCCANAAAGGGTCCATCACTGTAGATGGAACTAGCCTGACTATNAATNTGGTAGAAGGGTCAGAGTTTGAGTTAAATATTGTTCCTCATACTATGTCCCACACTGTGATGGGCACGTACNAGGTNGGAACCAAGGTCAATCTCGAAGTAGATTTGGTGTCGCGNTACTTAGAACGTCTGTTACTTGGCGANAAAGCGGCTGATGAGTGAATTTGGGTTTGTAGAGACTCGTTTATTATTTGGAACAAAAGCGCATGAAATTGAATACAGTTGAAGAGTTATTGGAGGATATTCGTCAAGGTAAGATGATTATNCTAATGGACGACGAAGATCGAGAAAACGAAGGNGATCTTGTTATGGCGGCGCCTATGGTNCGTCCACAAGATATAAATTTTATGGCGACCAATGCGAGAGGGTTNATATGTTTGACCCTAAATCAAGAACGTTGTCAGCAGCTTGATTTAGCAATGATGGTTAANAGTGACANCAATAATTCAAGCCATGGAACNCCTTTTACCNTATCAATTGANGCTGCAGANGGAGTGACAACAGGCATCTCNGCGGCAGATAGGGCAAGAACTGTGCAAGCAGCNGTAGCGAGCAANGCNNGACCTGANGATATTGTGCAGCCGGGACATATATTNCCTCTTAAAGCTCAGGCCGGCGGCGTGTTAAGTCGTGCAGGGCATACTGAGGCGGGATGTGATCTAGCAAAAATTGCAGGTTTTGAGCCGGCAGCAGTTATCGTGGAGATAATGAATGAAGATGGCACCATGGCCCGTCGCGATGACCTAGAAAAGTTTGCTGAAAAACATCAGCTGAAGATTGGGACCATTGCTGATCTAATTCACTATCGACTTGTAACAGAGAAGACCACCCAGTGTATTAACGAGCGTCCCGTAAAAACTCATTACGGAGATTTTGTTCTTAAAACATATTTAGATCATGCGCGCAATGAAAAGCACTTTGCTCTAGTTATGGGCGATGTTAGTGGGGATGAGCCGGTACTTGTGCGCGTGCACATAAATCGCTCGGCAAGAGATATCTTGGCGATTGAGTCCGAAGGGAAATTTAAGGCATGGTCCTTCCACGGCGCCCTAGAAAAAGTGGCTAGTGAAGGACGTGGTGCCGTGGTGNTTTTGTATTATCCAGAGAGNGCAGAAGATATCGATCATGCTNTTGAAATGGTCTTAAATCCTGGTGCTGCGGTTTCACAGCCAGCAGGTGATGTGGTGTACCAGCAAGTGGGAACTGGCTCTCAGATACTGATGGATCTTGGGGTTCATAAAATGCGATTAATGAGTGCGCCTTACAAGTTTACTGCTATTTCTGGATTCGATTTGGAAGTNGTTGAGTATGTCGACTGTGACTAATCAAAAGTAATCGTNTNTGNATTACAGTTACCATTAAGAATAAGGATTCGACATGGGACAATATAGACCTGAAGAAGGNAGTTTTGAAGTAAATACNTCACGCATAGCAGTNATTGTGGCNCGTTGGAANTCTGAGGTGACAGACGGTCTGCTAGAGGGCGCAGTTCGTGCTTTAGGCCGACATGGTATTTCTGGAGAGGCAGTAGAAGTCTACAGAGTCCCTGGAGCCTTTGAATTGCCATTAGCGAGCCAGCGCGCAGCNCGGACAGGNCGATTTGATGCAGTTATTTCTCTAGGTTGTGTTATTCGCGGAGACACGCCGCATTTTGACTATGTTTGTTCAGAGACCACTCGCGGCATTGGTGAAGTAAGTTTAAAAGAAAATTTACCTGTAGCTTTTGGATTACTAACCACTGATGACCTGCAGCAATCAATTGAACGCTCTGGCAACAATGCAGAGAATAAAGGTGAAGAGGCAGCGCTTACAGTTCTTGAGATGATCACGTTGTTCAATCAGATGGATGGCGCATAGTTGATGTCGAAAGCAAGAGAGCGCCAAAAAGCACGTCGAATGTTAGTCCAGGCGTTGTATTCCTGGGAAATGAGTGGCACTGATCTGGAGACCATAGAGGCAGAGTTTCATTCCAACAACAACATGACTAAGGTCGATGGAAAGTTGTTTCACAGAATACTCGTTGGTGTGCCTAAAAACTTAACAGAGATTGACGATACCTTTGGGCCACATTTAGATAGAGAAAATCAACAGTTAGACCCAGTTTCAAGAGCTATTTTAAGAGTTTCGACCTATGAACTGCTTTATAGTATTGAGGTCCCTTACAAGGTAGTGATCAATGAAGGGGTTAATTTAGCTAAGACCTATGGTCCTACGGATGCATTTAAATTTATCAATGGCGTGCTAGATAAGATTGCTGCTGAAAAACGAGCAATTGAAGTTGGTTCCAATCAATTAAAATCACAAGGTTAGGTGCTGACACTGTCAACCAAACTGCCTATCAAGCGTGTTTCCATATAAAGATTCGGTAAAGATTTTTAAATGAGAGGTGGAGTTGTTGCTTCAAACAATACCTAAAAAAGCAGACGAGTTTGAGATTATCGAGTCTTACTTTAAAGGTTTGACCGCTCAGGATGGAGTTCTTCTGGGAATCGGGGACGATGCTGCCATTCTAAATCTTCTTCCGGACCTGAATAATCAACTGGTAGTTGCTACAGATACTTTAGTTGAACATATCCATTTTCCCAGCCATGCGGATTCGTATCAGATAGCTCAGCGAGCTCTGTGTGTGAATTTGAGTGATATGGCCGCGATGGGTGCGAATCCGAGATGGTTTACGTTGTCCTTGAGTTTGCCTCGCAAGCTCGCAACCAATCCTTGGTTAAAGGGCTTCAGTGCAGGGCTTGCAGAGGTGGCAGATGAATTTAAATGTTCTTTGGTTGGTGGAGATACCACGTCCGGAGCCCTCTCAATTAGTATTACTATGTTAGGAGAGGTGCCCTCTGGGTCTGCTATAACACGAGGTGGTGCTAATGATGGTGATTTTATATATGTTTCCGGTGCTTTGGGAGATGGCGCGGCAGCGTTGTCAGTTATACAGGGCAATAAAAATAACAAAAGTATTGAAAGTGAGCGCTTACTTAAACGATTTTACCGGCCAGAACCAAAAATTGAGTTTGGTATAAAATTGCGGGATGTCGCATCTGCATGTATCGATATATCTGACGGACTCGTGGCTGATTTGGAACATGTATGCAGATCTAGCGGTGTTAGTGCTTACGTAAGTACAAGAGACGTTCCCATTAACGATGACGTCAAGACTCTGTGTGAAGCGGGCTCTTTGGAGTGGGCTTTGTTTGGAGGAGACGATTACCAGCTCTGTTTCACGGTTCCGGAACATCTCTGTGAATTGGTAGATGGTTGGAGCGCAGACGGATTACTCGATTTGAAGCAGATTGGACGGATGACTTCCTGCAAAGATGGTGTTCCACAAGTTTTTTTAGACGGATCGATAGTGATACAAGAAAATAGGGGGTTCGATCATTTTGGGTGATAAACCAACTTTTTTAAGCCTTTTGAGGTCTCCCGTTCTGTTACTTGCGTTTGGTTTCGGCAGTGGACTCTCTAAGAAAGCTCCGGGAACAGTGGGTTCTCTGGTTGCATTAGTAATTTGGATTTTAATTGCTGACCTTTCTTTGATTCCCTACATCACTTTTTTGATCATAAGCGGTTTGATTGGAGTTTATATTTGTGGTGTAGCCTCAGAAAAACTTGGGGTACACGACCATGGAGGGATTGTCTGGGATGAGTTTGTTGGACTGTGGATAGCGATGATTTGTCTACCAGTATCATGGCTGTCAATCATTTTGGGATTTGGTTTGTTTAGGTTTTTCGACATCGTCAAACCATGGCCCATCAGCTGGGCAGATAAAAATGTGTCAGGTGGCTTAGGGATTATGTTAGATGATGTTTTTGCGGGGTTTGCTGCCGCTGCAAGTATTGCTCTGATTCAACATTTCGGATTTTTTTGAATCTGATTTGATTTGTCACCTCGTCTTAATGGGTTAACGTTACAGGTAAATGGGATTTTTAATGAAAAAGTATGTTCCNCTTCTTTTAGTGCTAGGCGCAATTGCCGTCACGGTAATTATGTTTTTGTCTCAACCTGAGCCGGTCAAGGCCGCAGCTCCTGAAGCTGCGCTTGCAGTTAAAACCCAAATCCTCAAAAGCACTAGCGTGACTTTGGAGGTTGAATCCCAGGGTATCGTGCAACCGCGCACGCGCACATCTCTTATTTCAGAAGTTTCAGGGGCAGTTCTTGAGGTATCTGAGCAGTTTATTGTAGGTGGCACATTCGGTGCTGGGGACGTTCTGTTGAGCCTTGACCCAACCGACTATGAGGTGGCTCTTCAGCGGGCTGAAGCTCAGCTTATCAGTGCGAATGCTAAGCTTGAATTGGAGAAAGCCAGAGCTATACAAGCGGCAAAAGAGTGGCAAATGACCGGTCGGCCCCAATCAGAAGCGCCGATTTTGGCTTTAAGAAAGCCGTATCTAGCTGAAGCGGAAGCAAATATTCTACAGTCGAAAGCAGAAGTGAAACGAGCAAAGCTAAAACTCGGGAAGACTAAAATTAGGGCTCCTTACGCAGGAATGGTTGCGTCTAAAGGTGCTGACGTAGGGCAATATGTGACAACGGGCTCGCGACTAGGCGAAACTTTTGCCATTGACTTTGTAGAAGTTAGATTGCCTTTGACTGAAAGAGATCTTGCACGAATGGATGCTCTGACGTTTAAAGGGATCCCCAGCGAGAGCATGGTCACTCTCAGTGGTTCGGTTAATGGAAAGCAAAGGGAGTGGGTTGCTGAAGTGGTTAGGTCTGAAGGTGTCGTTAATGAAATCAATCGATCTCAATATCTTGTAGCTAGGATGTCCGATCCCTACGGTATCAGCGGCTCTGGAGATAGCGTTTCTCCACCTTTACTGGTGGGCACTTTCGTAACAGCCAAACTCAAAGGCAAGGTTCTGGAGGATGTATTTGAGCTTCCACGTAGTGCCCTTTTGCAGGGATCAAAAGTTGCGACAGTCGACTCTCAAACAAGAATGAACATTCGAGCTGTAGATGTCATTTTTAGTGATGATTCTTTTTACTATGTGACAGGCTTGAATGACGGCGTTCAGGTTATTACTAGTGCTTTAGGAACGCCGATTGAGGGCCTCAAATTATTATTGAGAAACTCCTCAACAATTCGGGATGGATCGCTATGAATGTGAATTCTAAAGGTCTGATTTCATGGTTCAGTCGCAATCCCGTGGCAGCAAACTTAGTGATGGTTTTGGTCTTTTTTGCCGGCGCCATCTCCTTAGCTACGATCAGCAAAGAAATGTTTCCGCGTTCAGAACGCAATATGATAAGTATTAGCGTTCCGTATCCTGGGGCTGCTCCGGTTGAAGTTGAAAAAGGCGTAATACTTCCGATGGAGTCGGTTTTAGAGGGCCTACAGGGCATCAAAAAGATTACCTCCGGAGCGGATCGAGACTATGGAAGGATCTATCTTGAGATTGAGGCAAGTGAAGATATTAATGATGTTCTGACACAAGTTGAAAATCGGATTGATAGCATTGTTGATTTACCTGATGACATGGAAAAACCAACGATTAAAAAACTTGATGGTAACATTTGGGCCATTGGAGTTGTTGTTTATGGTGAGTTAACAAAACCAGAGAGGAAGGCTTTAGGAGATCAAGTTTATGATGAGGTTCTGGCACTTCCGGAAGTAAAAGATCTAAATCTCTATGGGGCTGGAACATATGAAATATCGATTGAAGTTAAGGAAGACAGGCTTCGCGAACTCAATCTGACGCTAAGTGAAGTAGCAAACGCGGTCAGAGTCTCTTCACTGGATTTACCTGCCGGAATTATTCGTTCGGAAGCAGGTAATGTGCTGATTAGAACTGAGGGTAAGGCATACGTAGGCCAAGATTTTGAAAATATTGTCCTGAGAAGTCAGGTGGATGGAACTCAACTTTTATTATCGGATGTCGCCGAAGTAAGGGACGGATTTACAGATACGATTTTTCTTAACCATTTCGATCGTGAAACCGCGGTTACCCTCGCAATATCTTCCCTTGAAGGGCAGAACGTGCTTGAGATCAGCGAGGCGGTTCATCGATACGTCGACAAGAAACGGGATACGCTTCCTAAAGGTTTGAGCATCACTACATTTAATGATCTAGCATACGACCTTCAAGGTCGTCTTGACATGATGTCAGAAAACCTTGTGTTAGGCGGGATTTTAGTTGCCCTGGTTTTAGGATTATTTCTAAATTTAAAGGTCGCTTTCTGGGTTATTCTTGGAATTCCAGTCAGTTTTGCTGGTGCATTTTGGTTGATGCCAATGGCTGCTGTAACTGTCAATGTTCTAAGCCTCTTCGCATTTATCATGGTTCTGGGAATAGTGGTGGATGATGCTATTGTCATTGGTGAGAGTGTTTTCAGCGAGGCGAAATCAGACTTTCAGCAAAAGCGGGACGCTGGTGAGATTCCAGATGGCGGATACGAAGCTTCAGTTGAGACTGTTGTTGCCGGTGCTCAGAGAGTGGCTATTCCCTCCACGATCGGGGTTCTCACTACCATGGCGGCGTTCTTTCCGATTATTTTCATTGGGGGAAGTTTTGGCGGAATTACTTCCGCAATAGGTATTGTGGTTATTCTTTGCCTGACGTTTTCATTGATCGAATCGAAATTGATTCTTCCAGCTCACTTAGTTGGGCTGAAGTTTGGCCAACCTGCTAATGAAAGTTTATCTGTTGTAAGGGGTATTCAGAGCAAGGTTTCTCAAGGGCTCAAATACTTCATAGATAATATTTATGGGGTTTGGTTAAGACGAGCATTACGAAATCGATACATCACATTAGCAGGATTTTTAGGTGCGCTCATCATTGCTCTAGGCGCCGTTGGTTCAGGGATTGCCCGTTTCGAATTCTTTCCGATGGTTCCCGGAGACGGTGTACAAGCTGAAATTATCATGCAAGATGGGGCCTCGGTGGAGAGCATGCTTGATACGATTGCCGTAGTCGAGGATGCGATCTTTGCCGTTGATGAAAAATATCGACTAGAAAATCCAGGTGAGACTGGATTGGTTGAGAATGTCGCATTTTTTGTCATTAGTGATGTCACAGCTAACTTCAGAGTGGTGCTTACTCGGTCTGAGTTTCGCACGTTAAGTGCTACGGAAATCGAGAGACTGTGGCGTGATGAAGTCGGGTTGCTTCCAGATGTAAGGAAGCAGAAATATTCCTCCGGACAAGGCCCCTCTGGCGCAAAGATCAGTTTGTCTCTGTCTGGTTCAGATCCCGAAGAGTTGACTCTTGCAGGTATGGACTTACAACAGGAGCTCAGTACTTTCCCCGGGGTTTATGATATCTACAATTCACAGGGCTCAGGTAGCAAAGAGGTATTAATTAATTTGAAACCCTACGCGAGTCAAATAGGGATAACGCTTTCTGACGTTGCTAGGCAAGTTCGCCAAGCATTTTATGGAGAAGAGGCTCAGCGTATTCAAAGAGACTCGGATACAGTGAAAGTCATGGTCCGTTACCCCTATGATGAGCGGCGATCTATTTTGACCTTAGAAAACATGCATATTCGAGCGGGCAATGGAGAAGCTGTAGCAATAGGAGAGGTTGCGGAAATCTCTCTTGGAGTAGGCCTTACTGCTATTGATAGGCTCGATCGCAAGAGAACGGTCACAGTAACAGCTGAGGTAGAGGCTGATAAAATTCAAAGCGGTGATGTTGTAAAGGACGTGACAACGAATTTTGTACCTCAGCTACTGGAGAGATACCCAAGTGTTAGTTT
Source organism: Porticoccaceae bacterium (assembly GCA_002685195.1). Classification (GTDB taxonomy): domain Bacteria; phylum Pseudomonadota; class Gammaproteobacteria; order Pseudomonadales; family Porticoccaceae; genus HTCC2207. The sequence goes on from NYWV01000020.1 coordinate 14,317, forward strand.
TAGATTNAGTGGGGGCACACAAGAGCAAAACGAATACTATGGGAAAATGGCTGTAGGCTTTTTAGCAGCTTTGTTTATGATCTATGGATTGCTTGCAGTCCCCTTGCGGTCCTATATCCAGCCAGTTGTAATTATGTCAGTCATTCCCTTTGGATTCATCGGAGCGGTNATAGGCCATATGGTATTCAGCGTCTCAATCAATATTCTCTCAGTCTTTGGTATCATCGCTTTGGCTGGGGTAGTGGTTAACGATAGTTTGATTTTAGTTGAATTTGCTAATCGCGGTAGGAAATACAATTTGTCACTTGAGGACGCAATTGTCAGCGCGGGGAAAAAACGTTTCCGGGCAATTCTGCTCACAACTCTGACGACCTTTGTCGGTTTGCTACCTTTACTTTTTGAGACTAGCGTTCAGGCCCAGTTTGTTATTCCAATGGCTTTATCTCTGAGCTTTGGCATACTATTCGCGTCTACAATTACGCTAGTCCTAATTCCTTGTTTATATTTNGTGGTGGAGACNAATCATCAATTTGTTAGTGCGATTTTCTTACTNTTACTCGGGATTGNTGTTACTTATTCGTTAGCTTTTTTGNCTNTNTTGTCTCTATNAGCCGCTAACNTATTGGCAGGANTACTNGTNATAGCNGTGATTGCAATTTCANTCAGTAAATTNCTTGGTTATTTNTCAGACGAAAAGCGACAATCAAGCTTGGCATCAGTNAGCTAGCAANTTTGAAAAANCCTGTATTANAGCCATGTTGGCTGTACAATGCGGTGNTCAGCCCTTTTAAATATTGGAGTTACTGTCAGTGCTTCGNTTTATCGAATCGTCAAAGTTGCCTACTCGTTGGGGTANTTTTGATATCCATGGCTTTGAAGACCCTTTCAAAGGCAAGGAGCACATTGCCATTACAATGGGCGACTGTGGCTCCGATAAACCCTTACTAATACGTATCCACTCAGAGTGTCTGACCGGTGATGCGCTGGGTAGTCTCCGGTGCGATTGTGGAGAACAATTAAATGAAGCTCTGAGGCGCATTTCGCAGCAGGGTCGCGGGGCGGTTTTGTATCTTCGCCAAGAAGGTCGTGGTATCGGTTTAGTGAATAAAATTCGGGCTTATAATCTTCAGGATGCGGGAGCCGACACGGTGGAAGCCAATGAAAGACTTGGGTTTGGAGCTGACTTAAGAGACTACGCTATCTGTGCGCCCATGCTAAATCATCTTGGAGCAAAGAAGTTATATCTAATGACCAACAACCCGCGAAAAATTAAAGCCCTAGAAGATCTTGGTTTTGAGATTGCAGAGCGCAAGCCCATTCAGACAGATAGTAATCCTCATAATGCTCAATATTTGTCTACTAAAGCGGGCAAATTGGGCCATTTTTTAAAGAGCAAAAGCGAGTGAGTCGCGGGCTTTCCAAGAGGATAATTCCGTGTCTTGATGTGAATAAAGGCCGAGTTGTTAAGGGTGTTCAGTTTGTTGATATTCGAGATGCTGGAGATCCAGTTGAGGTGGCGCGTCGTTACAATCAGCAGGGTGCCGATGAAATAACATTTCTTGATATCACTGCTAGTCATGAAGGACGAGATACCACGCTGCATACTGTTGAGCGAATGGCTGGCCAGGTGTTTATTCCGTTGACAGTTGGTGGTGGAGTTCGTGAAATGCATGATATTCGCAATTTACTCAATGCTGGGGCAGATAAGGTCGCAATAAATTCTGCGGCAATCTCTAATCCTGAGTTTGTTGCTGAAGCAGCGCAACGTTTCGGTAGTCAATGCATTGTGGTCGCTATTGATGCCAAGCAAGTGGAAGGGAGTGAGTCGAGTCGTTGGGAGATCTTCACCCATGGAGGGCGAAAACCAACGGGAATAGATGCGATAGCGTGGGCTGAAAAGATGACTAATCTGGGTGCCGGTGAAATACTACTCACCAGTATGGATCGTGATGGTACTAAAAACGGATTTGATCTTGATCTTACAGCTTCTGTTAGTGACTCTGTTTCCGTGCCTGTGATTGCCTCCGGCGGAGTTGGAACGTTGCAACATTTAGCTGACGGAATTACATTGGGCAAAGCTGATGCAGTTTTAGCAGCCAGTATTTTCCATTTCGCTGAGTACAGTGTT
>NYWV01000021.1 GCA_002685195.1 Porticoccaceae bacterium
TGGAATTGCTTTTATTGGGCCAGGCAAAAAAGCCATAGAGTCAATGGGAGATAAAATCACATCAAAACTCATCGCTGAGAAAGCAGGTGTTAATACAATTCCAGGTTACACCGATGTGGTTCGTGATGCTGATCATGCCATAGAAATTAGTGCTGAGATTGGTTACCCAGTCATGCTGAAAGCCTCAGCAGGTGGCGGAGGCAAGGGTATGCGAGTGGCCATGAATGAAAGTGAGTGTCGAGATGGCTTTGAACGGGCAACAAATGAAGCGAGATCGAGTTTTGGTGACACGCGTATTTTTATAGAAAAATATATACAGCAACCCAGACATATTGAAATCCAGGTAATGGCAGATAGCCATGGTAATGTTATTTATCTGGGTGAGAGAGAATGCTCTATTCAGCGCAGGCATCAGAAAGTCATAGAAGAAGCGCCATCTCCCTTCCTAAATAAAGCGACTCGAAAGAAGATGGGAGAGCAGAGTTGCGCCCTTGCTAGAGCCGTGGACTATGAGTCAGCGGGCACAGTTGAATTTATCGCTGATGCGGACATGAATTTCTATTTCCTCGAAATGAATACTCGACTACAGGTAGAGCACCCCGTGACTGAGTTGGTCACTGGTCAAGATCTCGTAGAACTAATGATTAGGGTTGCAGCAGGTGAGAAATTACCGCTGGCTCAGAAGGATGTTACCTTGTCTGGCTGGGCGATGGAGGCGCGGGTTTACGCCGAAGATCCATTCCGCAACTTTCTTCCCTCCACGGGTCGATTGGTTAAGTACACTCCGCCTCAGGGTGAAGGGGTTAGGGTAGATAGTGGTGTCTATGAGGGCGGTGAAGTATCAATGTTTTACGATCCCATGATTGCCAAGTTAATCACCTATGGTGATGATCGCTCTCAGTCAATTACTCGCATGGTAGATGCTCTAGATAATTACTATATACGCGGGGTCAATCACAATATTAGTTTTCTTAACGCACTAATGGTTCACCCTCGTTTCGTTAAGGGAGACCTTACTACTAATTTTATTGCTGATGAATTCCCTGATGGATTTCATGCTGATTTAGTTGTTCAAGATGATCCAGCAATTGCAGTTGTCGTAGCAGCGTCGGTCCATCANTTGGATTGNGAGCGAGCTGGANTATTGTCTGATCAGCTAGAGGGTCACGAAGTTGAACCNTCGAATGATTGGATTGTTGCCATCGCAGATCAATACCGGTCGGTGCAGGTGAGTCTCACCGATACTGGCTATTTAGTTGAGCTTGATGGGCAGGATTATCATATTGTTACTCAGTGGAGTCTTGGAGATCCATTATTCAAGGCGGTGATTAACGATGTNAGTGTTTCAGTACAAGTNGAACCTGCAGCATCAGGATATCGACTATTTTATCGAGGCGCAGAAATCAATGCTCGGGTGATATCCCCAAGAGCGGCCGATTTAATGAAGCATATGCTGTTTAAACCGCCCGTGGACATGTCTAAATTTTTGCTCTCTCCGATGCCCGGATTACTAGTCAAACTGTCGGTCAATGAGGGCCAAGAGGTTAAAGAGGGTGAAGAGTTAGCGGTAGTTGAAGCAATGAAAATGGAAAATAGCTTGCGTGCGACACAAGATGGTATTGTAGGTAACGTTCAGGCTCAACAGGGTGACAGCTTAGCGGTAGACCAAATTATTTTAGAGTTTAAGTAGAGATAGTTTAGATGACTCAGGCGACAAAGACATTAGNAGACCAAGTTAGACAAGGCGATCGTCGGGCGCTGGCAAAGGCGATTACGTTGGCAGAGTCAACCCGTGATGATCATCGGCAGCAGACGGCTGAACTTTTGGAGACTCTTATCCCTGATGCAGGTAACTCCATTCGAATTGGTATTTCAGGTGCACCAGGAGTTGGTAAATCAACCTTTATTGAAGTCTTAGGGTCTCACTTAATTAAACTTGGGCATTCGGTGGCAGTATTGGCTGTAGATCCCTCTTCAGCAGTCACAGGGGGCTCGATTCTGGGCGANAAGACGCGCATGGAAACTTTAGCCTTTGCTGAGAAAGCTTTTGTCAGACCGTCTCCGGCGGGTAGTACTCTAGGCGGAGTGGCTCGGAGAACAAGAGAGTCTATGTTACTTTGTGAAGCCGCTGGATTTGATATTATATTGGTTGAAACCGTGGGTGTTGGGCAGTCAGAAACGACTGTAGCTGATATGACAGATATGTTTTTGTTACTTCTCCTGCCTGCCGGCGGTGACGAGCTGCAAGGCATTAAACGAGGAATTATGGAGCTTGCTGATCTGATCTTAGTCAATAAGGCAGATGGTGATCAAGTAGCATTGGCTGCTCGAACCATGGGTGATTATCGATCGGCCGTTCAATTTTTAGCTTCACGATTTGATGATTGGCAAACGCCAGTGATGTCCTGCTCTTCAATTAATGATGAGGGTATCGTTGAGGTATGGGGCCAGGTTGATGCCTTCAAAAAGATATTGTCTGAGACCGGTCAATTGCAGCAGCGTCGAGCTGAACAGGCAAAGGCATGGATGTGGAGCGAAATGACCGAATCTCTTGTTGCAGATCTAAAAGCTGATGAAAGAATAAGATCTTTAGTGCCTGATATCGAGTCTGCTGTGCTCGCAGGAGAGTTGCCAGCGACGGTTGCGGCTCAAAGAGTTCTTAATTTATATAAAGATCGATGAACAAATTAGGCTGGTAAGCCTTTAAGGGAGAATCAACGATATGCCGGAAGATAGAGACAGCTTAGCGAATTTAATTGCCGCAAATAAGAGTTACGAACAGAAGTTCGACAAATCTGACCTTGACGCTAAACCTGTTAAACGTATTTCTATTTTGACATGTATGGATTGCAGGATGAATCCCTATGAATTTGCCGGTTTAAAGGAAGGGGAGGCTCATATAATTCGCAATGCTGGGGGGCGAGCTACAGATGATGCTATTCGNTCGTTGATTATTTCTCATAAATTTTTGGGAACCTTGGATTGGTTTGTTATTCACCATACTCAATGTGGCATGGCTACCTTGAACGACGAAATTATTGGTGAATTACTGGAGGGAGATTTAGAAACGTCGATTTTTGAAGACGGTGTTTGGAAAAATCCCGATAGAGTAACATCTGATAATACTAAAGCGGGCTCGGATGCTGGCAAGTCAATACATTGGCATACTATTAGTGATCTCCAAGAAAGTGTGAGTGGAGACATGAAGAAGATTAAAAATCACCCATTAGTACCGAGCCATATTAATATCTATGGTTTTATTTTTGACGTTAAAACCGGTAGTTTAATCCCAGTAAAGTAACCTCATGACTTCAGGAGATTAATGTGCGGCGTTTTGGGCCAGGCTTATTAGTCACGGCGGCCTTTATTGGGCCAGGTAGTATTGCTACTGCAAGTGTTGCCGGTGCTAACTTCGGTTTTGTCTTGTTGTGGGCTTTATTGTTTTCTTTAATAGCCACCGTGGTTTTACAGGAAATGGCGGCCCGATTGGGTTTAGTTTCTTCCTCGGGTCTAGCACAAGCATTACGCACAACCTTCAATCATCCAACCGTCAACCGAGCGGCAGTAGCATNAGTGGTGGCTGCAATTGGTATCGGCAATGCGGCCTATGAGGCGGGCAATATCTCAGGAGCAGCGCTTGGCCTGCAATCGATTACTGATTTATCAGCGCCAGTTTGTGCTGTAGTGCTTGGGGTGATTGCGAGTGNGTTACTTGGCAGTAGCGGATATAAGCTATTGGAGCCTATTCTTATTATTTTGGTTCTTATCATGAGCTGCGTTTTTGTAGTTACGATGATAGCGATCGATGTTGATTATTCAGGGCTCGTTAAAGGNCTTTTAGTGCCATCTCTGCCTACTGGCTCAATGCTAACTGTGATTGCTCTAATTGGTACCACAGTAGTACCTTACAATTTGTTTTTGCACTCTAATCTGGTGCAAGAGAAATGGCGNGGCGTTGATCTTGATATAGCCTTGTCAGAATCCCGTACAGATACAATTGTATCCATTGGCCTTGGTGGTTTAATTACACTAGCGGTGATGAGTACCTCTGCAGTTGCTTTTTTTGACACTGGCCGAGAATTTTCTTCAACGTCAATCGCGACTCAACTGGAGCCAATATTAGGTACTTCGGCTAACTTGTTCTTTGCCTTTGGCTTGGTGGCTGCGGGATTAACCAGCGCAATCACAGCGCCTTTAGCTGCGGCCTATGCAGTCAGNGGTGCCATGGGATGGCCGGCTGATTATACCAATCGTCGTTTTCAGGCTGTTTGGCTAACTGTTTTAATCATTGGCACTACCTTTGCTGCAATTGGNACTAAGCCCATNGCGGCCATATTNTTCGCTCAGGCCGCNAANGGTTTNTTGCTNCCGNTTGTNGCGGTTTTCTTGCTGATTATNATGAATCGCGGTNATTTGCTTGGAGACCATCGCAATACCTGGAAAGCTAATGTGGTAGGCGGTATGGTGGTGATTACAGTAGCCGCTTTAGGAATCTTTAATCTTATAAAACTCTTTCTCAATTAGTCGGTTCCCTAGGCATAAAAAAAGCGGCTTGGTAGCCGCTTTTTAGCTAGTTGCTAGTCATCAGCCGCACTTTGAGTCGCCACAGTTTAAACAGGTCATGCAACCATCCATTAATATAACTGCTTTCACACTACATTTTCTGCACACTTCAGCATTTGGTGGAAAGTCGGCTGCCTCTTCCAGAGCGGCTGTTGCCTGCTCAAAGTCAGCACGTTTTTCATCCATAATCTTCTGCTGATGCTCTGGAATTTCAACTTTCGTCATCATCCCAATCTTTTGAAGATGGTCCTCGATGGCCCAGCCTATTTCAGCCACTAGCGAGGGCATAAAACGTCCGCCTGACTTAAAGTAGCCGCCTTGAGGGTCAAATATGGCTTTTAGCTCTTCAACCAGGAATGTGCAGTCTCCACCTTTTCGAAATACCGCCGAAATAACTCGTGTTAGAGCCGAAATCCACTGGTATTGATCCATGTTCTTGGAATTAAGAAAGATTTCAAAGGGGCGACGCAATTCATGATCAGTGCCTTCGTTTAAAATAATGTCATTGATGGTCAAGTACATAGCGTGGTCTGACATAGGTGTTTTTATTTTATAAGTGCTGCCAGCAAGAGCTTCCGGACGAGAAACTTTTTCGTGCATCTGGATGATATTACTCTCCACATTGGGCTGAGCTTCTACAGCAGCCTCTTGGTCTTCAGAGACAACCTTATAACCGACGATTTTCTTTTCAATTTTCTTGTTCATCTTTTCCCTCGCAGTACTCTGCGGTTTTTAATTTAGTATTATTAGAATTTACCGTAGTAGCCTTCTTTTAAAGCATCAAAAAGGTTAGCAGCAGTATGGGTCTCTCCATCATACTCAACCTCCTCGTTACCCTTGAACTCTACGGTAGAACCGTCTTCTAAGGTAAAGCTGTAAGTTGTGTTCTCTAGATCACTCTCTTTAACCAGCACACCTTGGAAGGCCTCAGGATTAAAGCGGAATGTAGTACAACCTTTCAGACCTTTTTCGGCGGCATATAAGTAGATATCTTTGAATTCTTCGTATTCACAGTCTGTGGGCACATTTATCGTTTTTGAAATAGAAGAGTCTACCCATTTTTGTGCAGCAGCTTGAATATCAACGTGAGCTTTGGGGGCTATGTTCTCAGAGCTCACAAAGTAGTCTGGTAGCATCTCTGATTCATCTGTACCAAATGGCATTGCCTTTGGGTTAACTAATGTCCGATAGGCTAATAATTCGTAGGAGAACACATCAACTTTCTCTTTTGACTTCTTCCCTTCGCGAATTACATTGCGTGAATAGTGATGGGCAAAACTTGGCTCAATACCGTTACTGACGTTGTTAGCCAACGAAAGTGATATGGTGCCGGTCGGCGCAATTGATGAGTGATGGCTGAAACGACAGCCCTCTTCAACAATAGAATCAATGAGTTCTGGTGCAACTTTAGCTACTTCTTGCATATAACGACTGTACTTACCTAGCAGAACCTTCCCTTTAATCTTGCCGCCAACTTTAATACCGTCTTTTGCAAGATCTGGCTGTTTGAATAAAAGTGCTGCATCTACAGCAAACTCGTCTTCCATAATTGGAGCTGGGCCTTTTTCACGAGCTAACTCTAAGCCGGCGGTTAGACCAGAAACAGCCATATCTCGTGCTACCCGCTCGGTAAACTCGAGAGAATCGTTATCGCCGTATTTCATGCAGAGCATAGTAATCGTGGAGCCAAGACCTAAGAACCCCATACCATGACGTCGTTTATATTCAATTTCTTTTCGTTGACCTTCAAGGGGGAGTCCATTGATGTCTACAACATTATCCAGCATTCGCGTGAAGATACTGACAACTTCAGCATACTCATCCCAGTCAAAGAAGGCATCTTCGGTGAATGGATTGCGAACAAATTTGGTTAAATTTACCGAGCCAAGCAAACAGCTACCGTAAGGGGGTAATGGCTGTTCGCCGCAAGGGTTTGTGGCACGAATATCCTCGCAGAACCAGTTATTATTATTTTTATTAACTTGATCAATCAAAATAAAACCAGGTTCAGCGTAGTCATAGGTTGAAGACATAATCGCATTCCAAAGCTTCTGGGCTCTGATCGTTTCATAAATGCGGCAAGCTACTAGACCTTGATCGTTGGTCACATAGCCCTCTGTGGTTGGGAAATGCTTCCAGATTACATTGTCACCTTTAAGATCAAAACCGCCGTCAATTTCTTTGGCGCTAATTGGGAAGGTAAGATCCCAGCTCCCATCGTTTCTAACCGCTTCAATAAACTCTTCAGTAATTAACAATGACAGATTAAATTGACGTAACCGGCCATCTTCTCGTTTGGCTTTAACAAAATCAAAAACGTCTGGATGACTTACATCAAAGGTAGCCATTTGAGCACCTCGACGACCCCCTGCAGAGGAGACCGTGAAGCACATCTTGTCATAGATATCCATGAACGAGAGAGGACCTGAGGTGTAGGCTCCTGCGCCAGAGACATAGGCTCCTTTGGGTCGCAGAGTTGAAAACTCATAACCGATACCGCAGCCCGCTTTTAAAGTCAGGCCTGCCTCTAGGTTGCGTTCTAGAATTCCGAGCATCGAGTCAGGAACGATTCCTGAAACTGTGCAGTTAATTGTCGATGTAGCAGGTTTGTAAGCTTGTGCGCCGGCATTAGAAATAATACGACCTGCTGGGATCGCCCCATGTTGCAAAGCCCAAACAAATCGCTCTTGCCACAATTCTCGCTTAGATTCTTCTTCTACATCAGATAAAGCCTTAGCAACTCTCATGTAGGTAGCATTAATATCAGCATCAACTGGATTTGATTCTTTGTCTTTTAAACGATATTTTTTATCCCAAATATCCAAAGAAGCATCTTGCATCAAAATTTCAGCTGCTTTTTTAGCAGGCTTTATAGTTTTTAGTTTTGGAGCGCTCATTTTTTACCCTTTTGTTCTTGGCCAACTCTTGCCGTACAGAATGCCCGATGGGCAGCTATAATGCCCATCCAGATTTGTATTATTTCAGAAAATCCCCCAGATCTAATCCTCGATCTGAATACGAAGTTTATCCTACATTGTGTGTCTTGCAAGCTTTAATCTACTACATATTGTGTTTATTTCCGTTTTTTATCTATTTTTATCTTTATAAGTACTTGAAAAACTTGTGGATAAATCGCCCCATTACCTACTGCTACTGGGCTACGTTCAATTGCTGACTAACATCGTGAAAATGGTCACAAGGGTGACGCAATTGGCTTGAGCCTTTTCTGTCTCTAAAGAGTAAGTATCGTTGTGAGTTGTCTGCGACTTGGATAAAATGGTAACGCGTCTTTTCAACAAAAAGTGGTGGTCAAATAAACTGCTGCTTAAATCTGCTGAGGTTTTGTAATGGATATTTTCGATTTCTCCGATGGCCGAGAAGGCTACTATGGGGAGTACGGTGGTGTTTTCCTGCCGGAAATTCTACAAGCAACAATTGAAGAATTGCTTGAGTGCTTTCGTGAATGCAAAGCAGATCCAAAATTTTGGCAAGATTATGTTGCCTTACTTCAAAGTTATTCTGGCCGTCCTACTCCAATTACGTATCTTGAGAACTTGTCGGCGAAACTTGGGGGCGCACAAATTTATGTAAAGCGCGATGATCTTAATCACACTGGCTCCCACAAGATTAATAATGTCATGGGGCAAGGGTTACTTTGTCAGCGACTTGGCAAAAGTCGTGTTATCGCAGAAACCGGTGCTGGTCAGCACGGTTTTGCTACCGCAACTATGGCGGCTAAATTTGGCTATGACTGTAAAATTTACATGGGCGCAGTTGATGTGGCTAGACAGCGTCCCAACGTGTTCTGGATGGAAAATCTGGGGGCTGAAGTTATAGCAGTGGAAGATGGGCAAAAGACTCTAAAAGATGCAGTTAACGAATGTATGCGTGATTGGGTTACTAATATGGCGGATACGCATTATATTCTGGGGACTGCGTGCGGACCACATCCCTTTCCTGAAATGGTGAGTTGGTTTCAATCAATAATTGGTATGGAAGCCCGTGAGCAAATTTTAAAGCAAGCTGGAAAACTGCCTGATCGTGTCTTCGCCTGTGTGGGCGGTGGTTCTAATGCTATGGGTATATTTCAAGGTTTCTTTGATGATGATAGCGTTGAATTAGTGGGTTGCGAGGCTGGAGGCCATGGTGTTGGTTCTTACATGCACTCAGCGAGATTGGCCTATGACGATGCGTCTGTGGGAGTTGCCCAAGGGTACAAGACTTATTTTTTACAAAATGAGCAGGGTAATATGAATGAGACCCATTCGGTGGCTGCTGGACTGGACTATATAGGGATCAATCCTATTTTTTCTTATCTATGGGAGCAGGGGAAAGTACGCTTTGAGGCAGCTACAGACAGTGAAGTAAAAGAAGCCCTCAAGTTGACTATGCGTACCGAAGGGCTGATCCCCGCGCTTGAAAGCACCCATGCTTTTGTTACCGCGATTAAAGAAGCGCCCACGATGGGAAAAGATGAAGTTATTTTGATTAATCAGTCAGGCCGCGGCGACAAGGATATCTTTACTATTGCAGATGCCTTGGATGATTCTAAATGGAAAACCTTTATTGGTGGAAAGGCTGATCAATATCGATCGGAGGAAAGCTAATGGGGCTCCAGGATTATATTGCTGAACGCAAAGAGCAAAAAGACTTACTCGTCATGGCTCATGTGGTCTGTGGCTATCCCTCTTTTGAGGATAACATGCAGGAATTAGAAATTATGGCGGAGGCTGGTGTCGATCTGGTGGAGTTACAATTCCCATTTTCAGAACCTAGCGCAGATGGTCCGTTGTTTGTTAAAGCGAATGAACAGTCCCTCAAGTCAGGAACCACAGTTGACCAATGCTTTGAGTTTATGGCCGAGGCAAGCGCTAAATTTTCATTCAAGATATTAATGATGGGATATTACAATACCGCCTTTCGAATGGGTGAAGCTACTTTCGTAGAGCGAATTAAAGAAGCGGGTGGGGTTGGTTACATTCTCCCTGACCTACCGATCGAGGAATCGGCTAATTTACATGCTCTTTCAGAGAGAGCGGGTATTGAACCCATTATTTTAATGACTCCAACAAGTAGTGATAAAAGGCTTGAAAAGTTGGGGCAGGCAAGTCGAGGCATGGTCTATGCAGTGGCTCGCAAAGGAGTCACTGGGTCGAAAACTAATCTTGGTGACGATGTCATAAGATTAATCAATCGCTGCCGCAAACACACCGATGTGCCAATAGGTGTAGGATTTGGGATTAGCAGCAAAGCCGATATGGATTTTCTTCGCGGAGCAGCAGATCTAGCGATTGTTGGCACCGCGGCATTGCAGACATGGGAAGACTCTGGCCCTGAAGGGCTAAAAGCATTTTTCGAGGAGTTACTGAGCTAATCAGTTAGAGTCTTTTGATGACTTTCTAGACTCCGCCAGACGCCAATCATTGATCACTTCGTCTCTTATGGTATTCAATGCTGGGAAGGGCTCACGGATATGCTGTTTTACGCAGATCAAGTAGCCTCCTAGCTTCCCTCCGATTGGTCCATCCCAACAGGGTAGTTCAGTGGAGTCATTTTTCTCTATTAAAGCGAGTATCTTCTCTCCAAAACCAGCACCAAATTCTGCGTAAAGACTAGAGTCCTTGTCATTAGCCCACTCGTAAAATCCTGAAAAATAACCATCTTTAGGTAATCTTTCACGCCTCGTTAAAGGGTCACCGTCAACGACCTTATCCTCCAGAGCTTGCCTTGCTATTTCTGTTGCTTGGCCTCCATATTGCCTGCTGTAGAAAGAGCGATATAAAAAGCTTAGTTCAGAGCCCCCACCATAATTACGTTTGTTTTTCTCATAAAAACGGTTTAGTTCTTCATCTGTAGGTAATCTATTTTGGCCTAACCCGCGAATGAGGCCCCTTAGTTTGGCTTGCATCGCTAAGTCATCAGTAGGTAAATCAGAGTCTGGGTTGTCGAGGTTTGCATCCCCGTGGATCTTCTTATTAAGACCTTGTGAGATTTTTTCAGAGAAGTCATCACCGGGAGTCAGCAGAAAATCAAAGTTATCTTCCACGGTAGTATCTTGTTTTATTATCACCCAATACCAGATTAGACAGAGAACGACTGTAGTTAGTACAGCAATGAGAAAGGGAAGATTCTTATTAGCTGTTTTACTTTCCTTCATGGTTAATTATTCCGTTTTAATCTGTTTTAAACGCGGGAATTGACGACTTTAACTCTGCGCTAACTATGCATGTATCTAAGACTTTAACAGATGCCCAGAGTGAGAACTAAATAAAACCCTCATTTGTGCTAAATGCTATTCAGTTGTTTGCATGTACCATCGAAATTTGTAATAGTAATTGCGGCCTAACGGAATTTTTGCGTTTGATCTAGAGTTCTTTCAATGTTGAACAGGCTTTTAGCAATAAGATTTGTTGAATAATTTGGAGTTTTCGGTGAAAAATATTTTAACTTTATTAATGGTGCTTGCGTTGACCTCCTGTGCGTCTACAGAGGTTATTGAAGCGCGAAAGGCAGCAATTGATAAGGCTGATCATGAGGAGTGCCTCTCTTTCGGTTTTACCGAGGATACTGAGGCGTACGGTGGATGTCGTCTGACGCTTAAATCTATAAGAGCGCAAGAAGAAAACACTGATGCTCTGCAACATAACAGAAGGGTCGATTTTCGTTGGTGTCGAGGCTTTTATTGTTGGTAGACTAAGCCCCACACTCATTTAATGGCTATTCTGCATAAGTGTGTCTGTAACCTGAACCACTAACAATCTTCAATAGGTCCTGCTCAAGACCTACCCGTGGACGCTCGACATAGCGACCGATCTCTTTTCCGTTCCTTGAAAAAACAAAGGTGGGTGTTCGGCGAATATCAAAACCTTGCTCAAGTTTCTTCGGGGTGTCTTTTGTCATAGACAAGCCTAAGATTTTAAGTTGATCTTGATTGAATGATATCTGATCCAATACTTTGAGTAGTGCTGGAACTTCTCTTTGACTATCGTGGCACCAGGTACCCATGAAAATAGTAATTGAGACATCTGCCAAAAATGCCTCGGCTTTTTTTGTTGTTTCGATATCAACAACGTGGGACTCATAATTTTGATTGAACCAAATTTTATGCGCACTATTTTCGAGATCACTTCGAGTAATCTGCCCTATTAATGCATCACCAGCTGAGAATACAGAACTACTGAAAACTACAGCGAAGAGAAAAATGATCTGGGTGTGAAGGCTCAATTTCATTGTTTCGACAAAATCCATGTTAGGACCGTTTACTTTAATGGTAAAATTATCACAAACGCACAATCACGTCACAATTCAATGAATAAACCACTGGAAAACTTACGAGTTATAGAACTAGGGCAGCTTTTAGCCGGACCTTTTGCGGGGTGCATGCTCGGATATTTTGGTGCAGAAGTGATTAAGATCGAGCCTCCAGGTGGGGACCCAATCCGAAATTGGAGAGAGGTTAAGGATGGAACCTCTCTTTGGTGGAGAAGCCTAGGTAGAAACAAAAAGTGTATTTCTCTGGATTTAAAAACAGAAGAGGGAAGAGATCTCGTCAAGCAATTGATGAAAACGGCAGATGTAGTGGTTGAAAACTTTCGCCCTGGGGTTTTAGAAAAATGGGGTCTCGACCCGGTCAGTCTGCAGGCAGATAACCCAAACCTAATCTATGCACGTATTTCCGGTTATGGTCAGACTGGACCCTATTCAGAAAAGGCAGGCTTTGCCTCTGCCTGTGAGGCTATTAGTGGGTTCCGTTTTGTTAATGGTTATCCTGGAGAGGCACCAGTCCGGCCTAATTTGAGTATTGGCGATACGATTTCTGGATTGCATGCAGTCATAGGGATCTTGATGGCTTTGCGGGCTAAAGACCAGGCTGTTCATGATGGGAAATCAGGCGGTCAAGTGGTGGATGTAGCGCTTTACGAGTCTATGTTTAATCTTCTCGAGGCTGTTATCCCTGAATATGACGGAGCTGGAGTTGTTCGGCAACCATCGGGCACTACTGTAACTGGAATTGTGCCTACCAACACTTATAAATGTGCCGATGATAAATTTGTAGTCATTGGTGGGAATGGAGATTCTATTTTTGCACGCTTAATGAAGGCCGTNGGTAGAGGTGACATCNCTGAGGATANCAAGTATGACAGCAACTCNAANCGAGTTGAGCATGAAGCNGAGCTTGATCAGATTCTAGCNAAGTGGTGTTTNAGTCATAGNTTACANANCGCCATGTCTAANCTCGAAGAATACCGTGTTCCCTGTGGNCCAGTNTACAGTGCAGCAGATATGGTCAACGATGAACATTTTAATCAGAGGGGCTTNTTTGAGCAGGTAGAAATTAACGGTGAACCTCTNAAAATTCCNGCNATTATGCCTAAGCTTGATGCTACACCTGGTGGTACTGATTGGCCTGGTCCTCCAGTGGCTTCACATACTGATGAGATCCTTGAGGGGCTAGGGTTGGATGCAGTNACGATAGCCTCTCTTAAATCAAGCGGAGTAGTGGCTGATTCCGCCTAAGTTGGGAATCTCTTAAACCCATAAAGTTAACTAATTTTTGGACAGATCTATGACTATTACTTCATTTCATCCGCCTCGACGCACCCTAATGGGCCCAGGGCCATCGGACGTTAGTGATCGAGTTTTACATGCGATGGCGCGACCCACGATAGGACATCTTGACCCGGCATTTGTGGCGATGATGGATGAGACAAAAATGTTACTGCAATATGTTTTCCAAACAAAGAATGAGCTGACATTTGCNGTATCTGCGCCCGGATCAGCGGGAATGGAATGTTGTTTTGCTAATCTTGTCGAACCTGGAGATAAGGTAATTGTTTGTCAGAACGGCGTTTTTGGTGGACGCATGAAGGAGAACGTTGAGCGTTGCGGAGGGATAGCCGTAATGGTCCAGGATGAGTGGGGCTCGGCTGTTGATCCCAATAAAGTTGAAGAGGCATTAAATGCCCACAAGGACGCCTGTTTATTGGCATTCGTCCATGCCGAAACATCAACTGGAGCTCAGTCAGATGCCAAGACGTTAGTTGAGTTGGCGCATAAACATGATTGTTTAGCGATTGTAGATGCAGTAACGAGCCTTGCGGGAACNCCATTAAAGGTAGATGAATGGGGTATNGATGCGATTTATTCTGGATCCCAAAAATGTCTATCCTCTTCGCCNGGNTTATCACCTGTGAGTTTTAGTCAACGCGCAGCTGAGAAAATTAAACAACGACATACCAAAGTTCAGAGTTGGTTTTTAGATTTAAACTTGGTGATGGGCTATTGGGGTGGAGAAGGTAAGCGTGCTTATCATCATACAGCTCCAGTGAATTGCCTTTATGGCTTGCACGAATCTTTAGTGATTGTGCAAGAAGAGGGACTGGAACATGCTTGGTCTCGGCACCATAAGAATCATCTAGCATTGCGAGCTGGGTTGGAGCAGATGGGAATCGATTTTATTGTTTCTGAGAAAGATCGATTACCTCAATTAAATGCGGTCACTATCCCTCAAGGAGTTGATGATGCGGGTGCGCGCACTCGATTGTTAAATGAGTTCAATCTTGAGATCGGTGCGGGACTGGGTGGGTTAGCAGGTAAAGTTTGGCGTATCGGTCTTATGGGTCATGCTAGCACGCAGAAGAATGTAGACTTCTGTCTAAATTCCCTGCGTGCTGTAATTTAAGATTTACTTTGCTGGTGCCATTAAATCTAGCAAGGCCATTACCGTAGCTTCGATGCCCGCAGTNACTGATGGTTCAGGTTCTATTTTAAAAATCGGGCTGTGGTGTGATGGCACTGCAGGCCCAGTACCATTCATGGCCGCTTTTAGATAGTCACGGTTGGTNCCNCCTACAGAGAAATAGACACTTGTGACTTCTGGATCAGTAGTAAAGAACGGGAAGTCCTCTGCACCCATGCCTTCAGCACCGTAGCTGGTTACCCTGTGTTCCCCCAAACCCTCATTCCAGACCTTTTTAAGTCNTCGGACCATTTCAGCATTGTTAATAGTTGGCGGNGTTGATTCTTCTGAATAGACGACCTCCGGAAGCTTATCTTCAGGTAATCCAGCGGCTCGACCTAGATTTTCTGCGATGCGTTTAATACCGGTTAATAAAATTTCACGAGTTTTCGTNTTTGTGTTGCGCACTGTTAGCTGAAGGTGTGCTAAATCAGAAATAATATTGTGTTTAGTGCCGCTATGAAAAGCACCTACAGTGACGACGCCTGGTTGCCGNGGTGAGAGTTCTCTTGACACTAAAGTTTGCAGGGCCATAACAATTTGACTCCCCAAAACGATGGGATCTTTTCCTGCATGAGGAGATGCACCGTGAGCACCAATGCCGCGCACATAAATATCNACAGTATCTGCACCAGCAAAAGGCGAGCCTTCCACTACATTNATGACTCCTGAGGCTAAAGCTGAGGATACATGAAATGCCATGGCATAATCTGGCTTGCCAAATCGTTTCCATAGGTTATCTTCCATCATCGCTCGAGCGCCAAGGACTCTCTCCTCGGCAGGCTGACCAATTAGCATTAAAGTGCCTGACCATTGATCTTTCCTGTCAACCATTTGCTTTGCAGTTCCCGCAAGGCTAGTAATATGGACATCATGGCCACAGGCATGCATCGTAGGAAAGNTTTTGCCGGTGACAGGATCTAACTGAGTCGCTTTAGAGGCATAAGCTAGGCCAGACTTCTCAGGGACCGGCAAACCGTCCATGTCGGCTCGCATCATGACAAGAGGGCCTTNCCCATTTTTGAGNATAGCTACAATGCCGGTACCACCGACATTTTCAGTGACAGTAAACCCATGAGAGCGCAAAGTAGANGCNAGNTTTTTGGCCGTAGCAAATTCGGCNAGACTTANCTCTGGATTCGCATGAAAATCCTTAAACATAGCATCAAGGCGATTGTCATAGTCGGCTTGGATAGATTTCGCCAAATCAACATTTGCTGAAAACGCTAGGTCAGAGGGTAATGTGAACATTGCTAGTGCTGTTATTGCTGCTCGGATATTTAGTGTGATCTTCATACTTAAGAGCTCCAAAACATTAAAGGCAGATAATTCTGCGTTAGTTGTTGTCGTAGACAAGACTTGAGATTACATTTCCCACCTGTTGTAAGCTATCAGCGCTGCACTTGTCTACCGTGTCCCTTGTAGTATGCCAGTAATCAGGGAAAGGGAAATGAATTAAATCCACGACGGGTATTCCAGCCTCCAAGAATGGCACATGATCATCCATCACGAAGGACCCATCTATATTTAAAAATACCGATGCTTTTTGCTCTTTGGCTATTTCCCACAAACGATTAGTTAACTCTGGCGCCTGCCTCTTTGAATATAATTCTTNAGGTAGGGAAAGNTNCTTATCNCAAACCATGTCCAAGATAACGCCTTCACTTGGCCGATAAAAAGGATTTCGTTTTACAAATTGTTTCGCACCAATAGCAAAAGGAAGTTGGTTTATGTTGCCCATGTCTTCCAAGTCGAAAAAAACCAAATCAACGGTTATTNGGGGAGGGGAAATAGCAAATACACGTGCTAGCTCAAGCATCACTGCAACGCCAGAAGCTCCATCATTGGCTCCTGAAGTCGGTTGATCCCGATTATGCTCAAGGGCTTCTTGGTCTGATATGGGGCGAGTATCCCAGTGAGCACCTATCATCAAACGCCGATTGGTTTTAGCATCTTTACCGACAAACGTGGCCCATAAATTAGTTCCCTTTAAACCGTAAGCAGAGAACTCTTGGCTTGTCATTTTGGTTGCAAGAGGTGAAATGGTACCTTCAATAAATTCAAGAGTATGTTGTTTGGCGGTGGGGTGAGAGGGAATTCTTGGACCATAGCTAACTTGAGTTTTAATATGTTCGAGTGCTTTTTTTCCATCAAAAATTCTATTGTCATTTTGGGATGAGAAGCAATCAGCTCCTAATACAAGAGTTATGACAAAGACAAATATTCTTTTCATNNCACTNCTAANAAGGNTTTNTCACGGTTAGTTTTCCTAAGCCTTTTCTTCGTCAATACTAGGTACCGCAATGAGTGAAAACCCATAAATAATAGCGATAATTGGACATAGGATGTTGAAAAAAACGAAGGGCGCATAGGCAAAGGTACTCACACCTAGGGTTGCAGACATGTAAGCGCCACAGGTATTCCAAGGAACCAAAGCGGANGTCANNGTNCCNGAGTCNTCAAGNGTTCTTGATAGATTAACAGATTTTAGTTTGTGTTCTTTGTAGGGCTCTACAAACATTTGCCCGGGAAGAACAACGGACAGATATTGATCTGCCGCTAAGATGTTCGTACCTATGCAGGTTCCGACGGTAGCAGTAATCAACCCACCTGCAGATTTTACTCTGCTAAGAGCGGCCTCCACCAGCCTCGCTAGCAAGCCGGTGCGCGCCATAGCGCCACCAAATGCCATAGCGTTAATGACTAGTCCAATGGTTGTTAGCATGCTGCTCATACCACCTTTAGATAATAGTGTATCTAAAGCTTCGTTGCCGGTGACTGAGTTGTATCCAAGGAACATTGCACTAAACAAACCTTTAAAAATTGCAGCAGCATCAGACAGCCTAGGATCGCTGGCTAGAGTGATAACAGCGTCCCATTGGAAAACTGCCGCAAAAACGCAACCCACTACTGTGCCACAAATNAGTGTTGATAGAGCTGGTAATTTTTTCATAGCCATTATGAGTAAAATTACAAGAGGTAAAAGCATGAACGGATTTATTGTAAAAGACTCTCTCATCGCATTCTGTAAGTTCACAATGTCTTCTATAACAACGCTAGAGCTATTTCCAAGTCCCATAAAGAAAAATACACTTAGGGTTATGACCATGGCGGGTACTGTGGTCCAAAGCATGTGCTGGATATGGTCAAATAGATCATTATTGGTTACTGCGGCGGCAAGATTTGTCGTTTCCGATAACGGAGATAATTTATCGCCAAAATAGGCTCCAGAGATAATAGCCCCAGCGCTAATGGCTAGGGATAGATCTAGAGCTGCGGCAATACCCATTAGACCCACTCCGAGTGTCCCGGCTACCGTCCATGAACTACCAATACTTAAGCCAAGTAGCGCACAGACTACACAAGCCGTCAGGTAAAAATAGTCTGGGGACATCAGAGCTACGCCATAGTAAATCATACTGGGCACTGTGCCTGAGAGGATCCATGCTCCAATCAATGAACCGACCGTTAACAAAATCAAAATTGCCTGGAGGGACATTTTAATGGTGTCGATCATCCCACTTTCAATCTCTTGCCAAGTCAAACCGTTCTTTATGCCAATAATAGCCGCTACTGCAGCGGCTANAATCATAGCAACCTGGTTGGGGCCAAAAGAGTCCAGACCAAATACATAAACAGTGCCCGCTAACATGCTAATCAGTACAACCACTGGAATAAGGGCATCCATCAGGCTAGGGCTTTTAATTATTCTTGGGGATTCACTCATGGAGAGGGTTCTTTGTGAGAGTTAATGTTTGAGAGTCTCTAATTTCTTTAGCTCACTCGGTCTTTTTTTCGCGACAATACAATATGGCTTAAAGTTTTTTCTACGCCATCAAGAGCTGCTATCGAATCAATCACTCGATCAAGCGCTTCAGTGGTTGATTCGGTAACCATCGCCATCAAATCATACTGGCCGCTAATAGTACATAGCATATCCAATTGGGGTTGTTTTTGTATCTGGCGAACAATCTCTGGTGTGGTTTGTGAAATTACCGAAATCATTATATAGGCGCTGACCTGCTGACGTTCGTGATGGGGATTAATTTTAACAGTGTAGCCTTGAATAACTCCCGACCTTTCCAGCCTCTCGATACCCTGTTGAACCGTAGCACGACTGAGGCCCAGCTTCTTGGCAAGCTCAGAGACTGGACGACGGCTATTTTCACGTAGCAGATTAATTAACTCATGTTCATTTTTCATAGCAAATTGATATTTTTATTAGCAAAGTGTGCAAACATAATAAACATATTTATAGGTTTATCAATACAAATTGACACTTTTACCTTGTAAACTGACCATCAAGCGAAGCGAGTGAGCCTTAGGAGTCGAATATGGATTTAGCAATCGAAAATAGTAGTTTAGAAGCGGCATCTCAACAAAGATTATTGATTGAGAACGATACCCGAGAACAAATTGCCTTTAGTGCGGGTTGTGTGCAAGGTTATGAAGGGCCGGTTCTAGCAATGTCAGAACGACGATTGAGAGACAATGCTCAGAAGTTCAAGTCCGCAATGCCAAGAGTACGCCCTCATTTTGCGGTAAAAGCCAATCCTGATGCCGATATTCTTCGAATTTTTAACGAAGAAGGTTGTTGTTTTGAAATCGCTTCTTCAGCTGAACTTCAGGCAATGATAGATTTAGGTGTTGATCTAGAAACAGTGTTTTATTCCAATCCGATAAAGTCTCCCGCCTCAATTAGAGACGCAGCAGAAGCTGGTATTCAGTGGTATGTGGTTGATACTCCTGAAGAGGTCATCAAAATAGCTGCAATCAAGCCTGATGCAAAATTATATGTGCGCACTGAAGTCAGTAATGAGGGTTCATTGTGGCCTTTGGCGGGTAAGTTCGGTGCTAGTGCTAGTGGTATTCAGTCAGTGATTGAAACGGCAAAAGAGTACGATATGGAGATTACGGGCGTGACATTTCACGTTGGATCTCAGTGCACTAATATTAAAAATTGGATTGATGGAATTCAAAGTGCAAAAAGTATCTTTGCTCAACTTGAGGCGAGTGGTTGGACGCCAGAACTTTTGAATCTAGGCGGCGGCTATCCAGTGCAGTTCACAGGTGATGAGCCTTCAATCGCAGAGATTGGAGAGGCGATTAGCAAAGAGTTAGAGACTATCCCTCAGTCAATACAGGTGATGGCTGAGCCAGGACGTTTTTTGGCAGGTTCAGCGGGTTGCCTAGTGACTCAAGTTGTGGGTTTGGCAACTCGAGATGAAAAACGTTGGTTGTATCTGGATACTGGTACTTATGGTGGTTTAATGGAATTAGCCGATGGGTTTCATTCAAATATAATCAGTCAACGCACTGGAGAGACAGGAATGTGGACTATGGCAGGTCCAACGTGTGACTCTATTGACGTTTTTGGTGAGCATCGGTTGCCAACTAACATGGAAGTAGAAGATGTCGTATTTATCACTAACCTAGGGGCCTATTGCACCACCTGTGCTTGTGACTTCAACGGGTTCCCTGTACCAAAGCTAGTGATGGTTGACTAAACTTGTTTAGAGTGTAATTCGTAAGAGACTCTAAGGATGGAGCGACTTATGATTGATAAGCTAATTGGAATTTACAACGCTAAAGGCTCAGTTGTTGGAGAAGTCCAATATTTTTTTGGTAAGCTATTAGGCCAAACACACTGTGCACTCTGTGATATTACCCATGGATCATTCACTGAAAAAGCTGACTTCTCCAGCTGTAGAGATGCGTTAACAATACCTTTTGAGAATCTGCATCTAGACGAGCTAGATAGTCAGCTTGAATCCTATCGAGATTTCGCCCCCTGTGTAATTGCGATCTCTAAATCGGTACCTACTCTATTAATGACCACCAGCGAACTAGAGCAGTGTCATGGCGATGTGACTCGCTTCTCCCAACTGCTTAATTATAAAATCGATATTAGCTAAACACCGTCAAGTAATTATTGCGACTTCTTGCGTTAGGCGGAGTTAGAAATCATTGCTACCATTAGAGCTCATTGAATCTAATAAACTGCTAAGGGTCGTCTAAATAGACAACGCATACTCTAGTAAAAAATAAATACTGTCACCTGTCGCCTTGCAGTCGGGACAAAGTCGTGGCCGACAGTACCATCAAAGGGGCATAGTTGCCGTTCAGAGGTACAAGGAGAGAATATGATTATTAAAAAATTGCGAGATAAGCGTGGTTGGACTCAAGAACAATTAGCTGAATGCTGTGGTTTAAACGTTCGAACTATTCAGCGNGTTGAGAGTGGGAACAAAGCCAGTCTAGAAACACTGCAAAGCCTTGCCTCTGTGTTTGAAGTTGATATTTCAACCCTTACAGAGGAAATTACTGTGATAGACAAAAAATCGGAAGATTGGAAAGATTTACCTTGGTGGTTTAGAGCCAATATGTTTGGAATTTACACAAAACGCACTGTTGTTTGGGTCGANCTGGCCCTTGTGGTGGCTGGGGTTTTGTCGTGGATATTTTTACAGGATACATCTAATGCCGCGATTATGTTTCTAGGAGCATATATCACGGGCTGGATTGTCAGATATGGTGACAAAAAACAAGTTTGGTAGATCCATTAAAGGAGTTAAAGCCCGGGCAAAAAATTGGCTTTTGGTCGGGCTTTGTATTAATAGCCAGCTAATCCTGCATTATAAAGTTATTTTAGATTTGGAGAGTTAAGTATATGAGCATTTTAAAAACCATCCTTAAATACGTATTGTCATTGATACTAATTGTCAGTCTTGGTCTATATGTCTGGTTTTGGGCAGCACCGGTGGGTGTCAATAATTACGTGAATAAAGTATCTATTCAGATGCTGTTTAAATCTCCTGAGTTATTAACATCACTTGGCCTGATTGATAATTCTCCTTTGGATTTTCACAGCGACAAGTTGGGTGATTACGACAAAGAATCAGAGCTAGAAATGTTAGAGTTTTTGCGAGCAAGCCGCAGAGGTCTAGATGATTATGGACCTGAAGGTCTTGAAGGGCAGGAGCTGTTGAGCTGGAAAATTGTTGCCTGGTTCTTTGACGACATTATTCGCCAAAGTGAATTTGAGCATGGAGGTTACCGCGTTAATCAAATCTCAGGTGTAATGGTGAATACTCCGCAGTTCTTAACCGACCAACATCAAATCGTTGATGAACAAAGTTTCCTAAATTACATTTCGCGTCTTGAGGCTTTTGCTCGGNTTATAGGTGAAGTTAAATCTCGAGTGTTAGATGACCGGGATAATGGCACCGTGCCACCTGACTTTGTCATAGAAAAAGCTCTAGCAGGGATGCGGTCTTTTTCTGATGGTGCAGTTGAGGCCAATCCTTTAGTGACTACATTATCCGAAAAACTTAAGNAACTGGACGGCATTAGTACTGAACGTAAGGCAGAGTTAACTCAGCAGTCATTGGCTGTTGTTGAGAACAAAATTATCCCCAAATATTTTGAAATGATAGAGGTTTTTGAAGAACTTTTAGTGACGAGTGACCACAATGCAGGCATTTGGCGACTACCCCAGGGAGAAGACATCTATCGGGCAGCACTACGTTCAAATAATTCAACGAACTTAACTGCAGATGAGATACATGACATTGGTCTATCAGAGGTGGCACGTATTGAGCAAGAAATGGAGGTAATACTCATTGACCAGGGATTAGTAGATGACTCTATTGTTTCAAGAATTCGTTACCTGATGGAGTTGCCTGAGCATAACTTCCCTAATACTGATGAGGGGAGAGTCCAGCAGATAGATTATCTCAATGAAGTCAATGATCAACTAATGGCTGTGGTAGCTGACTACTTCATCACTATACCTCCACAACCTCTAGAGATTGTNAGNGTNCCNGAGTATTCCCAGGACTCTGCACCTGGTGGNTACTATCANCCGCCNGCATTTGANGGTTCTGCCCCCGGCCGTTTTTATATTAATCAAAAAGATACTAGAGATAATCCCCGCTGGACATTACCGACACTCATGTACCACGAAGGATCGCCTGGACATCACTTCCAGATATCAGCGGCGCAACTGATCGAAAATGTACCATTTTTAAGAAAAGTTAGTCCGTTTAGTGCCTATACAGAAGGTTGGGCCCTTTATTCTGAGCGCATAGCATCGAGTGATATGGGAATGTATAAAGATGATCCTTTGGGAGATCTAGGCCGCNTACAAGCAGAGATGTTTCGCGCTGTGCGGTTAGTGGTGGATACTGGTATGCATGCAAAACGCTGGAGCCGTGAAGAGGCCATTGACTATATGTTGNCNAAGACAGGTATGACAGAGGATGANGTTACACGTGAAATTGAACGCTATGTGGTGTGGCCAGGGCAAGCAACAGCCTACAAGGTTGGNCAACTTTATATTTTGAGGCTGCGAGCTATGGCTGAAAAAGAATTAGGCGACGGTTTTGATATTAAGGAATTCCACGAGATGATTCTGCTAAATGGGGCAATGCCATTAGAGATCTTAGANGAGTCAGTNACTTTGTGGGTTAACGAACAGAAATGACATAANTCATTTCATAGGAAAATNAAAAAAGCCCTCATAAGAGGGCNTTTTTAATAAGGTTNCATTANCGCGAGGCGACCNTTGGATTAAGNGGAGGTCTAGNATCACAGGAGTTCAAGAAGCGATTCACTTTCTTGAATTGATCNCTACTGTTTTTATTGAAATACANACCATGNCCCTCATGNTNATACCAGTGNTACTCAAANTCAACATCAGTCTTTTTCAGCGCTGCNACAAATCGCTTNGCACCATCGAAAGGTGTGCGACGATCAACCTTTCCATGAATTATCANGATGGGTGATTTGATTTTATCAAGGTTNTGGATGGGCGACTGNGCAGTGAGTTCANNAGGGTCNGTACCCATANCNGTATNNACATAATCNGANGTNCCNGCCNTNCCTCTNCCATCCCACTTNNTTTTTANCTGATNAAACTCAAAGAANCCAGCAATGATGACACTGCAGTCGTAGTAGTCATTGTGGCGCACCATGTTCTGCGCGCTAGAATAACCGCCGTAGCTACCGCCCATGGTATAGACTCTTTCACCGACTTCGTAGTTAGCTTGCACAAATTCAGCCCCTTCACGCATATCATCTAACATACGGGTTCCCCACTTTGTAAATCCAGCACGCGTAAAGTTATCCCCGAAAGAACCCGATCCCATACCACCGGAACCTCTAAAATTAGGAGCAAAAACAGCATAGCCCATCTCCGCCATAATCTGCATTCTACTATTATAATCATATGGTATTGTTGGTCCGTGAGGACCCCCATGAATATAGTTAACGAGTCCCTTTGGCTTTCCACTGCGAGGCATTAGCAACCAACCTTGAAGTTTCACGCCATCACTTGCCATGTATTTAACCGATTTAAATGAACCCAATTCTAATTGATCCACAGCTTCATGAACGCTTGCGATATAGCGAGCTTGTTTGGTTGTTTGCTCCCAGATGTAGTACTCCCCCAAGATGCCGGGTGAGCCTACGTAAAGCATAATATTCTCGTTATTATCATCAATTGAGGTTACTGAAACATTAAAGCCATCAAAACTTTTCATGAAGCCAGCTAAAATAGAAGACTCTTTAGATTTGTTAAAAATCTTAATTTCTGGTTTATCATCAACCCAAGTCGCATATTCAAGTTCGCCTCCTTCAGCTGAGAAAGATATAGATAACTCTGAGACGAAGCCAAAGTCATGAATGACATCATAATCACCTGTCTCTACCGCCATTTTGATGAGTACTTGAGATGCATTTATATCTTCACTCAATTGCGTGAGTGCGAAGACAGACTTACCGTCATTAGATAATTTTTGAGGGTAAAAACTACTAAACGGTGTGGGGACTTTGGTCCAAGAATCATCGCCAACATTTCTATAATAGGATTCAGTTAACACTGTTGTAATAGGAACCTGAGCAAAAAATGAAGTGCCATCACTGTTCGATATTGTAGAGGCTTGGCGTCCGGCGCCCGGGAAAACTTTGCTAAAATCGCCAGTGCTCAAGCTCATTTTGTAAATAGTGGGACGGACGCCACCATCCTTGCGTTTCCAAGGGTAGACACTCAATAAAATTTTATCATCGTCTTTGGGTAGTAAACTAACAATACTGATGCTGCCTTGTATCTTCTTTCCACCCGAACGCATGAGCTTCTCTGACCGACCCATCCAATGCCAAACTCTCTCATTAACATCTTTGTTCATGTGCAGCAAGAACACGTCATTTGTTTGGTAAGGTCTGTATTTACCATCGTCAAACTCAACTGTGTAGTAGAGTATGTCATCAGTGAGCCATTGAGAACCTATAACATCCATATTGGTTTTTTCTTCGTAACGCACACTCTTTTTAGAGATTGGTTTCATCGTTTCCCGATCCAATACAATTAACGTATTTCGATCATCAACTCGATTAATAAGGCTTATATACTGTCCAGATGGCGATATATTCACATTGCGATATTCAGCGCGTTTGAGAAGTGTGTCTAAAGAATCTGGTACTTTAGTAAATGCAACTGAGCTGCTTAGGGATACAATAATGAGAGATAGAATAAGCCAAAGATTTTTGCCGACCCTGGCTATGTCTTGTTTTTTACTCATACCGAAGTTCCTTTGTGATGAATTTTTTTTTAAGGTTAAACTTTCCACTGTTAATGTGGACGTTAGTATAACGTGCCGGTTATTTTGTTAAACGCTTTTTTCAACCATATGTGTGACCAACTTGGTCAGCTTCACTTACGTACTTTCATTTCTTTGACCTTAATTCGGATACTATCTTGATTAGTCATAAACATTGAGCCCAAGAAACCCAGCTCAAGGGTCACACTATCGTTTCTTTTAAAGGTGACAGTCCGATCAGTATTTTTACGGAAAACGCGACCTGATTGAGTGTAATAATAGACTTTCCCCGATCGTGATTTACTAATGTTTGATATTTTTAGAGTTTGAGAATTCGCAATGATAGTGTCATATGCTTTTTGAGCGGCACTGATTGTTGCGCCGTCTGCGTCCTTGTTACCTTCTGTTTGTGACGAACCTAATTTGACCGGTGATGGGCGCTCTAGCGTTCTATTTTCGAGTCGGCCAATATTGGCTTCGCTAAATTGATCAAAACCATGAAGCTTGTCATAGCATTTAAGTCTATCGCGATCATTACTAATTTTGAGGCACTGATCAAGGTCTGCGCCAACTGCTAAAGGACTCAAGCTGAGGCTGATTATCAAAATCAGTTTGCAGTAATTTTCCATGCTACAGGTTTCCCATCTTTATTCATTGGCTCGATTATAACCTCAGAAAACCCTGCGTTCGTCATATTTTCTTTAAATATTTCGATTTCATCTGCATTTCTTGCTACCTCGACCATTTGACGAAAGCGTTCTTTAGAGGCATAAAAATCAGGCATGATTGACTCAATATGATCTTTACGTTCTTGTCGTGGTTGCTGAATTTTCTTAAAGAACCCTAGTACCATTACACAAAAATCAACCAAGATAGGATTACGGTCATCAGATGATTCATTCATTGTATTTGAGACAAATTCATTCACTTGGATTCGAGCATGCTCAGCAACCTCTGATTTTTTGAGCTTGGCCAATCTACCTTTTAGTTTGTTCAGTTCTGAGTTGATAGTTTTTAGATGATCAACAATAGTTGTCATGGACTCAAAGTCGAACTCTCCCAGTGCTTTTTCTGACATGTCGGTAATAACAGAACCTGAGTGATGCATTAGAAAGTTGACTTCACCACCGGGTGCTAACATTGCTTTGAGTGAGGGGAGACTTTGTTCAAGATTTGAATATTCCACGCCATAGACAGATGCAATCAAATCAAAAGTGCTATTGGGTTGGTATTCTTCAATTTTTTTATTGCTGGTCAGTGATACTGTCAAGTCACCATTGATACGTTTATCCACAGCCGCTGATGGTGTCACTTTTGCAGCATCTACGCCATAGTAGTGTCCTTTAACTTTGTAATCTAAGGTGCAAGGAAGCAGAGAGGCATTGCCACACCCAACTTCTAGTATGGATAAATTATCTTTATTGTGGGTCTCAAGAATAGTTTCCCACCATTGTGAGATATATCCTTTGGTATACCCATCGGCGTAGTACTCACCAAAGGTAGTACTGTGACCTTTTTGCCAAAAATTACCCCAAGCATCCATTTTTTTTCCTCAAAAAAAAGAGCCCGCCTAGGCGGGCTCTTTATCTTACTTACTTAACTAACTGTTACCTTATAGCTCAATAGTGTAATCAACATAAACTACACGACCAAGAATTGGGTACTGATACTCATCGGCCTGTGAGCCAGAGGCATCAAGCAGTGGATCTTCATTAGTTAGGTTGTTGGCACCAACGGTGAGTTCGCCGTACTCGCTAAAGTCATAGGAGACGTTTAGGTTGTGCTCTTTCCACGAATCCCACTGAACTTCACCAGAACCACTCTCAGACTCCCCGATGTAGGAAGTACTGATATTGGCTCCCCAGTTACCCATTGTCCAGCTGACAAGAGCGCTTGTGCGCCACTCTGGGAAACCAAGAGTATCAACCGCATCACCTAAGATACCTGAACCGAATTGGCTCTCAGTTTCAAAAGTAAGATACTTGGTAGCATCACCTCTGAAGCGGAAAGTACCGTACTCATCTGATTCCCAAATTGTACCGTTTAACGCGAAGTCAACTGACTTATATTGCACATCTTTGATGGAGTTTTGGAATCCAGCAGAGATTTCGATAACGTTTCCATTAGCCCCACGTTGTACCAGAGGGTTGTTACCGCCAGTATTGAAGTCTACGTTCAACATGTCTTGAGCTGTTACTTGCTCTACAGCATTTTGCAGTTCAAGAATCACGTAGTTCACACTACCAACCCAGTTATCATCGTAGGTATATTCCAAACCGAAAGATACAGTCTCAGACGTTTCTGCGCCAAGATCTGGGTTTGAACCGATATAGGTATCAAACTGACGATCAGGACAATCTGCTTCTGCAACACCATCTAACTGGCAACCATAGTAGTCTGTAGCCGATGAGGCAGAAAACGCAGTAGCGCCGTAAAGATCAGAAAGATCCGGTGCTCTGAATCCTTGACCGTAGGAGGCTTTTACCACCAAGTTATCAATCATAGTGAAAGTAGCACCCAAACGAGGAGACACTTCGCTACCGAAATCATCATAATCATCATAACGAACCGCGGCATCAATCGTGAGGTAATCAGTAACAGGTAAAACAGTCTCTACAGAAACGGCTTTTACACTACGGGCACCCTGAGCAGAGTTACCAGCTGAACCACCCACAAGACCTGCTTCAGACTGGGCATCTACATCAGCGCGATAATCCACATCGAAAGTTTCTGCAGCAAAGTATGTTGATGCCATACCACCCGCCATCTCAAACATATTCCACTGTAAACCTGCAAAGAGCTTCTGCATGTTCTGACGATCATCGTTCAACGTTGTTGCTTTAAGGTTAGCGTTGTAGGTATCTAGGTCGCTAACACTATAAAGAACATTCTCAGCAAAACCACCATAGCTTAGGTAGTACTTACCAATTGAAGTAGATCGGTAATCAGAGTAGGTGTAGTAAGCTTCGAATGAAAGATCATCGTTCAGGTCAGCGCGCATGCCCACATTGACGTCAATTAATGTGTCATTGACCACGTTGTCACGAGTACCGATGTCAGTCCAACGGAAGTAACCTGAAACATTCTGCCCAAATGGGTTCTTTGGATTACTTGCAAGCATAGTTCCTGGAGCTGCTGGCGGTGCATAACGACCAAATGACTCATTGTTGGAAAAAATAGCATCAATGAAAACTTCAACGTCTTCGCTAACTTGGTAGTCAGCATTGACGTAAGAGTTAATACGCTCAGTCGAGGCTCTGTTGGCAGAGACGTTGGCATNGGCATAACCACAGTAGAATCCTGTATCAGGACCAAAAACCAAGTCCGACTTCATTGGGCCTTGGAAGGCACCATCATCGACACAGTTGTTGCCTGGGTTTACATACCAAGAATCAGGGTTATCTTCGCTGTATGGAATGCTTGGATCATAGAACGGGTTAATTAGAGAAGTCGCGTAGAAAGAAATGCCTTCAGTTTCCGCATAACCTGTTATATATCCATCACCATCAAGATCTGAGTAACGTGCTGCAGTGAAAGAACGATCCTTATCAAAAACAGGGTCACGCTTATCGGCTTCAATTCCAAAGGTTATTGATCCTTTATCGCCTTGAGCTCCAGTTATGAATGACCATCTGTGCTCAGAACCGTCATCTTTAGATCGCTCACCATAGGCAACACCTAACTCTGCTCCGTCATAACCACTCTTAAGAACGATATTAATAACACCGGTTACCGCGTCAGAGCCGTAAACAGCACTAGCACCATCGGCTAAAATATCAATACGCTCAACAAAAGACATAGGAATCAAGTTCAGGTTAACCGAACCGCCACCGCCTAAAGAAGGTGATCCTACGGTACGACGACCGTTAATCAAAATAGCTGTTCGAGCTGCACCAGCTCCACGGAGGTTAAACGTTGCGTTAGATTGAGCGCTACTACCAGAAGACTCACGGAAAGAACCGAGTGAGTTAAGTGTTGATGAGCGAAGCGCATCAGCAACAGTTACTTCACCAGTTAGTTTCATATCTGCTGCAGTAATCGAAATAATAGTCTGAGATTCAGTGTTAGTCGTTCGCTTGATTCGAGAACCAAGTACGACAACCTCTTCAACTTCAGCCGATTCTTCCTGAGCATAGGCGCCACCTGTAGCCATAACTCCGGCGACAGCGACAATTCCCATGGCACTTCTGATAGCCATAGACATTCTGTTTTTGTTCATATATTACTCCCCAATGTTACAAATTAAATTTACCCTTCAAACAGAAAGGTTTACGTACAAAGTTTTGGACCAAAACGACGAACTTTTTAAAAGTGTCGAAATTTAAAAGGCCATAAAGTAAAAGTTTAATCGCAAAAAATTTGATTAAATTAAACCTGCCTCGCGATCATACACTCAATTTTCAGAAAATAAACTATTTTGATGAACTAATTAAAGCTGAAGTCTTGGGCAAAAGCAGTTATCTTTAGGGTAAAAGCGCGGTTTAGTTAACAAATATCATTTCACTTCAAAAATGTTAGTTTTGACTTTAAATAGTAGTTTTTATGCGTTTAAAACGATTTTTTTGGACTATCCGCATGATTCATTATCGCTAAAACTCATAAATTTGAGAATTCCATCATAACTTGAGAGGTAACACGGATCGTGTTGGTACATTGGTTTTCGAAACGACTAAACGATCTTGTTGTATTTTAGAGAGTGGATCTTAGACTCAGAATATTCCAAATAATCTCTTAAAACGGATTCGGTTTGGTTTCCCAGCTCTTGAGGGGATAAGTCATATTCAATGTCCGATCGGCTATANTTTATGGGGTTGCCCACCACATTTAATGTGCCGCTGCGACTATCAGGGATGTTAATGAGCATATGTCGGGCTTTGATCTGAGGATTTTCAAACACCTGATCAATGGTATTGATGGGCCCGCAAGGAACATCGCTTTCTTCAAAAGTCTCTAGCCAGTGTTGGCTGTCATGCAGTTTTAGTTGAGTCTGAATTTTTTCGCAAAGAGATTGCCGATTGTTGACCCGATTAGCATTGGTTTTGTATCGATCATCTTTGGCTAGTGATGCTGAGTTTATTACTTTACAGAAACGTGCAAACTGTTGATCGTTACCAACAGCAATGATAATAAAGCTGTCAGCGGTAGCAAATGCTTGGTAGGGGACGATGTTAGGATGCGCGTTGCCCAGCCTTCCTGGGACGGTCCCGCCAATCAGATAATTGCTTGCTTGATTAGCCAGCACCGCGGCTTGGACATCGAGCAAAGCAAGATCAATGTGTTGGCCCAATCCAGAGTGGTGTCGTTCAAGTAGTGCCCCCTGAATGGCATTGGCTGCATAAAGGCCTGTGAAGAGGTCAGTAACTGCAACACCTACTTTGACTGGTCCGCCGGTTTTAGTATCTGGGTTATCGGGCTCGCCAGTGATACTCATAAGCCCGCCCAAACCTTGGATCAAGAAATCATAACCTGGCCGATTGGCGTAGGGCCCAGTTTGGCCAAATCCGGTAATGGAGCAGTAGACTAATTTTGGGTTTATTGCTGCGAGTGAATCGAAGTCAAGTCCATATTTTGCTAGGCCGCCGACTTTATAGTTTTCAATTAAGACATCCGTTTGCAGAACTAGTTGACGGATAATTTCCTGCCCATCGGTTTGGGTGATATCAACAGTGACCGATTTTTTACCCCGATTGGCACAAAAAAAGTAAGCAGCATCTTTTGTATCTTTTCCCTGCTTGTCCTTTCGGTAAGGGGGCCCCCAATGTCTAGTGTCATCACCAACGTCTGGCCGTTCGACTTTTAACACGTCAGCACCTAGGTCAGCAAGTAATTGCCCTGCCCAGGGACCGGCCAAAACGCGACTCATATCGAGCACCCGATATCCTTTAAGTGGTCCTGCCATGGCGTTTCCTACTATTTTATTGACCTAACTAAAAGCTTGGATGCCTGTTTGAGCTCTGCCTAAAATCAAAGCATGCACGTCAGCCGTACCCTCATAGGTATTAACGACTTCAAGATTTAGCATATGACGCATCACAGGGTATTCATCTGAAATGCCGTTACCGCCGTGCATATCTCTAGCTATTCGAGCTATTTCGAGAGCCTTACTACAATTATTACGTTTCAATAGTGAAATCAACTCGGGAGCCAAGTTGCCCTGTTCTTTTAGACGGCCTGCTCTAAGGGATCCTTGGAGGCCGAGACTGATATCGGTTTGCATATTAGCGAGTTTAAATTGGATCAGTTGGTTAGCAGCTAAAGGTCGATTGAACTGCACTCGATCTAGAGTATATTGCCGAGCCGCATGCCAACAGCTTTCGGCCGCGCCCAAGGCCCCCCAGCTAATCCCATAGCGAGCTGAATTCAGACAACCAAAGGGTCCTTTGAGACCTTGCACATTTGGCATTAACTGCTCTTCGGCGACGAAAACTTCATCCATAACAATTTCGCCGGTAATAGATGCTCNNAGTGCCAATTTACCTTCAATCTTAGGAGCAGATAACCCTTTCATACCCTTCTCAAGGATAAACCCACGAATCACCCCATCGTCAGTTTTNGCCCAAACAATAAAGACATCTGCGATGGGNGAGTTGCTGATCCACATTTTTGAACCAGAAATNAGANAACCNCCATCGACACTCTTNGCTCGAGTATTCATACCACCCGGATCAGAACCGGCATCAGGCTCAGTGAGGCCAAAACAACCGACCCATTCTCCAGTGGCCAACTTGGGCAAATACTTTTCTTTTTGCTCATCGGTACCATAGGTATAGATGGGGTACATCACCAAGCTTGATTGAACGCTCATCATTGACCGATAACCGGAGTCNACACGCTCAACTTCTCTTGCAATTAGTCCGTAGCTAACATAACTCACACCAGGACAGTCGTATCCGTCGATGGTAGCGCCGAGCAAGCCAAGCTCACCCATTTCATTAAAAATTTTGCGATCTGTAGATTCGTCTCGGAATGCTTGAGTGACTCTTGGTTCTANTTTTTCTGCAGCAAAACTAGCAGCAGAATCGCGTATTAAACGCTCTTCTTCGGTGAGTTGCTCGTCGAGGTTGAATGGGTCTTCCCAGTTAAATTTTCCCCAATCACTTNCCATTACAANGTCCTATTTTTACATCGATTAGTTTCTATTCTGAAGGGACTCATTAGTCTAGTCCAGAATTTAATATTTACATCTTATATAGAGTAGTGCTCAGCCGTCTGGTCTAAAGACTTGGTGGCTCGGGTAATTAGTAGATCGATTTCTTCATGGCTACTGACAAAAGGCGGCGAGATTATCATCGAATCCCCTACTGCGCGCATAATTAAACCATTAGCGACGCAAAACTCTCGACAAATGCCACCAGACTTTTGCTCAGGTTCAAGGCGTTCGCGAGTTTCTTTATTGCGNACTAACTCGATTGAACCGAGCATGCCGACACCACGCACGTGCCCGACAATAGGGTGGTCACCAAGTGCGGCCCATTGTTTTTGCAAATAAGGTCCAACATCAGTAGCTACGCGATCGACAAAATTATCTCTTTCCATAATATTTAAGGTTGCCAAGGCTGCAGCGCAAGCAATTGGATGTCCAGAATAAGTAAATCCATGACCGAATTCGCCTCCGTCATTGGTAATAACGTCTGCTACTTTATCGCTAACCATTACTCCTCCGAGAGGCTGAAACCCATTGGTAACAGCCTTAGCAAATGTTAGAAGATCAGGCTTCATATCATAGGTTTCACAACCAAACATACTCCCGGTGCGTCCAAAGCCGCAAATAACTTCGTCACTGATGAACAGAATATCTCGTTCATCTAAAATTCGTCGTACTTCGGGCCAATAGCTATCAGGCGGAACGATAACGCCCCCAGCTCCCTGAATAGGCTCTGCTATAAAAGCGGCAACATTTTCTTCGCCTAGTTGATCAATTCTTTTTTCTAATTCACGAGCCGCATAAAGACCAAATTCCTCTGGGCTTAAATCTCCACCATTGTTGTACCAGTTTGGATCAGCGATGTGTTGCGCATAGGGAAGGGTTTCAAATTGATTGTGCACAAATTCAAAACCGCCGAGGCTTGCCGCAGCGATAGTACTTCCATGGTAGGCGTTGGTACGCGCCAAAATAATGCGCTTCTTAGGCTGTTTTTTAATATCCCAATAGCGACGAATTAGACGGATGTTTGTGTCATTCGCCTCCGAACCAGAGTTAGTAAAAAACACGTGGGTGAATTGCTCAGGTGTCATTTTGACTAGTCTATCGGCCAGTTCTACCGCTGGAGTATTGCTGCACTGGAAAAAATTATTGTAGTAAGGTAATTGTTGGAATTGGGCATTCACAGCCTCTGCAATTTCTGGCTGGCTATAACCTAAACTGCAACACCAAAGCCCCGACATAGCATCAAGCATCTGCTTACCATCGGTGTCATAGATGTAGATATGCTCAGCCCGCTCAATAATCCGACCATGATTTTTCTGATAATCATTGAAGTCGGTAAAAGGGTGAAGATGACTGTTTGCATCCAGTTCTTTCCATTGTGCTGTTGATCTAGAGTTACCCATAATTTATCTCGTTATCGCTGACCGATTGTTTAGTTTTATTTTCATGCGCCAAGAAGGCCATACCCCAATAGAGTATTTTTAATTTGTCATTTCTAGGTGATTATTTCATCATAGACTGAACCCCGGGTCATTCACCCAAATGGGTTGGACGACAACTTTTTTACTATTTAAACGAACTAGACGTTACTATTTAAAGATAGTCTCGAAGATTAAGGAAATCCTATGCCTAGTGCTCTACCCATCGTTGGTATCGCTTGTGATGTGATCACAGCAGGTCTTCATCAATTTCATGGTGCGGGAGAAAAATATATCAATGCTGTGGCTCATGGTGCGGCAGCAATGCCTGTCCTCTTGCCGGCTTTTGGTGAAGGAACAGATATCAAGGATCTCAATGGTCTATATAATGTTAAAGATATCGTCAGTAGTATTGATGGGCTGTTTCTGACAGGAAGCCCCTCTAATATCCAGCCGCATCATTTCGATGGTCCAGCCCATGAAGAGGGAACTTTGGAAGATCCCCAGCGAGATAGTCTGACCCTCGAGTTGATTAGAGAGTGCGTTTCACAAGCAGTTCCAATACTGGCGGTATGCCGTGGGTTTCAAGAGCTTAACGTTGCACTGGGAGGAACTTTGCACGCCAAAGTTCATGACATTGATGGTTATCATGATCATCGAGAAGATAAGACAAAAGATCGTCAAGGGCAGTATGACGTGAGTCACTCAGTAAATTTTATCAAAGGAGGGCTGTTACATTCATTAACAGCAGAAACAAGTTGGTCAGTTAATTCCCTCCACAGTCAAGGAATTAACATGTTGTCTGAACAGCTGGTTATCGAAGCGACCGCAGATGATGGTTTGATCGAAGCGGTGTCTTGGCTAGCCAAGGAGGACGATAAAAACTGGATATTGGGAGTGCAGTGGCATCCAGAATGGCAGTTTGAATCGAACAAGGTATCAAAAATAATCTTTCAAGCTTTTGGAGACGCCATAAGAAAATCAATGGCATCTCGTTAGCAATGAGGGGTAAACGCCGCACAGCACTTTAGTTGTCATCTGACGAATATTTTTTCCGTCAAACCAAGTGGCCAGTATTTTCGTGTCCGAAATTTTATGGCTATTAAAAGAAACCAATTTGGGATCTTGTAATCTTACTCCCGACATGGAGTGCCTGAATACCCTCTAAGGGTAGATATGGATGTACTGAACAACAACTTGATATCGGATATTATGTTCTACTGTAATCTGACATATTAAGAGAGAAGAAATTCATGCCACCAATTTCGCAACTTGATCAGTTTTTAGAGGATAACTCGGATATAGAAATATTCGAGATACTTCTTCATGACCTTAATGGTACCCAGCGAGGGAAATGGTTGCCGAAGGATAAAATTCAGAAGGTCTTTAATGGTGGCTTTAAAATGCCTTTAAGCAGTTGCTCATTAGATTGCTGGGGCCGTGATCAAGAGGAATTAATAGCGGCATCTGGGGATACTGATGGAATCTGTGTTCCACATGCTGAGACCTTGGCAAGGGTACCCTGGGCTGAGAAAGCAACAGCACAGATGATCGTTTCAATGGGTAACGAGTCTGGCGATGGTCCCTATGGAGGAGATTGCAGATCAGTACTTAAGAGCGTAGTGGATCGTTTTGGTCAACTTGGGCTAACTCCTGTTGTTGCAAGTGAAATGGAATTTCATTTGCTGACATTAGAGCGAGATAAATTTGGCATTCCGCAGCACAGTCAAACTGCTATTGATGGCAGCCCGGCAATAGGCGGGCAGACTTACGGTATCGATACCATGCGTGATGCCGCACCATTAATGAATGCGATCATTGAAGCCACCAAGCTACAAAACTTACCCGTGGATACATTAATCACTGAATTTGGACCGTCTCAGTTTGAAATTAATCTTTATCATCAAGATTGTGCGGTGCGGGCCTGTGATCAGGGGAGCATGCTCAAAAGAGCGATACGCAGTGTTGCCCATCAACACGGTAAGGTAGCATCATTTATGGCAAAACCCTTTGCCGAACAGGTCGGCAATGGTATGCATATTCACTTTAGTTTGTTGGATGAGAAGGGTAATAATGTATTTGACAACAGTACCCCAGAGGGAAGTGAACTGCTGAACTATGCAGTGGCAGGATGTTTAGAAACTATGGCAGATAGCATGGCTGTTTTCGCACCGAATATTAATTCTTTCCGGCGAATGGTGCCGGGTTGTTACGCTCCGTTGTCTCCTAATTGGGGCTATGAAAATCGAACGACCGCACTCCGAATTCCTGGGGGTGACAACCGAGCCATGCGAATTGAGCACAGAGTCGCTGGAGCCGATGCTAACCCTTATTTGACTGTAGCGGCAATTTTGGCCGGCGCTTTGTATGGTATTGAGAAAAAACTAAAAGCTCCTCCAGCAGTAGTGGGGGACGCAGGAGACGTTGAGCCAACGCTCCCGCATTTTTGGAATGATGCCATCCTTGCCTTCGAAAGATCTAAGTTTATAGAAGAATATTTAGGAAGTGAGCTGAGAACAAATTATGCTCGCTGTAAGAGACAAGAAAAGCAGGAATTTGACAGCCGAGTTACTCTGTTAGAATACGATGCCTATCTGTAGCTAAGTACCTTTAGTGGTGGATCCACCGCCCACTAAGGTGGCAATACTTGCCCTATCGGAAAAAGTTTGGCAGCAGGGGTGAGCTTTATAGAGAGCGTTTCAGTAGAAGACTATCGATCTCATTTTGTGCAAGCTTTGCTCTGGCAGAAGCCATTTTTGAAGTGTTAGCAAAGGGTCCAACCAATACCCTGTGCCAGACAACACCACTTTTACCTTTGACACTTTCACTTTCAGCGGAAAGATTCATCAACAACAATTGAACCTTGAGATTTTCTGCATCCTGAGCACTTTTAAAAGAACCGACCTGAAGCACGTATTGGGAGTTCTGTTCAATTTCAGAACTCTCAGGAGATACCATTATTTCATCATCTTTAAGTAATTCGTAAAAATCGAATTTTAGCTCTTGAATATCAGCCTTACCCACGATGTCTGTCACAGCAGCGGTATCTATTTTTTTGTCTGTGTCGAGCATAGGTGGAAGTACGTACATAATTAAAGCGCCAATAAACAGCCCAGAGATAAATGCTGGTCTAGAGGACGTTCCAGTTGATTTGTTACTGTTTCGGCCAGATTTGTTTTTCGAAGAGTGAGCCATAAAGTACTTACTTTTTTAAGATAATGAATTGTAGGTGAAGTATTGGGGTGTTAGCAAAACTTAAAACACTTTAATTGGATTTTAGGCGTGATCTACTAAATTTCCTGTGGGTCTACATCAATAGACCACCGCACTCGGCGAGAATCTTTGTGCTCTTCAAGTGTTAAAGCTAAAGCAGAAAGTAAAGACTGCAGCAGAGAGCGTTTACTAGCATTGATTTGTAAGACAAAACGGAATCGACCAGCCCTTTTTTCCAACATAGCCGGCAATGGGCCTAAATATGTGACTAGGGGACTCGGTGGGCTAATTCTTTCAGCGATACTTCGTGCTAAACGCAAGAATGACTCAGCTTCATTAGCGCGATCAGATTCAGCACGGATTAAGGCCATGTGTCTAAAGGGGGGTAGTTGGGTAATTCGTCGTTCTGACATCAACTGCTGAGCAAAGAAGCCATAACCTTTGTTAATGAGGACCTCTAAAAGTGGATGCTGTGGCTGATGAGTTTGGATGACAACCTTGCCAGGCAAATCCCCTCGTCCGCTTCTCCCAGCTACCTGAGTCAGTAACTGTCCCATTCGCTCGTGGCTGCGAAAGTCTGGACTAAACAGTCCACTATCCGCATCCAACACTGCTACTAAAGTGACATTCGCAAAATGATGACCTTTGGCCAGCATTTGAGTGCCGATTAAAATACAGGGTTCGCCACTGTCAGCGACATCAAATACGGCTTGCATGGCGCCTTTCTTTCGAGTGCTATCTCGATCGACCCGTAATATTTTGGTGCTTGGGAAGCACTTTTCCAGATGAGCCTCACTGCGCTCAGTACCCTCTCCAACAGAAATTAGCTCTTGGCCTTGGCAACTCGGGCAGAGGTGAGGGATACGCTGTTGATAGTCACAATGATGACAAACCAGACGTCCTC
Organism: Porticoccaceae bacterium; assembly: GCA_002685195.1. Classification (GTDB taxonomy): domain Bacteria; phylum Pseudomonadota; class Gammaproteobacteria; order Pseudomonadales; family Porticoccaceae; genus HTCC2207. Next base: position 37,583 of record NYWV01000021.1, read on the forward strand.
GCGCCCGATGCACTGTGAGGCGAGAATCACAGTGGTGGCACTCTCCGGACCAACCACACTGATGNCAAATTATTGCTGGAGCAAAACCTCGACGNTTGAGAAACACTAAGACTTGTTGGCCTTGTTCAACGGTTTGCCTNATNTTTGCTAGGGTGGACGCTGCTATGCCTGCTTCACATTGTTCATTTTTGAGATCGACGATTGACCACGTCGGCTGNACTGCTTTTCCGGCTCTGTCAGTTAAAACTAAATGTTGGTAACGATCTNCGGCGCAGTTATTNAGTGACTCGATTGATGGAGTTGCTGATCCTAAAATGATCGAGATATTTTCCCTACGTGCTCTTATGACTGCNAGGTCTCTTGCAGAATAACGAAATCCCTCATGTTGCTTGTAGGATTGATCGTGCTCCTCATCAACAATAATCAGGCCGGGTTGACATAAAGGCGTGAATACCGCTGATCGAGTGCCGAGAATAATCCGTGCTTCNCCAGTCTTTGCGCTCGTCCATGCAGCCAGACGATTTTTGTCAGTTAAACCAGAGTGAAGAGTGACTATGGGTACATTAAACCGATCGCGGAAGCGTTTTTCTGTCTGAGGGGTCAGGCTTATTTCNGGAATAAGCACCAGGGCTTGGCGATCATAGCGAAGTGTTTTCTCAATTGCTTGCAGATAGATTTCTGTTTTGCCACTTCCAGTAACACCATCCAATAAATAGCAGTTAAANTTATGCTGTTCTATGCTATCCAATGCACTCTGCTGAGAGTCATGCAGTTTTAGAGCATCCTGCTTTAAAATATTGGAGACTGAGGTTNCAGTGTTGCTTTTCTGAAAACATTCGATCAGTTCTTTTTGCTCNAGCGANGTTAAAATCGCTCTAGAAAAGTCTTTTGNTAATACTAAGTCAGCCACNGCGCCGGTAGTTTTGAGNTGTTCCACCAGAGCCTGTTGGCTTGGCGCCCTTTTCAGAGAATCNTTCCCTAAACCTTTGCCTTTTTGAGTTAACCGCCAGTGTCGAGNTCCAAGTTTGGGGAGGGGTTCTCCCTTGCGCAAAAGCACCGGCAACGTNCTAAACAGAGCATCTCCNATGGGATATTGATAGTAGTTAGCCGCCCAACCAAATAACTCAAACAACTGGTCAGGGACTAATGGAGCAGAATCCAACAGGNGATTGATTGATTTTAGCTTCCCAATATCAAAATCACTGGTAGTTGCTTTCTCTATTATCAAGCCTATTACTTCTCGTCGACCAAAGGTAACTGCAACTCTGCAGCCCACGTCAGCGCGATGATCTGCGTTTTCCTGAAATACAGTCTCGGGCACTAAATAGTCAAATAAGCGACGTAGCGGGGAGGGTACCGCTACGCGGACAATGTAAGGCTTGCATTTAGCCATAAAAATTTGTGAATTCCTGTTGTAACTAGGTTAGTTTCTGCTAAACTCCGCGCTCTTTAGAAATGGCCTACCGTGCCTTGCACAAACTGAATCGNTAAACAGTGTGTTTTTANCAGTTTAAAGATGAGGTGGCGGTTCGTAACTTGGAGTATAAGATGAAAAACGAGATTCACCCAGCCTATAACGAATTAGTTGCAACATGTAGTTGCGGCAATGTTATAAAAGTCGGTTCAACGCGCACTGACGCGATCTACTTGGACGTATGTTCCTCTTGCCACCCATTTTATACGGGTAAGCAGAAGATCGTNGATTCAGGTGGTCGAATTGATCGCTTTAACAAGCGTTTTGGCGGAGCCAAAAAAGGCGCTTAAACGCTCCGATCCAGAGATAACAGTTTAGAAATGCGGCTTAGACAATGTCTAAAGCCGCATTTTTTATTTGTGCTACTTTTTGGATTAAATGCAAGATGTACATTACAAGTTTTATGCCGCGTTTGAATTTTGGGAAATCTGGCTGAATTTTTGTCGATGAGATTGGCAAGGGTTATACTACTTTTGAATGGCAACTGTTTTGAGGAATGAACATTGCGTGGAATNTGGTTATTTTTAAAGTTCTTNCTGCTTCTGATTTTTGTNGNGGTTGGAGCATTTTTTGCCATGGAAAATAGTCAGACTATAGGGGTTAGTTTTATCTTGTTTAATGGGCCAGATCTAAGCTCAGGTTTTTGGTTGCTTTTGTTTTTAGCAGGTGGTGTTGCTCTTGGAATTTTAGCTAGCTCCTTGCTTATCATGTCTTACCGACGTAAATTAGCNCGCGCTAACAAAAAGGATTAGTGTCAATATGACTTCTGTGAACTCTAAGGTGATTGTGGCACTTGACTACAACAACTCAGAAGCGGCTCTAAAGCTTGCTGGCAGATTAGACCCTCAGCAATGCCGACTAAAGGTTGGTAAAGAGTTGTTCACTGCAGCTGGACCGTCCTTGGTTCAAGAGCTTGTTGAAGTTGGTTTCGATGTCTTTCTTGACTTGAAATTTCATGATATTCCCAACACTGTTGCCAAAGCTGTAAGCGCGGCAGCAGACTTAGGGGTTTGGATGACTAATGTCCATGCATCTGGCGGCAGCAGTATGATGATTGCGGCAAAAAAGGCTCTAGTAGAAAAAAACAGTAAAATGCTATTGATTGGGGTGACTGTGCTAACCAGTATGGATGATTCTGATCTAGCAGAAATCGGGGTCAATCAGGGCGCCGCTGAACAGGTATTAAAGTTAGCAAACCTTGCAAAACAATCGGGACTTGATGGGGTTGTTTGCTCTGCTCAAGAGGCAGAGAATCTAAAATCCGCCCTAGGTATGGACTTTAAGTTAGTAACTCCCGGTATTCGACTTGCGGATAACTCAGCAGATGATCAAAAAAGAGTAGTAACGCCAAAAGATGCCGTAGCCCTTGGCAGTGATTATTTAGTGATCGGTAGGCCTATTACCCAAGCGCTTGATCCCTTAGCAACGTTGACAGAAATCAACCAGTCCATTTAATTAAATTCATCAGACCAGATGAGATCATTTTCCTCATCATAAACTCGCACATAATCAATCGAGAGATGACCCTGTTCAAAAGTGGAGTCTATGTCTTTTTCGATGGCAAAATTAAGCAACAAATAGTAGTCCTTATCAAAGGGCCATGTGCGCTTGTTTTTATCAGTTGGGGCATAGGTGTAATGGTCATTTCCATCAACGGCAAAGACCAATTTCTCAGCGCTCCAATCTAAAGAGTATAGATGAAATTCGGAAGAGATAGTAGGTATTGGTTGCCCACCGTGATTGACCGTATTACCAAAACTAGAGCGAGTATGTGTTGCACTTTGAGCGTAGTTTTGATTCCTTCCCCAGTGCTCGATGATGTCGATCTCTCCGCAATCTGGCCAAGGCTTTTTTCCAAAGCCCTTTTGCTCGAAATACGCACCTCTTTCTTTGATATCCTTAGGTAGCATCCAGATTGCAGGCCATGTGCCATGTCCATTCGGCATTTTTGCCCGCACTTCAACTCGACCATAGGTAAAAGCAAATTTAGAGTTTAGGCGCGCAGAGGTGTATTTCTTAACCACACCTTGATCTTTGAAAATCTCTTTTTTAGCCGTTATGGTCAATACACCATCGCTAACAGAGGCATTCTCGATGCGATTAGTGTAGTGCTGCTGCTCATTGCTAAACCAGCTGGTACCCTTGGGCAATATGGTTTGGTTAAACCATTTAGTTGAATCTACAGGCCTCTCATTTGGAACTGTCTCTGCCGAGGCGAACAAAGGAGAGATGGCTAATGAGGCTATCCCTAGAATAAGGAGTTTTTTAATCATGCAATCTATTCTCTAAAGGATCACGCTATTACATGTTAATTCTTTTGGAAAACTCTAACGTAATCGACGACCATTCGCTGAGGAAACACTGTCGAGGCGTTTGGACTGCCAGGCCATTGGCCTCCCACAGCAATATTAAATATCAAGAAAAATTCCTTCTGAAAAGCAGCAAGAGATGCGGTACTGTTGATTGCCATTACATGATATTGAACATTATCTACGTACCAAGTAATCGTGCTGCTATCCCACACGATACTAAACACATGGAAGTTGCTAGCTAGAGTTTCCTCACCTGAAAATAACTTATTTCCACCGTAATTAACGGGATTATAGCCAACATCTTGTTGCAGTCCGCCATTATTCCAATGAGCAGTGCCGTAAACTCGGTTGTCTCTGCCACTGCCTCCTCCCACCATTTCCATAATGTCAATTTCACCACAGGAAGGCCAACTTACATCAGTAATGTTTTTCCCCAACATCCAAAGCGCAGGCCACATTCCTTGGCCCTCAGGCATTCTGGCTCGTATGTCGACACGCCCGTATTGAAAATTCTGCTTGCCCTGTGTCTTTAATCGAGACGAAGTGTATGACCGCCCACCGTAGGATTCTTGCTGCGCTCGAAGAACCAATAACCCGTCTTTAAGATAGGCATTCCGATTAGTGTAATATTGTAATTCTTCGTTACCCCAACCGCCGCCGCCGATATCGTAACCCCAATTATCAGTGTTAATTTCGGTACCACTGAATTCATCAGACCAAGTTAAACTATAGCCGTCATAGCTGTTGGGTGACTCAAATCCAGTGAATGATGGGATGACCCAGCCATCATCACCGCCCACTGGTTCCACGGGTGTTTCGCCACCGTCAATATCTTCCCATCGTACGTTGTCTATTTGAAAAACGGTACTCGTATATTGGGCAGCCCAAATAACGATACCAGTGTCTATAGTATCCAAGATCAATCCTTGGGTAACTAAATCGTCGACGTTTACTGTGACAGACTCCCATCCATCATCTCCCCGAACCCCCAAACTTTTGTCGCCAGATGTACAGGGGTAGACACAGTCAACCTTCATAGTGTACTTACTGTCACCACTGATCGTTTTTATATCAAATTTTATCTCTCCACCCGCATAAAGCGACAAATTCTTAGGCATTGAGGTTTTAAAATAAAAGATAGCCTGTTGACCTGCGGAACTGTGCTCAATCTGAAGGACGCTTCCTCTATCCTCGTCTTGTACAAGTTCCCAGGCAATGTTTGGGCAATTTTCACCACCATCATTATTACATGAACTCCAGTTGTTACCCGAATCAGCGGCATTCATCCCTTCATCCCATGCAGCATCTACCTCGCCATTCACAAATACGTTCAGTACTTCCAATGACGAGCTAACAGCCACTGTCACGGTGCGAGTTTGGGAGGCTTCATTACCAGCAGTATCAGTTGCGGTATAGGTGAGGGTATAAGTATCGGCACTAGCCGTATCAACAGAACCCGTGGTGACAACATCAACAGATCCATCAACTGTATCAGCCGCGCTCGCTCCTGCATCGGTATAGGTTGAACCCAACTCAACCTCAACAGCTGCATCGCCAGCCAAGGTAATCACTGGCGCTATGGTGTCGGCCACTGTCACAGTCCGAGTTAAAACTCTGGAGACATTACCCTCGCTGTCTGTGGCTGAGTAACTTAAGCTATAAACACCAGCTACATCAGAATCAACCGACCCTGTCATTATCACCGTGACAGACCCATCAACAACATCAGTGGCAGTGGCCCCAGTATCGACATAACTGGTCGCCTGTTCATGATCGACCGCCGCACTGCCATTAAGTGTGATATAGGGAGCCTGCGGCATCACCGCACTCATGTATGCTTCTAAACCAGAGCTATCTGTTCGAATAGCACCTTCACCAATAACATCTGAGGTTAAAGCATCGCCGTCTAATTCAAACAGATATCTCAGTAGTAACAATCCATCTGTCAGCGCATCCACAGAGCCATTACCATCAACATCACCGGAACTGGCAAAAATCTCTTCTAACTCCAATTCTAGCTCTTCCGCAGTAGTGTATTGCGCATCTTCAGCGACAACACCATTGATTAGTGGCTCCCCATTTAACTCAAAGGCGTAGCGCAAAAACAACAAACCATCGGTCAAGGCATCAGCCTGACCATTACCATCAATATCCCAATCACCAGAGATCTGAGCTGACCTAGCCATCTTGTTAAAGGCTAAATCGTCTGAATCAGCAGCGATCGACTCACCCACGCTCAACATGCTTAATGCAAACAGAGCGAGGAAAAGAAACCTGCTTTTTTTAGTGATATACCGATAGAGGCTCATAACAATCCTNATGTAACTTTACTAAAATTCTCCGNCGNTGAGTCTAATAGGTAATTAGAATGAATACTTCNTCATGATAGATGTTTTTTTGATAAATAAGATAAAGAGTAATGATGGAGCGGTGAAAGGGAGAGTAAATGTGGTGTCTTTGCTTTATCTCGATTATATGTGTCCATGTTTGTGTTCTAGGGTACACCTCGGTAGAGTTATGAACATTAATTTAGTTAATAAAAATTATGCCTCTGTAATGATGNGTTCGATGATTGGAGTAGATGGATGTTGGTAGGTANANCTCGCTNNCTAATNTTTTTANTTAGTTTTCTTTTTGCTCCGTTGATCTATGCGGATTATGACTTAGTCATCGCAAATGGTCGTGTTTTAGACCCTGAGACTGGTCTTGATGGTGTGGGTTTTATTGGTATAAATAATGGCTCCATTGAAATAATTTCAACAGATCCAATAGATGGATCTGAGGTTATCGATGCAAAAGGTTTAGTTGTCGCCCCAGGCTTTATAGACATTCATAGCCATACGCCGACGCNTCTCGGACAAAAAATGAATCTGCTAGATGGGGTGACTACTCAGTTGGATATGGAGGCTGGTGCTTTTCCAGTAGATTTTTTTGGGCAGGATTACAAGGNTGGTGCACAGTTAAANTATGGCGCNTCNGTNGCTCATTTTGCTGTGCGCTCAAAGGTAATGGAAGGTATTAATACTGAATATCTTTTGGGTAGCAGCGATCCCCTCCATATAAATGGAGTGTCTTGGACTGAGCCTGCANCTGCAGCACAAATTGAAGCNATGCGAGTCATGATCAATNAGGGTATTGANGACGGNGGNNTGGGNATAGGGGTGTTACTTGATTACCTTTNANCNCTGCAATATCAGATGATGAATTGCGCATGTTGTTTGAAGTCGCTGGTGCTCGGCAGGTACCCATTCATGTGCATGTTCGCCGCGGTTATACGGGGGATATAGCCGGTCTAATTGAGGTGGTTGACTTAGCAAAAGAGACTAAAGCACCTCTATTTGTTGTGCACATAACGCATAATGCTATGGGGAAAGTAAGCGAGTGGTTGGAGATAATTGATGATGCCAATGATGGTGGTGCCAACATCGCTACTGAAACTTTGTCTTACGCTGCTGGGGGCACCAGTATATCTGCAGATGTTTTTCGCAATCGTGATTGGCAGGGCATGTTTGATATTACCTACGAGGATGTTCAATGGGTTACTACGGGTGAGTGGTTAACTGAAGAAACCTGGAATAAATACGCTAGTGAACAACCAGGTGGCGCTGTTAATCATCATTATGTCAAAGAAGATTGGATAGAAACTGCTTTAAAGTGGCCGCGTATGATGGTCGCTACCGATGCTTTGCCCGCTGTTGACCTCAGAGTAAAAACTAATCCAAATGTGGCAGGCACTTTTTCTCGAGTGTTGGGACATTATGTCCGCGATACTGGTCTTTTGACGCTATCTGATGCTTTAGCGAGAATGAGTCTACATCAAGCCCAGTGGTTATCCCAGTCATCATCTAGTTTTGACAAAAAGGGCCGTATTCAGTTGGGTGCGGATGCTGATATTGTTATCTTCGATCCGATAAAGGTACAAGCCAATGCGGCTTATGGAGATCCCTATCAACCACCATCTGGAATACCCTATGTCGTTGTGGCAGGCCAAATCGTAGTTAAAAACAGCGTCGTCGTTGCGGGGGTGTATCCTGGTAAGCGAATACTTGGGGATACTAAATAGTTTTGTTAACAATGTGTCGTCGAGATGTTGAGCCTTTGTCCATTTGTTATACTCCCCGTCAGAATTGCCTATTGAATTACGCAATACAAAGTATGCTTTTAGGATCTTGAATGTCAGATAAATTTCTCACCTGCGCCCTTTACAAATTTGTATCCCTGCCTGAATTTGAAATACTTCAGGCCCCGCTGCAAAAAGTTATGTCTGAAAACAATGTTTTTGGCACGTTGTTACTTGCGTCTGAGGGTATTAACGGCACTATTTCCGGACTTCCCTCAGATGTGGGTGAGGTTATGTCATGGTTACAACAGCAACCTCAGCTAGATAGCATTGACCAGAAGCATTCTTATCATAGTGAAATTCCCTTCTATCGCACTAAGGTCAAACTTAAGAAAGAAATTG
>NYWV01000022.1 GCA_002685195.1 Porticoccaceae bacterium
CCCGTGGCCTCCACTTGGGAATGGCTGGCCAGTATCTGTTCTATTAATGTTGAGCCTGACCTTGGCAGACCAACAACAAAAATAGGGCTAGGATCAGGGTTGCCACCAGTATTAAATGCCGACATAAATTTGTTATCGCAAACAGCAACTGAGTCCTCAACTCGGAGAGTATTATCAGAGGAGTCATAACCGCTGTAACGACGTTTTATCTGATTGCCTAATGTATAGGCCTCAAAGGCGCCAGAGTAGTCCTTGTCATCCTCAAGAGCTTTACCAACTGCAAAGGCAAGATGGTACTTATCAGCGCTATCGTTCTCAATTGCATGCAACTGTTCAGTCATATCTTTAACTTCAGTAGCATTAAATTTAACCGTTTTTAGATTAGCCAAACTCCAGTACGCATCGCCATGACTAGGGTCAGCCTTAATGGCACGGCGATACATTTCTGCCGCCTTTTCGCCACGCCCTGAGTAACGGAGCGAGTGCCCATAACTGGTCAAAATACTCACTGCATTTGGAATGCGAGTAATAACATCTTCATAAACTGCATGGGCCTCTTCAAAACGACCGGCACTTGATGTGACTGCGGCATGAAGGGTTTTGTAGGCAATGTTATTTGGGTCAATCTCAATCAGACGATTGACTTCGACCATGGCTGCTTCAAATTTATCCTGTTTAGATAAAGCTAGGGCATACTTATGGCGAGCCATATGATAATCAGGCGTCAATTCCAAGCATCGTTTATAGAGTTGTACCGCTTCCTCCATAATACCCAACTTATAGCCGATATCAGCGAGCAGCCGAATAGCATTGACATCAGTGGGGTGGATTCTTAAGTACTCTCTACAGACGCCCTCGGCGATACCAATTCTGCCCGAAGTGAATAATTCAGTCGCCTGCTTCAAAGCGGGATCAACCCCACTGACTAAACGAGCACGGGCATGAGCTTGGGCAGCACCCACTTCATCCCCTTGCACCAGAAGCACCTCCCCAAGCATGCGCCAAGCACCCAAGAGCCCAGGATCTAGATCAACTGCTTTTTTTAACTCAACAATAGCGTTGGTTATCTGTCCACAGGTATTAAATGCTAAACCAATTTCATGACGTCCTTGAGCTACATTGGGCTCCAAAGCTAAAAATTCAGTAAGTGTCTTTATACTTGCTTGGGGTGATCCGGTGAGCCGCAAGGCAACGCCTAACAAAAATAAGGCAGGAGGGAATCGCTCATTTAATTGGACTGCCTGTTCGGCGAGCGTCAAGGCTTCCGACGGTTTGCCCTGTTGCAGATTTTCTCGGGCCAACTCAACCAATCGCTTGAGCTCAGTTTGATCTTTCATATTAACTATCGCCTTTTTACCTAATTAATGAGCCTTTTGGAAATACAACCAATCACAAAGATCTCTTTACGATGCAGGCCAATACTATGAAAGAACTACCGTATAAAAGCAATTGTGTCATGGTAAGTGCCTAAACAGTTTTAGCATGGTAAAGTCTTACAAAAATTTGAGGGAGGATTTATGAAGTTAGCTAAATTTGTTAGTACTCTTGCAGCATTAATGATAAATACTGCGCTAGCATCAGAGCTTCCAAACTCACTGCCAAATGGCTTTGATTCTCTCGGCCCAACAGTCAAGCAATTAACGACAGAGACTGGACGCCAAATCCATTATGTTGATGACGGAGTAACAAAAGCTCATCCTGTGGTTTTTACAGGAGGTCTGGGCACATCAGTGAGGGCAATACGTCTATTGGATTTTTTGAGAACCATGCGCCAAGACCTAAATATTCGTATGATTACAGTAGAACGCAATGGATTTGGTCAAACTCAATTTAACCCAGATTTAGATATGGCAGATTATGCCAAAGATGTTGAATACCTATTGGATCATCTCGATATCGATGATTTTTCTTTGTTTGGCATTTCTGGTGGGGGACCCTATACGGCCAAAATAGCTTCTCGTTTACATAAACGAGTACTTTCGATTCATATGGCTGCAACATCTCCATTAATTGGCCAGGCTGATTGGTGCTCACCGGATCGAGGTACTAGCGGCTATAGTGATTTACTCGCCTACCCTATGCAGTTCTTCGGATTCCCTAACTCAAGCTCGATGCACCAAGTGCAAGGTTTCCAGGATACCGCATTCGAAGAGGCCGCAAGAGCCCACAATCTCCGAGGGCAATCAGCTGATCCTGCACCACTTGAACATGAGATGGCACTTTATTGCAGTGAGGGAGCGATCGATACCTCTCACGTTAAAACCAAACTCTTTGTCTATCGTGGACAAGCCGATGAGTTGTTGACTAACGAACCAAATGACGCCTGGCAAAAGCACTACCCTAAGGCAACCATCTTTTTAAGAAACTATCCTGGAGAAGGGCATGATGTCCAATACCGTCATCTTGATCAAATCTTGTTAGACCTGTCTGGTCAAAATTCACAGATCTTAATATGCAAAGATGGCGATCAAAAAATGATTAGCCCACTTGNACAACAGAAACTATCGCCTCNTGAATANAAACTCGGCCTCTGCCAATGGGACAGTTAAGATTGGANCTAAGTAAAACTAATAATTGGAGTTTGTTATGATCACTCAACCAGCTGCTAGTCATTTTATCGACGGCGAGTATGTAGAAGATTCCAGTGGTACGCCAATTAATATTATCTACCCAGCAACTGGAGAGATTATTGGCAAAGTATATTCAGCAACTCCAGCCATTATTGAAAGGGCCATTGAAAGTGGTACTAAGGCACAAAAAGCCTGGGCACGACTCTCTGGGACCGAGCGTGGCCGAGTATTAAATCGTGCCGCTTCAATTATTCGAGANCGAAACTACGATCTATCTGTTTTAGAAACCTATGATACCGGCAAACCAATCTCTGAAACTCTCTACGCCGATGCNACAAGCGCAGCGGATGCATTAGAATATTTCGGNGGTTTGGCCGGATCGATTACCGGGGAGCATATTCCTCTGCCTGACGGAAATTGGGCCTATACGCGCCGCGAACCACTGGGGCTGTGCGTTGGAATTGGCGCCTGGAACTATCCGACTCAGATTGCATGCTGGAAAGGAGCACCCGCTCTTGCCTGTGGTAATGCCATGATCTTCAAACCCTCAGAAGTTACCCCNCTCTGTGCTCTAAAANTAGCTGAAATTCTTATCGAAGCAGGNCTGCCCCCAGGTTTATATAATGTTATTCAAGGTTTAGGAGATGTAGGCGCCACGCTGGTCTCTGATCCTCGTGTGGATAAAGTTTCATTAACTGGGTCAGTTCCCACTGGTCGTAAAGTCTATGCCTCAGCTGCCTCACAAATGAAACATGTAACTATGGAATTAGGCGGTAAATCTCCATTAATAATCTTTGACGATGCAGATCTTGAAAACGCAGTGAGTGGGGCTATTTTAGCTAATTTCTACTCAACGGGTCAGATCTGCTCAAATGGAACTCGTGTCTTTGTTCAACGAAAAATCCAAGATNCTTTCCTAGAGCGTTTGGTTGAACGCCTNGNTCAAGCCNTCATCGGTGACCCGCAAGATGAGACTACAAATTTTGGGCCNATGGTAAGCCAGAGACAANTGGACATAGTACTNGAGTATTTTGAGAAAGCTAAAAATGAAGGTGCTCGACTGATTACTGGAGGAAACCCTATTGCTGGCGATGGTTTCTTTATAGAGCCTACAGTTTTTGCCGACGTGACCGATGATATGACCATTGCATGTGAGGAGGTTTTTGGGCCTCTAATGTCAGTGTTAACCTTTGATGACGAAAAAGAAGTCATTAAAAGGGCTAACGCGACAGAATTTGGGCTAGCGGCGGGGGTCTTTACCAAAGACCTGAGTAGAGGACACAGAATGGTCGATGCTCTCGATGCCGGCACTTGCTTTATTAATTCCTATAATGATGCACCTGTTGAAGTACCTTTTGGTGGTGTGAAGATGTCTGGGGTAGGTCGAGAAAATTCAAAGGCCGCCATCACACATTATTCGCAGTTAAAATCTGTATTTGTGCGCATGGATGATATGGAATCTCCCTTTTGACTTTATGATATCCATCACAATTTTTAATCACTAGACACCTAATACGCCTAATTTCTGGAAAGATTTGAACTATTCTCAGAAAACCTGTCAAAGAATAGGCAAGCTTTGCTTGTATATTCTCCCCCGAGATAGAAAGTAAGTTTTAGTCTTCAATCATTGAAACAACCCCGGCCAACTAAATGGCTGGGGTTTTTTTTGCTTGATGAGTATCGTCTTTCCTGAAAGAACCATGACTGCTATCTAATTTCATAGTTGTGTAGACATAAAAGGTAATGTTAATGTCACTGTTAAAAATAATGCTTAAAGGTAATATCTCTCTGGAGCAAAGAATGGATGTTTTAAAATTTGTGGCTCTTTCTTCTATTACATTACTTCTGGGGCTCCAGCCCTCTGGAGGTTTTGCCCATGATACCGCTTACGCGCCAAAGCCGTCTAATCAGCGTGCTATCGAATTCCCAGATACCAATAAATATAAAACCTTAGCGGTTGACCTACACATTCATAGTGTTTTCTCCGATGGACACGTATGGCCAAATATTAGAGTTGCAGAGGCTCAGCAAGACGGTTTAGATGCTATTGCCATGACTGAGCACCTAGAGTGGCAACCTCATCTTGCCGATATTCCACATCCCGATCGCAATCGTTCTTATCAGGAGGCTGCAGAATCAGCGAAAGGATCTGATCTAATAGTACTTAGTGGCAGTGAAATTACTCGCTATCTACCTGCAGGCCATATCAATGCGATATTTATCAATGATGCTAATAAATTAATTAACGTGGAAGGCGCCGCTAAAAATTCTACCGACACAGAGGTATTTGGTAAGGCAGCAATTAAGTGGCCTGCACAAGAGGCCGTAGAAGCTGCCCATAAGCAAGGGGCATTTATGTTTTGGAACCACCCAAACTGGTCAAATCGAGAAACATCCGGTATCACGAAAATAAACACTTTCCACGCAAAAAATGCTGAAAAAGGCAAGCTTCATGGAATCGAAGTAGCCAATACTCATTGGTATGCAGAAGCTGCTTTTCAGACGGCTCTTGATTATGATTTAGCGCTCATTGGTACCTCTGATGTACATGACCTCATCGATTGGGATTATCTGCCCCATGAAGGCGGCCATCGCCCAGTGACCTTAGTTTTCGCTAAGGAAAAGACCGCTGATGCCATAAAAGAAGCACTTTTTGCTCGACGCACCGCTGTATGGTTTAAAAACCTTTTAATTGGCCGCGAGAAAGACTTGGGCCCTTTATTAGCCGCGAGCTTAGAAGTAAAAAGTATGAAATATCAACCAGATACTGTGATCGCAGAGATTGAAATCAAAAATACCTCAGACGCTAACTTTGATGCACGCTATACAGGGCCATATAGTTTAGGGCTCTCCAGTGACCGATTTCAGCTACCTGCGCATAGCACAACGGTTATCGAGGTTAAACCAGGGAAACGCCTAGAAGCTCTTGAGTTACCAATTACTTTAGAAAACACTCTAGTAACACCAGAGACTCACGCTACGATGGTATTGAAAGCGGCGCTGAAGTAAGCACTGGCAATAGATTTTTCTATGCTTAAAATGTCTTAACGTTTGATGGACTTTCTGAAACACGACTGTAAGCATTTTCCAATAAATTTTTTAGCAACCGATACCTCGGTTAATACTTCAAAAGGAATGGCACTTGAACCACGCAAAAATTCTCAACTTATTAATCAGCAGTTTACTTCTTTTGTCCTCAACAGGTTTTGCAAACTCTCTGGACACGGGAGAGATAAATACCAACCCTTGTCTATCAACTGATCCTGATATTGGTGATTCGGCTTTTTGGGCAAGTAAAGCCGTTGAGCAATTCGCTGACGCTAAGTTTACCGATGCTGTGAGTACAGTTGATGCCTGTTTTGCCCAGTGGGGTCCAGACGCAGGACAACAGCAAAAAAAACTACATAAAAAACGTAATAGCTGCCCACCAACAGGGAAGGTTAAGGCCAGAATAAAACGTAAAATAGAAAAAAATTACTTGATGAATGATGTGTCGATGGCTCTCTGGGCGAAGGCTCGCTCACACCATGAACTCGGACAAATGGATTTAGCAAAACAAACTTACGGTCAGTGCGTATATATGACCTGCGGCCGTGCTTGGGACCCCAAAGGGTGGTTTTGGAGTCCAGCCAAAGATTGTGCCAATAAAGTGCGGGCACTTTTAAAATAACGCGAACTACATAGGACCTGACTGATACTGGCTTAGCCTTATATTATCCCTGCGTGTAGTAAATATTCTTAATATAAATTTTCTCTTTATTCCCAGGTGTCTGGCTTAGTAAAGAAAGAATACCCGTAACATCTATCATTTCACTGTTATTCCTGAATNAAGANATTGGCANTTTATACCGCCTCCATTCATCAGACACTGGATAATTGGTCCCANGGCCAANTGCCAAAAGACTATTGATCTGGTCACCATTAAGGAAGCGCCCAGTTTGGAATCCAATATTAAAGCTTATGGTATTGTCGCCACGAATATCAAAGTGTAAATACCCTGATTTAAATTGCGATAAATTTTCACCCACGTCTGCCTGAAATTCGAGACTTGTNCCCCACCAATCACTGGTTCTTGTCACAATTTCTATAATGCCTTGCGGGGACATTTGAATAGCCACTGTTCCTTCCCAAGGTATCAACTTCAAGATAGCACTAGGATAAGTCATATCAGTCGAAGCGCTTAGGTCCAAGTCTGTATTTGATACAACATAAGTGTTTGCAGTAATGACTTGTCCGGGAGTTAGATTGTCATTAACTGAGGTAATTTTGCGGACTGGCATAGTACTCTTAAAAGGAGGATTGAGAACTTCATCCAGCATCGCTGTNAGATCGCCNCCATAACTCTTCACTAACGGTCTATTATCTCGAGTTANGCCACTTAAACTTCCATCATCTACCAAATCCCAAAGGGTATATTTAACTTCATTGTTTAATCTAATCAACCCAAAATGATTCTCTGAGCCACCACCATCAGATATATCTTTCCATCGCTCATCAAACACCTCAAAGTAAAACAATGACATACCCGCCTGATCAGTCCACTCCCGCATATAATGATAAAACCACTTTTGTTTGTATTCATCCGACGCTTTAGACCCACTTGCTCCATATGCCGCGCTGTCAGCGGAGGCCCAACCGGCTTCACCAATATGAATTGGCTTATCAATACCTAAACTTGTTACATAATCGTCAACACCTTGATACTGGGACTGAGCATATTCAACTGCGCGTTTCATCGTCGCCTGAATCATTTCTTGCTTACTCAAGCCTTCCTCCGCGGGAAGAACACCCCAATAATCTTGGTTATAGAAAGAATCATGATATGGATAAGTGTGGACTGATAAGAAATCGACCGCATTAATCAGTGAGACTAGATCCTCTGTATGATAGACCGATGACCCTCCTCCCCAAGACTCATAGTTATCTGAACTAGTAATCCAAATATCTGAATTCAGTTGCCCTGTACTTTTCAGTTTTTGCAAATAGTTAACCCATTTTAGAATCGTTTTGGGATAAACAAAGTAATTAACTGCCCACTGAACCATGGCCTCGTTGCCCACAGCAATAACTTTAACAATATCAGGATACTCATTCGCCAAAGACACAGCTGTCTCTATCTCAACAGTATTCTTTTCAACATCTCCCTTATGATGATCAGTGCCATGCCTCCAAGACCCTTGAGCCTCAACCCATGCACCGAGCATTACATACATTTCAAAATCAGGATCTGCGTTTTTGAGCACTGTTATTGCAGCCAAAAGGTCAGGTGCTAGAGGGAATCGGGATGTGTTGTAAGTACGTAGTACTTTGACTCCCATTGCAGAAAGAATTTTCAAATCTTCTATTATTTGTTCTTCAGAGGGCCCCACTGCACGACTTTTACCCCTGTAACCACCATATGAAAAAGCGGGATAACTTGGATTACCCAATATTTGGGACGCAGTTGGATTTTTTATATTTTCATTAGACGGCTCTAGAATAATATCATCACTACAAGCGGCCAAAAACCAGACCGCTGAGCTTAGAGTGATGAATTTTAAAAATTTAGTCACAGTTCTTGCCACCCTCATTATTAAATTAAAATCGTCAACAAATTCTTTTGCGATGACTATTATAGTGTGCCCCACCCAATCAGCTATCTGATTATCGACAAAAGCATGTCTTTTAACGATGAGTGGGAGCCCACTGAAGAACTAATTATCATAAAATAAATGTTACTTCACGCCAATTGGGTTGATTTGCATGACTCCAAAAAAAGTTCAATTAGTCCAGAGCTCTCAACAATTCCAATTGCAGGTTGATGGGGAACCATTTTACATCAAGGGTGCTGGCCTAGAATTGGGCAGCATTGAAAGTCTCGCTAGGTATGGAGGCAATGCTTTTCGAACCTGGCGAGTAGCCAATGGTGAGAAAACTGGCCGAGAAATTCTNGATGAAGNACATCNTNATGGATTAATGGTATGCATGGGTCTTGATGTTGCTCGCGAACGNCATGGTTTTAACTACAGCGATAAAAAAGCAGTTGCCCAACAATTGGCTATGATTAAAGCGGATGTATTAGCATTAAAAGATCATCCCGCTCTTCTTATGTGGGGTATTGGCAACGAACTCAATCTCCGCCATGCCAATCCNAAAGTTTGGGACGCNGTTAACCAGCTCTCTNNGATGATCCANNAACTCGACCCTAATCACCCAACCACAACTATGCTGGCAGGTGCAGAACCAGATGTAATCCAAGTGGTCATGAANCGGTGCCCTGATNTAGATTTGCTGTCTTTCCAACTATATGGCGATATCAATAAACTGCCTCAATATTTAAAAGCTAGCCAATACCTAGGCGCCTATATAGTTTCGGAATGGGGNGCAACGGGTCACTGGGAAGTTAAATGCACAGATTGGGGCCGCCCTTTAGAGCCAACTAGTNGTGAAAAAGCGAGCTCTTACAAAAGNCGATATCTAGATTACATAGCCNCTGATANGGTGCATTGTGTTGGCTCATTTGTATTTCTGTGGGGCCAAAAGCAAGAGCGAACACCCACTTGGTACGGTGTTTTNCTNGAANATGGNNNNCATACNGAAGCGGCTCAAATTATGGAGGCNTTATGGACAGGAAANGNGCNAAAACANAAGACTCCAGGGTCACCCAAACTCACCATNAATGGTGGTGTTGCAGCTGANAGTATCCNCCTTNNTNAAGGTAANCAATATAGAGCCCAGGTGANCTGNGAATACCCNAANAANAGNTCAATNAATTACCGTTGGGAGTTAATGGCAGAGGTTGAAAAGGCATTAGAGAGCGATGGTGGAGATTTTGANCCTAAACCNGACATTCTCTGGNGNCNNNATGACCTAAGAACCAGTGATAGCNTANCNTTCAAAGCTCCTGATGCTGGTGAATACCGCCTATTTGTCTATATCAATGATTCCTTTGGTGGCTCCGCTACCGCAAATATGCCCTTGTTAGTCGAATCCCTAGCGACTGAAGACCATAGCTAACCTATACTCGCGCGACGGTGAGGGGTCACCGCGTCACCTGAAAAGGAAGCCAACGATAGGTTAGAAAATAATAATATGAATCAAAGNGCAGNGTTAGAAGTTNGTCACAAAGCAATTCCCCTAGATCAAAAGATCGCCTTTGGCATTGGAATGTTAGCTAATCAAATGTTCCCAGCATCTCTTGGGATCTTCATGGTTGTTTTAATTCAAGATATGGGGATGAGCCCCCTGCTCTACGGGCTTTTAGGAATAATACCGAAATTCTTGGACGCCATTACTGACCCATTCATGGGCTATATTTCAGATCACACAACATCCAGATGGGGAAAACGTCGTCCCTACGTGTTTGTTGGTGCAGTAATAGCAGGGCTGTCATTTGCGATGATGTGGCAAATTTCAGCAGACAATTCTGAACTTTACAATTTTTACTATTTTTTAACCTGGTCTTGCGTATTTTCTCTTGGAATGACGATTTTTGGTGTGCCCTATGTTGCCATGGGCTATGAAATGAGTTCTGATTTTCACGAACGCACGAGACTGATGGCCATTGCACAATGGATTGGTCAATGGGCTTGGGTGATTGCTCCTTGGTTTTGGGTCATCCTTTATGATCCTGCATGGTTTGAACAAGCTGATGAAGGGGTGAGAGCACTATCCTTGTGGGTAGCTGCTGTCTGCATGGCATTGGCTTTAGTACCTGCGTTCTTTTGCACCTTTACTAACTCCGAAATAAATGAAGATAACTTCCAGAAGACCCAAAGTACTCTTAAGAAAACAGTGATTGATTTCGGCCAAGGTATTATGGTTACTTTAAGGAATAAACCATTCCAGAAGATATGTATTGCAACATTTCTGGTGTTCAACGGGTTTCAGACGATCGCTGGCTTTTCCTTCTTTATTATTGTGCATTACATCAACGGTGGTGATGCCACTCAAGCCGGTCTTTATCCAACATTATTTGGTGCCGTAGGTGCTCTCTTTACCTGTTTTATGGTGATTCCAGCTGTAAATTTTTGCGCGCAAAAGTATGGTAAAAAAATCACTTTTCTTCTGAGTCAAAGTGTCTCCTTAGTTGGTTATATACTTCTCTGGTGGGGATTCTCGCCTGATCAACCTTGGCTCATGTTTCTACCTTTGCCTCTTTTTTCCTTTGGGATCGGCGGTCTATTCACCATCATGATGTCTATGACTGGAGATGTCTGTGATATGGATGAGCTTGAAACAGGAGAGCGTCGAGCAGGAACTTTTGGTGCTATTTACTGGTTGATGGTCAAAATTGGAACAGGATTAGCATTAATGTCAGCTGGCTTCATCATGCATGCTATTGGTTGGGACTCGACCGCAGCGTCTCAAACTAATGAGGCTCTGTTTCTTCTTCGTCTAAGCTATATTATCGTGCCCAGCGTTGGTTCGATGCTCGCAATCTTAGTTATGCTAAATTATGACCTTGATGAAACAAAAGCCAACGACATAAGAGCTCAGTTAGACGCACGACAAGCTGCAAACGTCGCCAACTAAAATAACAACGAATACATAAAAAAGCCGCCTAGTTTAGGCGGCTTTTTTGTTTCCTTTTGATACAAGAAGTAATTAGCCTAGTCCAAACCTGGCTTGAGCGACACTTCGATTTTAACCACAGCACCCTCTTTACTGAATATCTGTGCTGAAATAACTGATTCAATCGTGGATCCTAAAATATCCTTACAAGCTCCATTTGAAAAGGTAAGTCTTATAGACACCTTGTCTGCAAGACTGTAAACCACAGGCACTTGGCAATAGGTAAACGCTAACTGGCCTTCAGATAAAGGTATCATCTGACGACTCCCACTAGGATCAAAATAATGGAGAGTATCTTCTTTGGCTAGGAACTCAGATTTTCTCAGTATGAAAGGGTCGAATCGAATACATCCATTCTCAACGATTACCCCCAGCTCTAATAATCTGGTCACAACCTCTTCTTTAACTTGCCCCGTCATGCCAGGCTGTTTAGCCCCGTCAAATCCCGGCGTATGAGAATAGGGGTCAGTTGGGAAGGCCCCATAATTTTGCGGGTCTTTGTTAAAGCCTATTCCTGCTCGGATATTGAAGTAACAATCAGCCAGTCTACCTATGACAGCTGGATCTGCGTCCTCTGCAACAGCCTTTTGGAAGTTTTCTAAAGTAGCCAGTAATAATTTCGACACCATATGCCAATATATGGACCCAAGACCTTCGTAGGCATACATACCTCCAGACCGTCCNGTAAATTGCTTNTGGTTAAAAATGTCTTCGAANATTTCTTCCACCAAAGANTGGTCCTTTTTCACTAACTGTTTATAACCATTATCTGACAAGTTTTTTAAGGCACTCTTTGCCCCATCAACATTGTTAAAGCTACCATTAAAAAAACAGTTACCGGCANGATCTACTTCTATAAGTGATTGATCACCANTTTCCTTAAGAGTAGTAAGTAACTCAGANTTCTCAATGAATTTCTTTGGAATTACATTTTTATCTAAATAACGAGCCAACTCTCGATCTGGATATAAAAGATATGAATTCTGCGATTCAGTGAATAAATTNGATTTTTTNAGNGATTTCANCACTTCCAATGCTTGCTTTGGGTCCAGATATCCCGAACTAAGTACTGCCACCTGCCCCTCAAGCATTTCATACAGATGTGTAACCGTTACACACTGATCATCTGTGGTCATTAGATTATAAGCGTGATAAAGGCCGTCTTCTCGACGATTAGCTTCTATAGTATGGTCAATATGTGAGATAGATATTTTACAAAACTCAATGAGATCTGAAGTCTCAATATCCCGACGCCTACCGGTAAAAGAGTGGCTATAGATCGCTTCCCGATACTCGCTTGATGCCTGACCGAGACGATCTACAACTTTCTTCCTATCCTCATCAGAAAACTGCCCATCTAGGAGATGTTGATGATCTTGCAGAGTACTGTTTATCGCACCAAAAAGTTTAACGATCTCTTCAGAGATGGCGACAGTTTTAAAATCAACATCAGATAAAAAGTCCAACAAATATTGTTGATAGCGCCTCAGATAGTAAAGTGTCACCATGGAAACACCAAAACCAACTAAGGCATTGTTTGCATCATTCCACTCTGGCCTCTGTGTATTCATCCATATACCTGCTCCTGGAATGAAGTTAGACAGTTTGGACAACATCACGGCCAAGAGCTTTTCAGTCAGATTAACCTGATAGACATCTCCATTTTTGTCGAGGATAAGCCTGCCATCTGCACCAATTTTATCTACTTGTTGCTCGATCAATAGGTCCGCATGCTCGTCAAAAATGATTGTGTCATGCGGATCCTGAAGAAGCTGCTCATAGGGCTTAATGCGATATGGAACATTCGCATAACAAAAGAGATCAGCTGTTAAAAACTCTCTTAGCGTTCCCGGGTGGTGACGTTTGGATAACTCCAAAAACTTAAGCAAATAAATAATTTGATGATCACCCCAGTAACCTATGTTAGCCCAAGGGTCTTCCGGCTCAGGCTTTTCCCAATCAATTCCAGATTTAGTAATGCGATAAGGATTGTAGCCATCAGCTGTTGATGCATTGACAAACTTACAAATCATACTTTCAACAAAATTAGGTATTGAAAGGCACAAAGCTTCCCAATTTTGAAAGATATCTCTCCAATTTCCCTCAAAACTCAAAATCTGAGAACCATCTTGTCTCTTCACTTGAATATCGAACAGGTTCCAAGGTCGTGATGGATCTCCGTGGCGGCGACTAAACGATAGTGGCAAATATTCATAGCATAGCCGCTGAAGAGCGGTGTCATTTTTGGTTGCCCCTAGCTTAATCAAATCGCTGTAATGAAATGTCTCATCCAAGCTTTCAAGCCAAGATTGGTGGCGCTCAAACAAAGAGCTATTTATGACCTTAAAAAAATCAATAAGATCATCTCGCTGGATGGTGTAGTTATCCATGAATAAACCACCGCGCATCACATTGAATAAAACATTTGAAAAGTGATGGTTGGCGCTTAAGCGATCTTCGGTAACCTGCAGACCATCAGATATGCCTACGATTCTCGCAAGATTCTCACTACCCAGCGTGATGTCTTCCTCAATATCAGTACCAATAGCTTCACTTTTATTGAGGTAAGCCATTAAGTTCCTAACCTTTGCCGGGCCCTGATTAACCTCAGCAATAATACTCCAGCTTTTATGCTCAAGACTTAAAAGATTAATCGAGTCATTGACAAAATATGCTCCGCGACGACCACGAACATCTATCTCTTGCTCTAAATCAATCCCACGACGAAACTGATCTAATTGAATAGAAGAAAGAAGCTTTTTAGAGCCAGGCAATCCCTCAGACCAGACTGTGGTGGTTGATAAAGCCTCACTTGGCTCTGCCCGATCAATAAGAATAGAACTCATGCTATAAAGTCCTAGTCCTGATTCAACGTCAAGTTCATTCTTTTTGTATGCATCTACAAGGCAACTCAGTGCATTTTGTGTAGCAGATTCAACACCATAAGGAATTATATTTTCGATTCCATCTAGGATATTAACGGACACTGATTCAGAGGCATTATTTGTCATGCTTGATGTTTTAACGAACCCAAACTTATCTGAAGTACGCCAAGAGTATTTAAATGTTAGCGAAAGATCGTGATTAATCTCTTCAAATATGAGCTTGTCACCACAAACATTTTTATAAAGATTGCGCGTTAACTGATAGATACCAGAATAATTCTGGGAGAAAGGCTCCCATAGAGAGGTTCGTCCATCCTTAGTCACCAACGCTAACGTTCTACTACCAGTGTACTGAGACCCATCGCTAATTTTGTCATCAGAATAATAAGGAAATAGCGCGCTTTCCGAATTAACCCGACCCGCAGAAAGACCACCTAGACTAGAAATAAAAATCCAATGATTTGAGTCACTCACCACACTCATGAAAAAATCTTTCATTTGATCGTAGTGACTGATTTTATAAAAAGTCTCACCATTTAAGTCGACATAATTTCCTGTCACTTTTGGCGTGTTATTTTTTCGGCATTGATTACCGATATATATAGTATTCGTAGGCATGGCTACCCCTGTCTACTTACTTTTATGCCATTGCTCTCCACATCCGATAACACTTATCTTCCTATCGGCTTGTTTCGACCCCCCAAATTGAGTGAAAGCACCCAAATAGCGGCGGTATCCTACGGTCACAATAGCTATTTCGCAACTACGTGCTAAAAGAATGAGTTAACAGGCGTTATAACTGGGACGGATGGGGCCTGCTATCAATTGTCAGATGTTTAGCGCTCGCGTAGCATCTGCGTCTTGTAATAGTAATGTTATCGTAAACGATTTAACAACATTAACGCTGCACGACCTTGTTAGCTTTTAAAGTTTCTCGGTTGTCACTAATAAACATACTGAAGGGTTTAGATCACTGAATGTCAAAAAGAGAACACAAATTATTATCCCTCACCGGAATCGAACTCTCCCAGCTGAGTATTGATCAACTTCGTAAGTCATTTAAGTCATCATTAGATGGCGGTATTCATGGCATCAGCTTCAGCGCTTATGAAGAGGGCCAAAAACCAGGACATCAACTGAGTCTTGAACAGGTGCAAAAGCGCATGTCTATTCTCGAGCCCAGCATCGAGTGGGTTCGGTCTTTTTC
>NYWV01000023.1 GCA_002685195.1 Porticoccaceae bacterium
CCAGACAAGCACAAGGATTCAGTTGCCTCCAGGCTCCCATCGGTTACAGCTCGTTTTGGGTAATCATGTCCACATTCCTCACAATCCTCCAGTGATGTCTAAGGTTATTGAAATAGAGATTAAATAGGCATCTCAATTTTGAGTGATCGGGCATAGTCATGGTGATCCACATGGTTTTGATGTAATCTATTGATCTGATCACTAGCATTTTAAACGGAGTATGTATGGGTCTTGATAAAGGATTACAAGGAAGAAGAAATTTTATTAAGAAATTTGGTATTGCCACGGCGGGNGTATCAGCATCNGCACTTTTGGCAAACGGTGCCCAGCAGATTAAGCAGAGTGGCGATTTGGCTAAGGACGAACTAGATCGATTATCTAAAGCCTATAGCGACTTAGATAAACGTACGCAGCTGATTATGCGTGGTATGTTTGTATTGCTGGGAATTGATGTTCTTCTGTTGGTTTAACAGGTCAGTGGTGCAAGCCAAGCCCTTTTTGAGTAATCTGTGAATAATATTAACCGCTTTGTTGTCATCATCACCGTATTTATGACGCTCTCAGTCGTCGTCGTTGGCATATCACAGCAGGATAAAAACCCACTGCCAGACTTCTCCCAGTATCAGAATGTTAAAGCCAAAAAATCAGCCTTCTTTNATTATATTTTGCCCCTCGTGCAGGCTCAGAATACAACCATAAAAAATCAACGGGAGCAGCTTGCTGAACTAAAGCATCTCTCCGAACAAGAATACAGTCGGGCTCATCGAAAGCTCATCTTGGACCTTGCCAAGGAGTACCGTCTTAATTCTGAGTCAGCTACAAAAAAAGAGGTTGCAGAGCTATTACTTCGGGTCGATCAAGTGCCTGCCTCTTTAGCCTTGGCTCAAGCTGCTATGGAATCTGCTTGGGGAACGTCTCGATTTGCCGTACAGGCGAACAATCTTTTTGGTCAGTGGTGCTATCAGAAGGGCTGTGGATTAGTACCATTGCGACGAAACGCAGGCAGTACTCATGAAGTCGCCAAATTCGATTCAGTAAGCGATGCAATAAAATCTTACTTAAAAAATATTAATACTCATCGTGCTTATGCGGACCTTCGCAACGATCGAGCCTCTCTTCGCTCCGCAGGAGAACCAATTACCGGACACCAGTTGGCCGAAGGTCTGATTGATTACTCAGAGTTACACGAGGCTTATGTGCATGAGATTCAAGCGGTCATTAGAATCAACAAACTAGGTCAGTACGACTAGCCTACTGAATAAACTAGCATTACTAATTTTGTTTCAGTAAATTTTGCAATTCACCACTCTCTATTAACGCCCGCATATCGCTCGATCCACCGATCAAGGTGCCATTAACAAACACCATTGGGAAGGTTGGCCAACCCGTCCACATCTTAAGCGCATTGCGTCGTCGCCACTCTTTAAAGTAATTACCGTATTCTAAATACGTATGGTCGACACCAATTTCATCGAGTGCTTTTCGCGCCCTTTTTGGCGCAGGGTTTTGAGCCATCCCCACTATTACTAATGCATTCTCGTTAATCGCTTGCTCAACCTCGGCTACGATATCGGCATAGTTAGTTTCAATTATATTAAGTGCTTTGGGGTGTATCTTTGCTGCATCTAGTATCTGCCGAGCCATTGTTGATCCTTAATATCTCATAATATACGGGTTGGAATAAACGTTGATCCTTTATACCTCGATAGATATTGGTTGTCGATGTAATTTACTGTCAATCCAGATCGAATACCCTCACTATTGAGTTACGTTGCTATTTATACTTAAAATAGTTGAACAATAGATTAGGCTAGCCAATTTATGAGTACTGTCTCTAGAGTCGTTTTGGTCACTGCTGGTGGGTCTGGAATAGGACTTGCCATTGCTAAGTACTTTGTTAAGCAGGGTGATGAAGTCCACATATGTGATGTGGACCAATTGGCCATCGATAAAGCTCTGACTGAATTGCCGACTATGACTGCAACCTGCGCCGAGCTGACCCAGATAGATCAAGTTGATACTGTTTTTGATGACCTTCAAAAAACTCATGGTAAGTTAGATATTTTGGTCAATAACGTCGGTGTTGCTGGGCCAACTGCCGCTGTTGAAGATATTCTTCCGCAAGAATGGAATGACACTATCAGTGTCGATCTAAACAGTATTTTTTATGTCACGCGCAAAGCTGTCCCTCTACTCAAAAAGTCTAAGGGAGTAATGATCAATATGTCATCCAACGCAGGTTTGTTTGGATGCCCTCTGCGTTCTCCCTANGCCGCTGCCAAGTGGGCGATCGTTGGTTTAACAAAAACTTGGGCCATGGAACTTGGACCCTTTGGTGTGCGGGTGAATGCGCTTTGCCCAGGCAGTGTAAATGGCCCTCGCATTGATAAAGTCATAGAACTCGATGCCGANGCACGCGANATTCCNGCAGCNACAGTGCGCGAGTTATATTTACAACAGAATTCCCTTGGTGTGTTTGTAGAGGCGGATCACATCGCNCAGACAGTCCATTTTTTGTGTTCATCGGCTGCNCAACATATTTCAGGGCAGGCCATTCCAATCGATGGNCATACAGAAACCCTATCTAGCTAAAATATTAAAATAGCAATCACTTCAAAAGCAACTGAGAAGAAATTATGAAAGCAGCATGGTTTGAAAATTTTGGTTCCCCAGAAGATGTACTTCAGGCGGGTGAGCAGCCACAACCCATTGCCCAAGAGGGTCAGGTATTGGTTAAATTGGTTACCAGCGGAGTGAATCCGTCAGATGTTAAAAAGCGTGCAGGCTCATTCCCTAACTTATTAGATGGGGGTTTAGTTATTCCCCATAGTGACGGTGCCGGAGTTATTGAAGCCGTGGGTAATGGCGTTTCACCTAGCCGAATCGGAGAGCGCGTGTGGGTTTATCAGGCTCAATATGGGCGACGACTGGGCACAGCAGCCGAATACGTTACCTTGGACGCTCAACGTGCCATAAAGCTACCTCATAATACTGATTTTGAAGTGGGAGCCTGCATGGGTATTCCAGCCATGACTTCTCATCGTTGCGTACATGCAGATGGAGATATTCAGGGCCAAACCCTGCTAATAACTGGAGGTGCTGGAAGAGTAGGCTACTATGCTATCCAATGGGCCGTCATGGCCGGTGCAGANGTTATCTCAACAGCNAGNAACNCNTNAGATCGAGATCTCTGNCNAGCTCTGGGCGCNAAGGCAGTAGTAAATCATCGAGAGGAAGATTGGGGTCAACAGGTTTTAGTAGCGACCAACGGAAAGAAAGTAGATCGAGTGATTGATGTAGAGTTTGGCGCTAACTTACCACAAATACTTGGTTGTATAGCACCCAATGGAGTCATAGCAACTTACTCATCAACCCAAGTAAAAACCCCCTCACTGCCATTTTTAGACATGATGTACATGGACCTGACTCTGCGAATGGTGATTGTCTATGCCATGCCCGAATCGGCAAAGCAGGCGGCCATTGAAGCTATTAGTATTGCTCTAGAGCAGGAACAATTGGAACACCGCGTGGCACACGTGGTACCTCTAGAGAAAATATCTAAGGCCCATGAACTCATAGAGACTGGTGGTTTTGGCGGCTGTGTTGTTGTGTCTATGGAGTCATCAGAATGAACCTGACTCAAAAGCTTGGTATAAAAGTTGGCCTTGGCTTTATGTTAGTTATACTGAGCGCTTGTGAGTCTAAGACCGATACAGATGTCATTGTAAAACCACAGATTCAGTTAGACGCCACATCAACTATTATTGGCCAAATATCAGAGGATGGGAGAACAGAGTCTTTTCTAGGGGTTCCTTTTGCTCAGCCTCCTGTGGGTGATCTTCGTTGGGCACCACCGCTGCCACTAACCAAAATAGAAAGTCCTTTTAACGCAACTAATTTCGCCCCAGCCTGCATGCAAGCAGATCGCATAACCCAGTGGTATAAAAATGTAGTCAAAGGATTTGGTGGTAATCCTGATGTTGTTCAGGCGCCAGCGGTTAGTGAAGACTGCCTGTATTTGAATATTTGGCGGCCTACACAGATCAGTCAGAGTGGTCAGTCATTGCCTGTCATTGTCTATATACATGGTGGTTCCAATAAAGCTGGATGGTCTTACGAGCCAAACTATATGGGCCATAACATGGCCGCTGATGGTGTTATCGTTATTTCCATTGCCTACCGATTAGGTGCTTTGGGCTTTTTTTCTCACCCTGAATTCGAGCATTCAAATTTTGGATTGCTCGACATGGTGGAGGCTCTGCAATGGATCAACCGAAATATCGATGCTATTGGCGGTGACGCCTCAAGAATTACCCTTATGGGGGAGTCTGCGGGTGCAGGTAATATCGACTATCTAATGGCTATGCCCTCTAGTGTGGGCTTGTTCTCACGAGCTATTCATCAAAGTTCAGGGTCCGCCATAACAAATAGAAGCACTCAGCAAGAGCATACCGTTCTGGGGATAGAGTTAGCAAAAACACTACTGAGCATGGAGACTGACAACTTAGCTGATCAACTCAGAGCAGTTTCTGCGGAGCGTGTTATAAACGTCGCAGAAGAAGTCTATTCAGGCCATTATTTTGATGTCGCAGTAGATGGCCAAAGTGTCTACGAGGCATTCGGCGACACACTTAAGGCCAAAAATCTGCATACGGTAGAACTCTTAGTGGGCTCCAATGAACATGAGTCTCTGATGTATTTAGACAAAAACCAGACCGTAGATGGTTGGCTGGAATCTCAGGTGGGATCGGAAGAAGCTAACAAACTAAGACAAATGATTGACCATATACCTAATGGTAGAGGCCAATTAAATAGCCTCAGCACGGCAGCTTCTTTTATGTGCCCTGCCTTAACTCTAGCTGAGGAGATCTCCAAAATGGAGGGTACCTCATGGTTTTATTTCTTTAATCGCCAGAGAGAAGGCGAAGTCGCGGCATCCATGGGGGCTTATCATGGAGCTGAATTACCCTATATTTTTGATACCCACGATGATTGGCTGCCCACCTCAAAATCTGATCGAGAGCTTACTCAAGTAATGAAGAATTACTGGGTCAATTTTGCTAAAACGGGTGATCCAAATCAGGCCAATTTGACTGAATGGCCGGTATTTACTGCTGAATCTCCAGAGGTATTAATTCTTGGTGATAGGGTGGTCTCATCACCCCACCCCAATGCTGGTCTGTGTGAATTTTTGGGGCCTAGACTGTAAGCTCACTTAGGTTTTTGAAGTGATTGAGAGCCTCGGGATTAGCTAGAGCATCTGTGTTGGTCACGACTTCGTTATGCACTACTTTGCGCACGGCTAATTCTACAATTTTGCCGCTAATTGTGCGCGGAATATCAGCCACGGCAATAATTTTAGCAGGCACGTGGCGGGGCGTTGTTTCTCGACGAATAGTTTGCCGAATTGTATTCTCAAGGTCAGACGTTAACTCAATCCCTGCTTTCACGACCACAAACAGAACTACACGCACATCATCGTCCCAGATCTGACCTATACATACGCTGTCAACAATCTCATCTAGCTTCTCAACTTGGCGATAGATTTCAGCGGTACCAATACGCACACCGCCAGGGTTTAACACTGCGTCTGAGCGCCCATGTATCACCATACCGCTATGCTCGGTGATCTCCCCATAGTCGCCCTGCGCCCAGACACCTGNATAGGTATTAAAATAGGCATCTAGATATTTCTTATTGTCGGTATCGTTCCAAAAATATAAAGGTGCATTTGGAAAGGGTTTGGTGCACACCAACTCACCTTTTTGCTCAACCACCGAATTGCCATGGTCGTCCCAAATGTCCACCGCCATACCTAAACCGCGACATTGAATCTCGCCCTCCCATACTGGCAAGCAAGGGTTGCCCAATACAAAGCAAGATAGAATATCAGTACCCCCAGAGATAGATGCTAAACAGAGATCAGTTTTTATATCTCGATAAACATACTGAAAACTCTCATGAGACAACGGTGATCCAGTGGATAAAATTGTGTTTAGCGTTTCTAGATTGTGAGTTTTCCTTGGTTTCACATCGGCTTTCTCCAGCGCTGCTATATACTTCGCACTGGTGCCAAATACTGTAACCTGTTCTTCTTCAGCCATATCAAAAAGTGATTTAGGCTCTGGATAAAAAGGTGAGCCGTCAAATAATACCAATGTCACCTCAGAAGCGAGGGCACTAACTAACCAGTTCCACATCATCCAGCCACAGGTAGTGTAAAAAAATATCTTGTCAGCAGGCTTTAAGTTCACATGCAATTGGTGTTCTTTAAGGTGTTGGATCAATGTGCCACCAGCTCCGTGCACAATACACTTCGGTACACCCGTAGTGCCTGAGGAGTACATAATATACAGAGGATGATTAAAGGGCAGTTGCTCAAAGGCTAATTCAGGGGTGTTCTTAGAGACTAGAAACTCATTAAAAATCACAGCCTTTCCATGCGCTGGTAAATCAGCCAGTTGTNCAATAACAGGCACAACCACCAGCTGTTCAATACTGTCAATGTTGTCACATATTTGCTGAAGAGTGGGGGTGGAGTCGATGGTCTTACCGTTATAGTAATAACCGTTACAACCGAACAATAGTTTNGGTTTTATCTGCCCAAAGCGGTCCATTACTCCATTAACACCAAAGTCAGGTGAGCAAGAAGACCAAATAGCGCCAATACTAGTAGTAGCCAACATAGCAACCACAGTTTCGCTCACATTGGGCATAAATCCAGCAACCCGGTCACCGCATTCAACACCCACAGAACGCATGGCCGCGGCACATTGTTTAACCTGCTCATAGAGCTGACCATAACTTAGAGTTGTTCGGCTGCCATTTTCTAAACGTCCTACAATGGCAATCCTATCACTGCGATTACGTAATAAATTTTCAGCAAAATTAAACCGAGCACCAGCAAACCAGGTTGCTCCAGGGAATTGATCAGCATCGGTTAGTATAGAGTCCCACTCAACTGATGCTTTGATTCCGGTATAGTCCCAAACTTCAGCCCAAAAGCTCTCGGGGTTGTCAACAGACCACTGGTGAAACTCATCGTAGTTGGCACTAGGAAGTGACAATTTTTCTGANACCACACCTATAAACTGGTGCAAGTTAGTGCTTTTAATTTGTTCGTGGCTGGGTCGCCATAGCGCTGGGGATGACTCTGCTACAGACATCTAAAATCTCTCTTTTTAAATTGCCATAATCTGTGGCGGAGAAGTATATCGTATTTGCTCTACATTACGTTATGGAGCAAAGGCATAACGACAATACAAAACTTTGATAGGATATTACTGTACCAGTGCTGATCTTAACTGCTCAAGGGCAATCCGATCATTTTTGCTCTTAGCATCTATGACCGCCTGAATATCATCATTGGGAATGGTTAGCGATAGGACATAGTGTTCAATTTTAAATTCAGCGTTGTCAAANTCAATNACACCTGACCCCCTNCATACNCCCATCCAGGTATCNAGCAANTCATCAAACCAAATNAGGGTTTTTGACTCATTGATATAAATGTTTCTTTCTAGGGTTTTGAANTCCCAAGCATCACCNTTNTCAAAATGGGGCTTGCTGTAGGCTTCAAACTGTTGCTTGGTCCAATTNTCTGACGCATCAGTGCCTATAAATACAGANTGGGTATCCATTTTCCCGAAATAATTCTCAAAATNAGCATNAGAGGCNGCTTGGTGCCAACTGTCCATAAAGGCATTCNCATNNTTAATTATTTCNATCTCTGTAACATTCTCAATATTATTTTGAGTGGCACAAGAAGAGACACTTAATAGCAAAAATAAAATAGCAGCGTTTTTGATCATNAGATGATTTTACANTACANGTCANGATTTANGTAATCAATAGANTTTAATACTGACNAGCTTGTTATTTGTCCTGATATAGAGCAAACATTGCAAGAAAATTCTTGGATATTACAACACTTGTCATGCCATACTCATTTGCAAGGATTTCATGCTACACAAGCGAGACTGATTACTATGTACAAAGGTACTTACACCCTGATTGGCCAAGAGTTGAGTATGTTTACGCGCAAGCTTGAGGCCCAGTTGCGTTATCAAGGCATACCCTACGTNTGGCAGTACAAAACAATGGCCTNAGCTTCAGAGATTGAGGCGCGGGCGGGNACNCGGTTTATCCCNCTTTTAGATACCCCTGATGGTTGGCTNCTGAACGACACAATAAGTATCGGCCCTATGTTACATGACCGCTTTGGTCATCAGCCTGTGATCCCACCGAGTCCAAACCAGCGAAGTTTATGCTTTGTGCTTGAGGATTTCTTTAACCATTGGTTGCCGCGACATGCATTGCATTCTCGCTGGTGTTACCCAGAGACAGTGGCCGCGGCNGGCAAAAATTTTGGCATGAACCTTNTNTTAGCGAAATCCATAGATGATTCAAGAACCGATACTGAAGAAGAGCAAGTCGCNGGTGTAGGGNAGATGATGCATAATTCTTTTGGCGCNGCAGCCTGCATAGTGCAGGGGGCAGGGGATGATCAGAAAGAAGCTATGCAGANAGACTTTGGTGTTTTTGTTGACTTGCTGGCAGAGCATTTTNAGCACNANAAATTTTTGTTGGGCGATCGCGCATGCATTGCCGACTTTGCTTTGGTAGGACCTTTTAAAGGACACTTTTTACTGGANCCNGAGCCAAAGGCTTGGCTANGTGATAAGTTGCCTGTATTTGAAGATTATNTGGCTAAGGTTTGGCAGCAGGCTGAAGATGANGCAGANTGGTTAGCNGATGATGGNATANCNGANACNCTTGAGCCNTTACTANACTATATGCAGCGNACNTATCAGAAGTTTGCGNCTGCTAGCATTAANGCAGCTCAGGCCAATGAAAAGNTCTTTGACTTGGATGTNGGTTATGGGGTTTTNACCGCNAGATCGATGNAACGTTTAGAAAAAGCGCGATTNCATGTTNAAGANGAATTGCGCCGCTGCCAAGCAGNCNCNCTGCCATTAAATAAGCAGGGTATCNTANATTTTTACTTGGATAGCTAAACGCANTTTAATTTGATGTGATNNTTTAGTTTCCTACCTGCAAAATATAATTGGCTACCGCTAACTGGGTCTTAGCATCCAAATAATTTTGCGCAGGCATCTCTGGNTAATCTGATCGCATTGGTGTTGGCGCGTTAATGTAGCTTACCAGTGCCTCAGGCCGGTTGGCATAAAGTGCCTGAATTTCTTGAACTGAAGGGCCAATCAAACGACCAGCATAGGCATGACAACCAGTGCAAACGCCGAGGTAAGCAATTTCACCGCGCTCAGAAGGCGCTATGACCCTTGGTTCGGCACCACCAGCAATCAGGTAGTTTTCGATATCATCTGTGTTGGTAAAGTCGCAATCTGTAAAGTCGCCAATGCCAACGGTTTTATAACGATGACGATTGATAATACAACTACCCTCTGTGGGGCCTATTTGAAAGATATCAATATCGCCCGTATGTAGTTCAGTAAGTGCAAATGCTTTGACCTCATCAATTGTATCGTACCCGTTATTGAGCATGACATTGTCAAGAATCATTGCACCGTCAGCATTGGGGTCTGATTCAGGATCAAGAGTTAGATTAGCCGCATTACCGTGATCAGTGATTAAGATGCCTGCAGTTTTATGATTGCTGATGATGTTACCTTCTACTACCACATCATCTGCCGCCATAATTAAAATACCCGTCCCTGCAGGTATACCTGCAACCGTAGATCCTGGTGCACCGAAATTGGGGGTGTTGTTATCCAGAATAAAGTTGTTGCGAATAATCACATCATAGGTGTCTTTAACGGGCAACCCAGGGGTGATGAATGCCAAAATACCGCCAGTGTTGTGATGCGTATTGTTGTGCTCAACAATGGCGTGACGGCTATTTTCAATTTCAATGCCTGCGACGCTATCAAATACTTCGTTATAGGCCACATGAATGTTGTCGCTCATACCTACATAGATTGCCGCATCGGCAATGCCGGACACTACATTGTGCTCGATCAACCCGTTCTTACCTAGCTGAGGAAAGATACCGTAAATACCTGTATCGACAATCACATTGTTGCGAATCTCAAAATTATTGCCAGCTTGACTCATAATGCCATTGCCTTTGTAGTCAATAATTTTAAAGTTTTCGATAATGATATTATTGCCTGAGTACAGAATGGCGTCATTGAGTTTTCCTAAGCCATTTAGGGTTGCGCGTTCACCTTCTTTAATTACACCGAGAAGATGGATATCATCTTTATCGATGTATACCGTTTCGGAATAGATGCCGGGCATAACCTGAATAGTGTCCCCGGGTTGGGCTAGCTCAACCGCGGCCTGGATAGAGTCACCAGGATTTATCACATGAATTTCACCTTCTGTGGTGCGTAGCTTCACTGCGCCCTCAGATTTTGCACTTGTCGATTGTTCGACGACATAACCACCGCTATAACTCTTGCCCCCTTTACTACTTGTAATAGTGAGGGTCTCATCACTACTCCCGAGATACCAACCCACGGCGAAGGTGATAGCAGCAAGTGAAATTGCCAAGGTGTTAAGATTTTTCATTATTACTATTCTCCATGTGCTTAAACGACAGGCCAGAGGGCAACTGTGCGGGTGTAATGGGAACTAAGCTTTCATCGCTAAGGGTCTTCATAAAGTCTACCAGTCGATCAAGTTCATTGTCGGTTAAATCAGGCTCTGATATATGCCAGTGTAACAATAAGTCCTCACCTTCGGGTACCGCATGACCACGTCCCCCAGTATAAAATTCTGCTGCCTCCTTAAGGGTTTTAAAACGACCTGAATGCATGTAAGGGGCCGTTTGGGCGATATTACGCAATGTAGGTACTTTAAAGCCGCCACGCAATACCTTTGATTTAAATGTTTCCTCCGCGCCTATATCTCGCGGCAATCCCTCTGGCTCAGGAGTGCCTATTACTGCAATTTGTTGATTCGTAAACAGCGGTGGGGTATGGCACTGGGAGCAACGAGCCACAAATGATCTAAACACATTCAGGCCCGCAATCTCATCATCATTCAGAGCATTATGGTATCCATGAGCATACTGATCATAACGACTATTGAGCGATATCAATGAACTCTGAAAAGCAGTTAGAGCAGTGGCTATATTACCAATCGAGATAGGCACTTTTTGTTCGGGAAACGCCTGTTTAAAAAGACCGACGTAGGTATCGGTATTCTTTAGGCTCATTAATAGTTGCTTGGGTGTATTGCCCATTTCAGCAGGGCTAAATAGTGGGCCTACTGCCTGTTCTTCGAGGCTCTCGGCTCGCGCATCCCAAAAAAATGAAGAGAGAAAAGCACTGTTCCATAGCGTGGGCGCCGATCGTGTCTGTATCTGCCCATTAATTCCTACACTGCGGCCCATGGCATCACTGAAGCCCTGTTTAGGGTTATGGCAGGTGGCGCAAGAAACACTATTGTCTGCTGATAAAATGGGGTCAAAGAATAATAGTCGACCCAGATCAATCTGTTGAGGGCTAAACCCATCCCTAGCTTTGGGTAGGGCAGTTTTAAGACCACCAATGCCACTGTCTTGCAGTGAGTCATAGAGTTGGTACATATGTCGCAGAGAACATCGATTATCTGTCCCTAAACTAAAACTGGGGGGGCAGGTATCGGCTAGCTGAATCTGAATATCACCCTCTTTAGCAAAAGCGCTGGACGCTATAAAAAGTGCCGCACAAATCAAACTAAAGACACTAATCTTAGCGCTATATTGGCGTTTATAAAGTAAGGCTTTACCCATCTCAAAACCTGAGTCTTTGTTATTACGATTACCCAAAATAGCAGGTNATGCATCAACGATATTTATCNCTATATTGCCATAGGTAAGGGGATAAAGCTTTAGTGAGTTTTGTATTGGTGAGGTAGATGGAGATGGGTAGTACAAAAACACAGACGATGTTGGACTTGTGTGGCCTTAGTACCCGCGGAGATCAACTAATGTGTACAATTTTCTGAGAGACAAGATCGTCTATACGGCTTCCACTCCAACCAATTTCTTGCAATATGTCGCGACTTTGCTCGCCAAGGGTGGGGCTAGGAAGTGCCTGAGTGGTGAGGTTTCCGGCAAACTGAACTGGTGGTGTGGGAGCAGTTAGGGAACCAAGATGTTTTGCCACATAGGTTTCCAGTGCGCCAATCGCGTTTACTTGCGGGTTATGGGCGATATCACTCTGATGCGCACAGGGCCCGCAAGGCACATCTGCAGCTCTCAGTATTTCTAGTGCTTTAGCAACGCCAACATCTTGCCGTGGTGATTTCAGTACTTTAAGTACCTCTGACATGTTGCTTAACCGAGCACCCATGGTTTTAAACATGGGATTGTCCACTAACTCGGGGTACCCAATAAGCGGCAGTAGCGCTTTCCAGTGTTTGTCTTGCAAAGCAGCCACGGCAATAGAACCATCCTTCAAATCTAGAGTCTGGTAGTAGTCAGATACCGGTGACATTGCAATAACATCGTCATCATGCAGGGTATGGTGCATCATGCCGTCAGGCCAAACAAATGCAAGACAGGCATGCAACATCGAGATATCAATATGTTGGCCTTCACCGGTGGTTGCTCGGGCTAGGAGTGCCGCAGTCGCCGCTTGGCAAACGGTGTAGGCTGTGATTTTGTCGCAGAGTAGAGTTCTCACAAAACTGAAGTTGCTTTCCCCATCTCCTTGAAGATCAGTGATACCTGTCATTGCTTGAATAACATGATCATAGGCTGGGTCTCCTGACATCGGTCCTTTATTACCGAATCCAGTGACGGCGATATAGGTGAGGCGATTGTTGATCTCTCTCAGTGAAGTGCTGCTTAGCCCCATGCGGTCCATTACGCCAGGCCGATAGTTGTGTATGAGGAGGTCAGCCTTCATGGCGAGCTGGTTTACTGCTTCGACGCCTGCTGATGATTTTAAATCAATGGCTAAGGATCGTTTGCCGCGGTTACAGTTATGAAATAAGGCAGATATCCCATTTTTCTGATGACCAAGGTGACGCATAACATCTCCGCCTAATGGGGGTTCAATTTTAATAACCTCTGCCCCCTGAGCTGCCAATGTCATACTGGCAAGGGAGCAGGTAACCATCGTTGAAAGTTCAAGAATTTTGACTCCGGCCAGTGGTTGTTCAGCAGTAGGCACTTTGGAATGTGTCATTCAACTTCCCTTCTAAGTTATATGCACACCTTTGTTAAAGGGGCGCAAAAGTAAGTCATCGGCGTTGGTCATAGACGCCTACGAGTTGACGGCTGACCGCCAACAGCTGGCCGTTCGGATGAAATATTTTTGCATCAGTGTGAGCATAGCCCAAATCAGCTTGCACTACATCACAGTCATAGAAAAGATAATCTTTTGTCTCCAGAGGTTCTCGGGGCTGGATAAATTCTAGATTCCAAGTAATGGTGCTGGCTGGGGCCTGTCTTGTCAGAAGTGGCAGAACAGCAGGGGGCCATGCATCGATTAATACAATCATGGCACTGTCATTAAGCACTTCCGTTGGTTCTTTAAAGCGCATCCATCCGCTGACTCCACCTTCTTTGGCTCCACTATACGGAGGGTTGTCGCTGGTGAGTCGAAGATCAAAATAGCGTACAAATTCAGGTGTTCTACCCGGAGTAAAAGGAAAAACCATCGCTTCTGAAAGACTTTTTGGTGGCTTGATCGGCGACGGATTTATCTGGATAGATGATTGCCTCTGCGCACCAAAACAGGCGACTATTTGAGTTTTTACTTCACCGTTTTGTAAAAGTTGTCCCTCTACTTGGAAAACAGATTTACCATTAGATAGTACTCTGTGTGTAAATTCNCAGGATTCATCTAGCATAACTGCACCACAAAAATGAATATTAATTGTTCTTAGATCACGATCAGTGAGGCCAGTTTGCTGTTCAATATGAGTCAGCACTAGGGCGGCGGTTAGACCGCCAAAGGCGCTTCGACCTTGCCCCCAGCCACTGTCGATAGACATAGGTAGACATTGTTGAACCTGATCTTGATAGTATTTGTAGTCCATTTCTAGCTCGCTTATCCTTAGAAAATTATAGGGTGAGAAGAATAACAATAAAGCCGCTAAAAGCTATACCTTTGAGTATCTTTTTCATACACTCACGATCTATATNAAATTTTAATACAACCGAAATATAAGCTTACTTTGAGGCAATCCATGACAACCTTATTTTCCCAATCACTAGAGCTACCTTGTGGTGCAGTATTACCTAATCGCCTTTCCAAGGCCGCTATGACGGAAGGATTAGCGACCGCTGATGGGCTACCCACAGCTGNGTTGGCTCGTCTTTATGGTTTATGGAGTGATGGGGGAGCTGGCATGTTGTTATCAGGTAATATTATCGTAGATAAAGACCACTTAGAGCGCCCCGGAAACGTCGTTATTGATCGACCGCCTAGTGAAGAAATGCAGNAAGCATTGAAGCGTTGGGCTGATGCGGCTACACGTAATGGCAATCATTTTTGGGCACAGATTAGTCATGCTGGGCGGCAAACTCAGAAGTTGGTTAACCCCAATCCAAAAGCACCCTCGGCCGTAAAGTTGGGCCTCCCCGGTGGCCAGTTCGGTGAGCCTGTGGTACTGACTTCTGTGGAAATAGAAGAAATTATTGTGCGTTTTGGTATTTGCGCGGCGGCGGTTAAAAAAGCAGGATTTACGGGGGTGCAAATTCATGCTGCACACGGCTATTTGTTATCACAATTTTTGAGCCCGCGCAGTAATCTTCGAACCGACGAATATGGCGGAGACTTGGCTAATCGCGCGCGTGTTCTGTTGGCGGTGGTTGCTTCTGTGAGAGCTGCTGTGGGGCCTGATTTTCCAGTAGCTGTTAAATTGAATAGTGCAGATTTTCAAAAAGGTGGTTTTGCCTTTGAGGAAAGTTTGCAGGTTGCCCAGTGGTTACAAGAAGCTAGCATTGATCTGATTGAAATTTCTGGGGGCACCTACGAACAGCCAAAGTTACTTGGTTTAAGTGGAATGGAAGAGGAAGAAAAGCAGAATGTGGCGGAGTCAACATTGATGCGTGAGGCCTATTTTGTTGATTTTGCAGTAGCTATGGGCGAGAAAGTTAATGTCCCGTTAATGGTCACTGGAGGATTTCGGCAACGTGCAGCAATGGAGCAGGCGCTGCAAAGAGGCAGTGCTGATGTCATCGGTTTAGGAAGACCTATGTGTGTAATGACTGATGCACCTAATCAGTTGATCAATGGATTAGATGAGTTGCCCCGCTATGAAGATTCGTTGTCTCTTTTCCCAAAGTGGTTGGCTTGGCTGGGTAATCTTAAAATGCTCAAGGCCGTGGCTGGATTCGCTGTGCAGTATTGGTACTATGGTCAAATAGACGCTATTGGACGCACTGGCAGTGCGAATTCTAAGTTAACAGTATTTCAAGCTACCAAACAAACGATGGCTTTACAGAAAGAACTCACTCGTTAATAGAGGGTTGTGAGGGATATAAAGTAAGTTAATGGGGAGAACCCCATTCTTCTTTTGGTATGTAGGAGAGAGGCCAAGTTTTAATATTTTGCATAGCCACCCTTTTGGAATCGACTAAAAACCGTACTAGGATAAAATAAATATCTAAGTCGAAATTTATTTCCTCACTTTGTTCTGAAACAGATTTTGTTAGCTTTGGGTTTGCTAACTGCAGCCCTAAGTCATTCAGTTCGTCAGCCGANGCCACCTGAGCGATATANCGCCATTGNTCAATAACATGCAGNCCNTGCAGTTCATCATTGTTTGGCCCGCACTCTTCNACCAAAATAGGNCCTGAANAGGGCCAAATCTGTAGCTGATACCTCTCTATAGCAGCATTAAATCGCTGATTGTATGAGTCGATACTTTCAGCGCCATGACACGCTCCTAAGCATTTATTTAACTGGGCGCGAAAGCAGGGNTTANNNTTTTTTGANGGAGANTCNAANCCAAGCAGNTTGTGACAAAGAGAAAATTCATCCGCGAGAAACTCGAGTTTTTTCTTGGCTTGCCGTGGTGAACGAAAAAGTCCTACGCTATCCTCTTGAGCACCTGAGTTTATGTCAATCGCCTCGATTAAAAGCTGTTTATAGCCATGACTGTCGTGTTGATTGATAAACTGGTACATTTTTTTTACTTTTCTAAGACGACGATTGTAGAGCGGGCTTAATGCTTTGATCTCATTGCTTTCAAGAATTTGTGCACCAAAGTCTGAGGGCGTGGATTTAAAATCCACATGGGCAATCTTTGCGCTCATTTGCAAATCCTTGGCATTCTTATGATCTTGAGTAAAGTGACTCATGACTCGATTGCGTATATTGACGCTCTTGCCAATATATAAAAGTGTTCCTTTTTCATCATAGAAATAATAGACCCCAGATGAAGAGGGGAGTTTGTCAATTTCGCTGCTCGGAAGATGCATGGGCAGAGCAGGTCTTTTTAGCTGTTGCTGACAGGTAGAGGTAATTTCTTCATGTGAGAAAAGGGCAGACGTTTTGAGGAAGAACTGATAAATCATCTCAGCATCATCCATAGCTCGATGACGATTCTCTATTTTTAAATTAAAACGCTGAATAATATGGGAGAGCCCATGACGTTTAAATTGGGGATACAAAGAGCGACTAATCTTTACGGAGCACAAGGGTTTAGCGCTATATTTTATACCTATTCGGATGAATTCATTCTTTAGGAAGCCATAGTCAAACCGAGCGTTGTGGGCGACTAGTGTTCGACCTTCTAAAAGTTCTAGTAATTCATGTGATAGATCATTAAAAATTGGCGCGCCCACAAGCATTCCTGGACTAATACCAGTAATTTTTTGAATAAATGGTGGTAAGGACGTTTCAGGATCAACAAAACTTTGCCAGCGCTTTATTAACTTGCCGTCCTCAATGACCAATAATCCAATTTCTATAATGCGATTGTAAGTCGGATTACCTCCTGTTGTCTCACAATCAAGCAGTACCATTTTGCTTGGGAATCCAGCAGAAATTTCTGTCACATTATTATCAAACCAGCCTAATTGCATATAGAGTGTTCGACCTTTACAGGAATAAAAAAAGGGAGCCGTAAACGGCTCCCTCAAATTTTACTATTTATACAGTGAAATTAAAATGTATAGCGAACCCCAAGTGTGGCTGTACGCGCTTTATTGGGACGTGCTCCCTTCGGTTGGCGAGCAACAATATCAGCTTCGTCGGTGATATTTTCCATTCTTAAATAGACAGCGAAATCATCACTGACTTGATAGTTACCGACAACATCTAACAATGTTGACTCATTTGTTTCCTCGAAGTCTCCACAACTGGCTTTTACGCAAACGGCATCAACATAGTTAAGCACCGCAGTAACTTGAAAAGTATTACTTTCAATACCGACGGAGAAAGCATACTGACTCTTAGGAATGTACGGAATGGGGTCACCTTTGCTTACATCGCCAAAAAATTCACTATCAAAAGTGCTGTCAAACTCCGCGTCCGTGTGTGTATAAGTCAGAGATATAGGAAGCTCTAAACTGTCGGTGAGCTGAGTGATATTTGCTAGTTGGAATTCAAATCCCTTAACTGTGGCTTCGCCGCCGTTAAACTGGTCACCTATATCGCAATTTCCTGTGCTTGATGAGGCTGTACATTCACCCACTAAGTTTTCATAGTCACTAGTGAAGGCAATTAACTCCAACAAAAGATCATCTTTTTGATACCGACCCCCAAATTCAATATTAATGGCATCTTCCTCTTCCACTCCGTCACTGGTGGTAGGAGAGCCAAAGCCGTTGTATGCACCGGCTAACAGCGACAGTTGATCGTTTACGTTGTAGAGCACGCCAATACTAGGTAAAACAGCTGTAACGCTATTACTTTTAACGCTGGGACTTGCGTTGCGAGGAAGAGCAGACCAGTCTCGTCGAAGAAGGTCAATATCTTCAAAACGCAGACCTGGTGTGACAACAAATTTACCAAAGGTGATACTGTCTTTAACATAAATGGCTAGGGCTTCAGCTTGAACTACGCGATTGTTTTTATTGCCACCGGTTACACCGATCGAATCTAGCAAGAGACTTTGATCTATCTGCGTGTACTTGTCTGTGCGCTGAAGGCGATCTTCTTCATCTTCATGATATCGAATGCCTAGCTCTATGTCGTGAACAACATCGTCAGACTCAACTGCCCAGTCAAATTTTACAGAGATGCCCCTAGAATAGTAGTCCCGATTATTATCTTTTATAGCAACATCACCGGCGGCACTATCACCACCTAACAAAATAGCCTGTAACTCAGTATCTGAATATTTTGAGGCTCCTTTATTAATGTCAGCGATTATTTTTTCTGGACCAACTCCTGCTAACTTGTCTAGTTTATACCAACTCCTAGCATGATCATTGTTGTACGCAGTGGTTGTTATATTGACATCTTCACTGATGGAGAACTCGTGGCGCAGGATCAATTGATTATGTTCGGTTAGCATCAAGTCATTTTGAGAAATAGAATAGCGGCGATAAGGGTCGGCCTTAAAACCCTCATCGGTAATACCTAGATAGCTTTGGTTAGACTCTTGATCCGCGAATTGATATTTCAATTCAAATGCATGGGGTGAATCGATGGGCGCATAAGAAAGCTTCACGGTGTAGTCTTTGATATCTAACCCAGTGTTGCCGTTGTCGCCATCAATCTGCTGAAATCCGTCACTTTTCCACTGATGAGTTTCTAATAAGTAACCAAAGCCTGAACTATTTGTTGAGCCAAAAACGGCATGTACTCTGGTTGTAGAGTCTTCGCCAATCTCAGCAATCACCTTGCCTTCAGCTTGCTCAGGAATAGGCGTGGAAATCATGTTGATGGCCCCTCCAATTGTGTTGGGCCCCTCGGTAATTGCAGCAGGACCCTTTAGTACTTCCATGCTATACATCCTACCGGCAGTAGGAAAATAATAGGCGCTTGATGCAGCATAAGGAGCTGGTGCGATTGGCACACCATCTTCCAAAAGCATAATCCGGCTGCTACGTTCGGTTTGAACGCCACGAATACCAATATTGGGACGTAAACCATAACCATCTTCTAGCTGCAGATTGACGCCGGGCACTTTGCGTAAAATTTGCTGAATATCAGCGTAGTTGAATACCTCTAATTCATCATCAGAGATAAAGTGAGCGGAGCCTGGCATCATGCGCGCCCTCTCCGTATTGCCGATAATAGTAATTTCTTCAAAAAACTCTGCTTTTTCCGCATGATCGGCATAAATGACGGGAGAGGCTGTCAATGAGGTTAATACGAAAAATGTAGAGAATAGTTTGCAGTTTTTAAACATGTTAATCCTTTAAAGAGAAAAAATAGGTTAATAAAAAGGTTACGACGATTAAGTTGGGAGTATTTTACTTAGAATTAATACAAATGGAACTAGTTCTCATTATCATTATTATTATCAAATTCGTGCCATAAATGATTAAATAGAAATAATAGAGTGATCTGAAGGTGAATAACTTCGTACTAATGATGTATGTTTACCTCTGTAATGTTTTTTTAGGTGAAACTGCTACGTTAGGAGGCGATAATCTCCAATAAGATAGAAGATCACCGTAATGGATGAATTAAAATGCGAATAAGAAATACGATTATTGCTGGAATGCTTGTTAGTTTTATAAGTCTCGTTGAGGCTGAATCTTCATATAAGTACATTGAGCAGCATCCACTCAAAATCGCTGTCGCAAATAACATAGAAATGTCTTACAGAGAAATAGGGGTAAGAGATAACCCTAAAGTTCTACTGATTATGGGTTTAGGTGCTTCACATCTTGTTCATGGTGATAATTTAGTTCGCGGGATTGAGCAGGCAGGCTACCAGGTTTTGATATTTGATAATCGTGATACTGGAGGCTCGACCCGATTTGATGATTGGGGGCAGCCAACCATTTGGTGGCAACTGTTAAAAGATAAATTGGGTTTTCACGTCGATGCACCTTATGCCTTAGAGGATATGACCGCAGATGCTGTTGGACTTCTCGATGCGGTTGGGTATGAGGATGCTCACATTATTGGATTTTCTATGGGAGGTATGATTGCGCAACAATTAGCGGCTAAATATCCTGATAGAGTGCGTACCCTGACATCAGTTATGTCGACCACCTTTGCAAAACACTTACCCCCACCGACTCAGGCAGCAGAAACTGCATTAACTGATCTAGCCTCAGGTGAGACCTCAGAAAGCCGAGCCGAGGCTATTCGCAAGCGNGGGTTTTATCCAGAGTCTATGCCAAGNCAAATGATGGCCATATTTAAAACTGGGGATCGTTCGAATGAAGTAAAAACCATCGATGTTGACACCTTAGTTATTCATGGTGCAGACGATGGATTAATACCTCCAGCACATGGAGAGCATACAGCTGAGCTTATAAGANGATCTGAGNTAGTAATTTTTCCAGGCATGGGCCATAACATTCCCAAGGACGTACTACCCAAGATGTTAGGTTATATGATTGATCATATGAAGACTGCTGATTATGGCAAGGGCACTCTGAATCCCACACTAGATTGAGGACGACTATGTACCATGGAGAAAAACTTAATAG
Organism: Porticoccaceae bacterium; assembly: GCA_002685195.1. Taxonomy (GTDB): domain Bacteria; phylum Pseudomonadota; class Gammaproteobacteria; order Pseudomonadales; family Porticoccaceae; genus HTCC2207. The sequence continues at coordinate 20,549 of NYWV01000023.1, forward strand.
TATTAGCCATCTCATTGGGGCAGCGCTTGCGCTTGTCGCATTAGGCTCTCTGCTTACTGTTAGTGTGCAGACCGCTGACCCTTGGATTATTTCTAGCTTCACTATTTTTGGAGTGTCGTTGGTTTTGCTCTATACCATGTCCACCCTGTACCACAGTTTCCGCTCTACCGGACTAAAGCGTTTATTNCAGCTCTTTGATCATATTGCTATCTATTTACTGATAGCGGGTACCTATACTCCATTCATGCTGGTGAGCATGAGAGATGGCAGTGGCTGGTGGATCATGGCTGTGATTTGGACGCTCGCTTTGATTGGTATTCTAAGCGAAATATTTTTGTCTGGTCGCCGAGTAAAGGTAGCCCAATTAATCATCTATCTAGCTATGGGTTGGGCCTGCGCTTTAGATTTTTCCGGGCTCAAAGAAGCGATGAATGTGGTTGGATTTAATTGGTTGGTAGCCGGTGGAATTGCNTATACTTCTGGTGTTATCTTTTATGTAATCGATAAAACCTGGCACTTAAAACATGCACATGGTGTTTGGCATTTTGCGGTACTGGCTGGCTCCACAGCCCATTTTATCGCCATCATTGGCTATGTTCGTTAGAGAGCNTAATTGGCTGGAACAACCTCTTCCTCCGCGTGAAGCAGAGTACCTACGGGTGCTGCCGCTGCTTGAAGTGTGCTCTGTACTTTGTATTCAGCAGGTAGCGCAGGAATTGTAAGCACACGCCAGATACTCATTACTCCCATCCCCAAAAGACTGACGGCAATCAGTACAAAGAAGCTTTTCAGTCCAAATATCTGCAGCCAAAAGACGGCTGTAATTGGGCCTGTGATTGAGGTCAAACCACTGATNAGAATAATAGTTCCACTAGCCGGCACAATCTCGGCNGGGCGCAAGTGATCGTTAGTAAACGCAACAACAATTGAGTACAGTGAAAGAGAACACCCGCCAAAAAGAAAGATTAATCCATNTAACCAGACTGATGCTTCGTTCATAAAGCTAATAACAATGGCAAGAAATACTGCAGACAAGCTCGCGAAGCCAATAACCCATCGGCGGTCAATCGTGTCTGAAAGCTTGCCCAACGGCCACTGCAAGAACATGCCGCCAGCCATCATCGCGCCCATAAAATTGGCAACCTGATAAACGGAAAAGCCTAGTTTTGTTGCATAGACAGCCCCCATGCTAAAGAGAATGCTCGAAACCCACTGGGACACTATGATGGCGATAACACCCACTCGTGTGCGATACCATAGATGACTCATGGAGACTCGCTCTGTTTCTTCAATGGGGGGTGTCTGAACTACAGATAATAAAATAGGAACAGCCGCAACACTAACCATAACTGAGATTAGAATAAATAACGTAAATCCACTGGGGTCAGCAAGATTCAACATAAACTGACCAGCGCAGATTCCGGCAAGTAAAATAGTGGTGTACACCGATAAAATTTGACCACGGTTGGTGTTGGTAGAAGATTGATTTAGCCAGCTTTCAGACACCACATAGATGGTTGAGAACGCAAAACCTGTGAGTAAGCGCATCAGTGCCCAAGCCCATGGATTAATGAACAACGCATGAACCAATATAGTGACGGAAGCGACGGCAGATAATGCGGCGAATATACGGATATGCCCGACACGTTGAATCATCTTTGGCGTAAGTAACGATCCGGCCAAAAATCCAGCAAAGTAACAGGACATTAAGAGCCCAATAAGTAAGTCATCAAACCCCTCGATAGCTGCACGCACGCCCAATAGACTGCCTTGCACGCCAATGGCAAGCCCAATGAGAGAAAGGCCAGCAAAGAGCGGCCAAATGGCTACAACGGTACGAACGGGCATGACAAAAATGGCTCCAATAATTTGTCGCCAATGTACTCTTAAAAATAATTATTTCAAAGCACTATTTATAGTTTTTTTTGGAAAAATTGGGTTATTTTTCAGATTAACTTAAGCCAGTTTTAAAGCGAAAATATACTGCTTGGTAAGTGGCCATTATGAGCGAAATTCCTGTCTGAGTAATTACCCTAAAATCGTATATCTGCAAGAGTAGCTGACTGATTAACCACAACCTTTTTCTTTGTGCATTAAGTCATTCCTTGTTCCGTATCATAGTAATCGGTATCCTGCTTCTCTTAGTTTTTAACATGGAATTACTATGGCTGCGTTGGCTTGGTTGTCGATAGAACAGCAGATTCGAGCGTGGCTTGAGCAGTTTGTCGTGGGGCTCAATTTATGCCCATTTGCAGCCCCCGTGGTGTCTTCCGAAGGCCTGAGGATAAAAATCTGCGATGCCGTTGATATTGACACGATTATGCAATCTTTTCTATCTGAGTTGGATCTTATTCAGAGTACCTTAGAGTCAGATATCGCGACTACTTTGTTGGTCATCCCCAATGCTTTGAAGGACTTTGAAGAATATCTCGATGTAATTGATCTTGCTGAAGAACTTCTAAGCGAAGTTGGTTTAGAGGGTGTTATTCAGTTAGCCAGTTTTCATCCAAGCTACCAATTTGCTGACGAGCCTGCGGAGTCGGCTAGCCATTTTAGTAATCGCTCACCCTATCCATTGATTCATTTTCTACGAGAAGAAATGGTGGCATCAGCACTACAAAATTATGCTAATCCTGAGGAAATCCCTACTCGTAATATTAAAACGCTCCAAACGATTGGTCGAGACACTATTGAGAGACGTTGGCAGCTGATTTTAGGTAATAAAACTACATGAACAACTACGATGTGATTGTTATTGGTGGTGGAGCAGCGGGATTGTTTTGTGCCCTTACTGCCGGCCAGCGAGGGCGTTCGGTTCTGGTGCTTGATAGCAGCAACAAAGTAGGTAAAAAAATTCTCATGTCAGGGGGCGGCGGCTGTAATTTTACCAATTTGGACATTACCCCTGAAAATTACCTGTCCAATAATCCGCATTTTTGTATTTCTGCGCTAAATCGCTACAACCAATGGCAATTTATTGATCTGGTTGAACATCATCAGATTCCATACCATGAGAAAAGCCACGGTGAACTATTTTGTGATAACTCCTCCAAAGACATTCTTAAAATGTTGCTAGACGAGTGTGCAGCAGCACAGGTGGTCATTCGAACTAAAGCGATTGTTAGTCAAATCCAACCTGTTGAAGAGGGCGGTTTTAGCCTCTCATTGGCAGGCCAAACAATNCNTTGNCAGTCATTNGTTGTNGCATCAGGCGGTTTGTCGATTCCAACCCTNGGGGCTTCTGGGTTTGGCTATGACATTGCAGAGCAGTTTGNTTTAAATGTACTGCCACGAAGTGCAGGTTTGGTGCCTTTTACCTTTAGTGATTGGGTTAAAGACATTAGCGAGACCAACTCAGGTCTATCGTTAGATGTAGAAATGTCGGTCAATGGTATGAGCTTTCGTGAGAATCTACTCTTTACTCATAGGGGTATCAGTGGTCCAGCAGCACTGCAGCTCTCTAGTTATTGGAAGCCGGGGCANTTTATTAGTATTAACCTTCTGCCAGACCAAGATGCCCAGGCACTCTTACTCGGGTACAAACAGTCCCATCCTAAAAGTTTATTACGCAATTTAATCGGCCCCTTGCTATCAAAGGGGTTTACACAGTCTTTGCAAGCTCGCTACTGGCCCCAATATGCTGAAACGCCGGCTGCAGAAATACCTAATACGGTTTTGGTGAGTCTCGCCGGTCATTTATCTAACTGGCAATTAAAGCCNTCTGGTACCGAAGGTTATCGTACAGCGGAGGTGACACTGTGCGGGGTGGATACAGACCATATTTCTTCTAAGACCATGGAATGTAAAAGCCAATCGGGCCTTTACTTTGTGGGAGAAGTGCTAGATGTTACGGGTCATCTGGGCGGCTATAACTTTCAATGGGCCTGGGCTTCTGGTTACGCGGCAGGCTGCTATGTTTAGGGCTATTTGCGGTTTGACTTGGCTTTTCTGCGCCGTNCTGCTGCCTTCTCCAAACGCAACTTCTCACGCTCTTCTTTTTCAGCCTTCATAATAGCTACTTGNNTCATTTCAGCCTCAATTACCTCAGGAGTTTCAAAACCTANGGGGCCAAATAACCCTGCTCGTAATTCGTTAACAAAGATTGTTGAGACTCTTTCTAAATCAACACGGCCACCAGCTCTCAGACATCCTCTTTGGCTGCCAATTATCTCTAGCAGCTCAATTTCGGTTTGAGGCAGCTGATCAATATTGAATCGCTCTGTTAGTCGTTGGGGGTATTTTTTAAGTAAAAACTCAGCGGCAAAAAAAGCTAAATCTTCATAGCTCACTGCGGTATCTTTAATAGCACCGGTGGTAGCTAGGCGGTAGCTGCCTTCCGGATTCTCAATTTTAGGCCAAAGTATCCCCGGGGTATCAAGTAGCATAATCCCATTACGCAGATTGA
>NYWV01000024.1 GCA_002685195.1 Porticoccaceae bacterium
TGGGAGCATCCTCTGGCAGAAGCAGTGTTTTTGGACCAAGACAAACCCAGTTAAACGATCGTTTTTCTCTAATTTCTTGCTCTTCGGTTATATCGATAATTTGCAAACCAGCCTCAAAATCCGCGAGGTAAGCTCTAGCACCATCTTGTGAAATAACCACATCTACACCAATACTATTATTCGCTACTAAGCCCAGTAAACTAGGATTAAACGCTACTGAAAAATTTCCTTTAGTAGGCTCAGAAGCAAGATAAAAAGTGAGCTTGTCGTTCTCTGGATCTGTGCCAGATAACGTAATGTCTGTTGGTATTTTTTCAACTAAACTAATCTGTTGCGCAAGGGCCGAAGGCTTCGTATTAGGATAGTCTCCTAGATTAACTGCACCTTGACCTTGGCCACCAGAATTAAGCGTTTGGGTGACAACAATCTCTCCTGCCGTCGTCAGTAACAAAAAGTCAGCGCCGTTCCAGCCATCACCGTAAGAATCAAACATTGTTAAGGTATAGCGAGCATCTCCCAAACACATCATCCCGCTAAAAGGTGCGATGCCTTCATACAAAACTGCACCTGCAGCATCTTCTAATTCCCAGGTTACCTCCTCCGGATAACTTCCGGAAGTCGCACTCACAAAATAAGAAGTCAAGGAACAAGTTAATATCCCAGAATTAACAGAATTAATAAGTGCTTGAACTTCATTTAATTGGTCGATATTAGCTCCGCTTGTTAGTAAGCTAATAGCTGTCTGATAGGCCACAAGGTTATCAGTATTAATATTGACAAGCCCTATAATAGCGTTCAAATCAGCAGTTGAGACTTCGCTAGCATCTCCCGAATCTGCGGCGACTGACAATTTATTAAGCGCGGCACTATTTCGGTTGACCGCATCGCAATCCTCTACGGGAATTACGCTAGCTGAACCCACAGAAATAGACGCCCCGGGCCAGCCTGATTTTCCCTCGCAGTAACTTACAAGCTCTAGATTTCTATTGCCAAAAAAACTTTCACTCCCTAATGAAGGCCTGTCACCCGTGAAACTAGCAGCGATGAGATTGTTGTAACTAAACGCCCGTTCTCCAATTTCGGTGACACTATCAGAGATAGTGAGCGATCTAAGAGAATTAGAATAAAAAGCGTAACTACCAATGGAGGTGACACTGCTAGGAATAGTTACAGAGGTAATATCATTATCAGTAAAAGCACTATCCCCAATTGCAACAACCGAAGCAGCAAAATAGCCTATCATTTCTGGAATAACCAGATTAGAGGGACAGTCGTTAACACAACCAGTCAGAGTCAATCGCCCATCAGAGGTTTTTATGTACGTCCAGGTCCCATCATTAGTGATTGATGAGTCCAACCAAACACTAATATCAGCCACATTACTATCAAGAGCCCCATCGTTCACTTTGAAGCTGAAATTATCTGTTGGTGCATCGTTCACCACAACTTGAGAAGTGTGAGTATAAATAAGACTTTGTGGGATAGTGTCTCCAGCTGAAAGTATGGTTGCCTCTACATCAATAATCTGCAGGCCATTATTACTATCAGCCAGAAAGGCTTCTGTCCCATCAGAAGACAATATAACGTCCAAGGCATTTGATTCTAAATCAGAGCTTAATCTAAAATTTCCTAGTGTTGGATTTGAAGGGCTTTCTATATCAATAATCTGTAGTCCGGCCTCGCCAACTGCAACATAGAGGTTAGCTCCTTCAGCTGAGAGCACCAGACCTGATGCTGAGCCGCCTGTCCCTAGCACACCTAAAAGACGTGGTTCAAAGGAATAACTCACATCAACAACACCCACCCCTGAAGATCCAACAGCTAAATAAGCCGAATCTTCATCCGCCGACAGCGCTACTCCCTGAACTGCTTGAGGTGTATTTAATCTGCCATACACATAAAGATTATTTGGATCACTGACATTAGCAATAGCTAATCCCGATGAACCATTAGCGACATAAGCTTTTGCACCGTTGCTTGATAGAACAAGGCTACGGGCCTGCCCACCTGTATCAAGGAAGCCCCAAGAACTCGGGTTTTCGACACTAGTAACATCAATTATCTCTAGCCCAGGGTTGCCATCTGCAACATAAGCCTTTGTGCCATCCGAGGACAGTACGACGTCGTAGGCATAGCCACCTGTATCAAATGTTCCCGTCAAAGATGGACTGCTTACGTCACTAATATCGATAACATGGAGCCCAGAAGCGCCATCGGCAACATAAGCATAATCCCCTCGCACCGAAACTCCTAAAGCCTCTCCAGTTGTTTCCATATAAGTTGGCACTCCAGGATTGGTAGGGTCTGAGATATCAATAATGGCAAGCCCAGAGAAAGAATCTGCTACATAAGCATAATTACCATTGATCACCACCTTTTTTGCTCCCCCAATTGTAGAGACGCCTCCCAACAAACTAGGAGCTAAAACACTTAACTGCCCTTGGCTTGGAGTATCTACCAAAGAAAAATTTAGAGGTTGATTTTCAGGATCTTTAGCCCCCAAAGAGACCTCGATAGCATTCTGTGGTGTTCCCTCAATTGCCTGCGCTAACGCGATTGGAGCCTGATTAACATAAGTGCCATCAGTACTAATTTCTAACGTAAAGTTATCCAGACTACCACCATCTCCACTAAAGATATCAGTAATAGTTAAAATCCAATCTCCTTGTGTGCTTTGATTGTTAAACGTATGAAGATTGCCTTGTTGAGGCCTTATAATCCCTGAAACTACTGGACTAGACGAGGCACATACTAAATCTGAACCATCATCATCAAACACAACACTAACGTCAGGTATGGGGTACAAACCTTGTATGTAGCAAGGCTCTTGCAATAAGGTAACCGTGGTTCCGGCAGGAGATGTAAGGGTAACGATAAGTTCCGCCACATACGTGTGGCTAACATCTAGACCAACATTAACATCAGTGATAACCAGATTGTCCGATATAGATATGCTCGAGGATACTATAGTTGGCTCGCCAGAGCCTATCGCCACCGGCAAGTCTTGGGCTTGGAATAAATTAGGAGTAGTAAAACTAAATGATGTGCCTACGCCCGACACCCCGCAGCTATTCATGGGTAGTACGCGCCAATGGTATTCAGTCTCGCGAGTCAGTCCAGTGATCGTTGTAAAGTTTGTATCAACAGTAGAACTTAAAAAAATCTCACTGAAACTGTCGTCCGTAGCAACCTCAACTTTGTAGTTAACTGCATTATTCTGTTGTTGCCATTCTAACTTGGCGGTCAAACCGGTGAGCACACTTTCATTGGTTGGCAGTCCCAAAACAACAGGCGCGAAGATCGAGCTATAGGTCGAAACGTTAAATGTGACAGACTGAGCGCGAAGGTCTGATGTTGCAACAACTTCAACTGGGTAGGTATCGGGCACAATATCATCGGTGGCTGAGAAGGTTACCTCAATCGCAGTATTGTTATCTGAAGCAGCGAGTGGGGAAAATCCAACTGACATTCCAGATGGTGCGTTTAAAGTTGAGAAAATAGCGGTATCAGTGAAAGACGAAGACGTTTCATAGATCAATGATGCTGTGATACTTTTATTATTACAGACGGCATAATCAAGCTCATCATAGGTTAAGACAATGTCATCGCGGGTTATGCCAAAATCTCGGGCATTTGTCGCATAAAAAACATTATCAACTGCATCAACTCGCACTCTTGCTGCAGATGTCACCACATCAGGCAGATCCACTGTATGACTGCCATCGTTATTAATGTTTTCAGCCAGTGTATAAGGGTAGGTCACCCCTCCATCAACCGACAATCTTATATTTACTAAATCGGTAAGAATAGGTGCCGCGTCTGTGCCGGCTAAAGCCCAAGTAATTGTTTGCTCCGAGGCTGCTAAATATAGTTGGCCATTGTCCTGGGAGGTGACCGAAAAAGCACCACCACTATCTACAACCGTTATTTTTGTTCTTGCAGAGGCAACGCCGCCCCCGCCAAGAGCATTGTCTCTTGCCGTGAAAGCAAAATTAAACTCACGAGGTACAGAAGATAAGGTTTCCCAAGTCGAGCCCACATAGGGACTAGATAGGGTTAATTCGCCAGAAACCACGCTGGTTATCAGGGGAAAATATCTTGTCGGATTCTCAGAAGGTGGCAAAGACCTGAAGTTCGCGCCTCGGGTGTTCTCTGGGCCAAATACGCTACTGGGCACTAAGCCATCGTCTAGTTGCTCCCAGGTATAGGTAAGAATATCGTCCTCATCAACGTCTGTCGCAGATCCTGTCAACACAAACGGTGTACCCACCGGAATGGTATAATCCATGAGCGGTGCCACAGTTGGCACGGTATTATCGATATCTTCATTGACATGGCATGACTGGTCTTTAAGGTAGTCCAAACCCTGCAAAATACTGACGTTGTGGTAATAATTGTCTGCAAAAAAGGCTACGTCATCTTCGCCGGTACCTGCATAACTCATAATAGTTGTGCCGCTAGCTGGCTCTACATTGACACCTGTACCCTCTGTGCGCATAGAGAATGTGTGGTTAGCTCCCAATTGGTGTCCCATTTCATGGGCAACCAGGTTAACAAACTCGCTACCCTCAGGTTGACTTGATGCGGACCAGGCACTTCCTTTTACGTTATCATCACAAAAGGCACCAATCGCTCCAGCATTACCTCCACCACCGATGCCACTGAAGATATGACCAACATCATAATTTTCAGTGCCGATCACCGAGTCCAAAACAACTTGGAGTTCACCGTTCATTGTGCCATTTAAATTGCTAGGGTCATCCTGAAAAGGGTCAGTTTCAGAATCGGTATAGACAATAAGATCATTGTCATCTATAAGCTCTAAACGCATCCCTAGATCGGTCTCAAAAATAAAGTTGAGCTCCGTCAGGGTCGTATTAATAGCCGCTAGAGCGGACTCAACTGTGCCCCCATGAAATTCTGTATATTGTCCATTAACCGCAACTGCCAGACGGTAAGTGGTAAGGGTGCTTTCATCAGAGAACCGCACCAAAGGTGACGTCTTTTCAGTCAACTCAACTAATGAATTAGCACGTTTTGAAGTCTTAAAGGAAGACCTTGAAGACTGTGGTGTTGAACATGCCAGTGGCTCTCTAGACTTCGTGCCGCTTAATCTTGAATAAGCAATATAACTGTCGGGTGTTCCAGGTATACTTTTTATGATCGTTTTGGTTCTGTTGGCAGTGTCAACAACAGTTGCCTCCAACCCAGAACCTGAATAACTAAAATAAACCTTCATCTGTGGATAGTCTGCAGAGTAGCCACGATATGCTCTAATATCAGGGAATTTTGTCGCCAGCGCGGGTGAGAAGTTTGATTTTTCTCTCACCCGGAAACGCATCATCTTACCTTGTGTGTCAGGAAAGTAGGCAATATAATCACCAGAGGCTTTCCTTAAGCCGAGATCGAGAGATTTTCTGAAACGGGATTTATCTAGCGAAAATATAAAGGAAGACCCTAAGTCTGCATCAAAAATCTCATTTACTACTATATGGTCAGAGGCTTTTCCTTGATACTTCCAATAATGATGTGTGTCGACTGTATTTTTATCGTCTGAGGAAAAAACAGTTGGCACAAAAACCGATAAGGTTAGTAAAGCTAAAAGTACCCGCTTAGACATATTTTTCCTTCTATTATTTAATTAATGGGACTAATCGTATTCCGACCTAGTATCCACAAATTTCGTACAGTCACCACTTGGGTAATTTCTCAATGTTTTTAACGGAATCGATCTACGCTATGCAACAACACATTTAGGCTGACGATACTAAGTTAGTTATCAAAATGCAAAATCAACATCGGAGCATAAATTTGCTACGGTAAGTTTTGTTTTATGTTTATTTTGATGCCCACTAAAAGGCGTGCTTTAAAACAATCGTCTCAACCCGGTCTGGTCCTGTAGAAACCACATCTACAGGTGCCCCTGTGAGCTCCTCAATTCGATAAATATAATTTTTAGCTGCTTCAGGTAAATCTTCTAACTTTTGAACACCAACCGTAACTGCGGACCATCCAGGCATAGTTTCATAAACTGGAGTGATGCTTTCGAAGTCATCGGCATGCATAGGCATATCTGCGTCACTGCCATCTGCGCCTTGATAACCAACACAAATTTTAATCTCATCTAGGCCATCTAATACATCAAGTTTTGTCAAACAAATTCCCGATATACTATTCACCCTCACGGCCTGGCGCAGAGCAACTGCATCAAACCAACCGCAGCGTCTTTCACGACCAGTGGTAGTACCAAACTCATGACCTTTTTCACCCAAATAATGTCCTATCTCACAATGCAACTCAGTAGGAAAAGGCCCCGAACCTACTCGCGTAGTGTANGCCTTGGTAATCCCTAAGACATAATCCAAGTATAAAGGCCCGAANCCACTNCCAGTGGCGGTGCTTCCAGCAGTTGTATTAGAGGANGTNACGAANGGATANGTACCATGATCGATATCCAAAAGTGATCCTTGNGCNCCCTCAAATAGAATATTCTCACCTGCTTCTCTTGCGTCATGCAAAATTTTGGTTACATCTGCTTTCATCGGCAATAAAACTTGGGCCCATTGTTTAGCTAGAGCTAGGGTCTGATCAAAATCAACGGGATCAGCCTTGTAATACTCGGTCAATGCAAAATTGTGATAATCCATCACCTCTTTGAGCTTTTCAGCAAAGCGTTCGATATTAGCAAGATCACTAAGTCGAAGACCTCGACGCGCCACTTTGTCTTCATAAGCGGGTCCTATACCGCGTCCAGTAGTTCCTATCTTTGCGTTACCCCGAGCTGCTTCTCGAGCCTGATCAAGAGCAATATGACAAGGAAGGATTAGGGGACATGATCCCGACACTTTGAGACGGCCTCGCACCTTGACTCCGCGCTCTTCCAGCATCTGAATTTCTTTAAGCAAAGCATCCGGTGCGACCACCACGCCATTCCCAATAACACAGTTCACATGACTACGCAGAATACCTGAGGGTATGAGGTGTAAGGCTGTTTTTTTACCATCTATGACAAGAGTGTGCCCCGCATTATGGCCACCNTGAAAGCGTGCTACGACGGACGCTTTGTCTGTTAGTAAATCAACAATCTTNCCTTTTCCTTCATCTCCCCANTGAGAACCCAGAATAACGACATTTNTACCCATAAGATTTTCTNCTCGACTGTTTTAANTAACCTAACNCTGAGTGNTAGGACAAGCTTTGAACAATATATTTACCATCNANTTTAATGATNTGNCGATCACANTTCATCTCTTGAAAATCAACNTTTTGNCCTTCAAACCCNTGCACNACGCGGTTNCCTTGNCTTCGCAAGATACNGACNTGATCNTGNNTTTNANTATCTGCTGNAAAAGGCGAAAAAATACCANATCCCAAACTGGCCTCGCTCTGCCCTTGAATCATNAGCGACTTGAGATCAAAGGCAAACCCTGTGGCTGGTCGTGCGCGACCAAAAGCCTCTCCCACATGATCATAGCGACCACCATTGCCCAGTGCTTTTCCGTAACCTTCGACATANCCAGCNAAAACNATTCCAGTGTGATAGNGATATCCTGGCATCTCACCTAAATCTANGTACANAGTGACACCCTTCTCTATGATGGAATCAACAACAACCTCTAATTGATCGATGGCCTCATGTACCGCTATTGGAGCGCCAACAAGGGCTTTTCTCGCAGCACTTAACACTTCGACACTTCCGGTGAGGGTTGGCAGGACATTTAACCATTGTCCCAATTTCTCATCTTCGATATTGACCATTATCCAATCTTTTAATTCATCTCTTGCCTTGCGNTGTAAAAGCTCACAAAGCTGAGCCTCTAGGGCATCATCAAGCTCAGCCTGACCAAGCAAACCTCGGAGAATATCGACATGGCCCAAATCNAAATGTACNTCCGANACACCGGAAGTTTTGAGCGTTTGAAGAAAAATCTCAATAACTTCTATATCCGCCGAAATGGANGCCTCTCCAAACAACTCAAGGCCAACCGATATAGGTGTCCGAGACTCTAGAGGACCTCTAGGGCGGGTGTGTAAAACTGTTCCTGCGTAGCAAAGACGGCTAGGCCCTTCGCGACGCAANCTATGAGCNTCCATTCTAGCTGTTTGCGGNGTGATATCCGCACGAATGCCCATCATCCGCCCACTGAGNTGGTCAGTAACTCGAAAGGTCATCAAGTCAAGATCAGNNCCNGAACCACTGAGCANTGATTCTGTAAACTCNACCATTGGCGGTATGACTAGGTCATAGCCCCAATTATGATATAAATCGAGTATTTGGCGGCGCAAATGTTCAACCAAGTGAGCCTGCTCGGGCAGCACTTCGTCAATACCATCTGGCAATAACCATCGATCTACATTAGTCACAAGAACCTCTTAATTTGTGTCACTATTAAAGTTAACGCCATAGCCACAGNAACAACAAGCCGATTACCATGCTAANCAAGCCTATCAAGCGCATAGATCTCTCATTGACTGTCGCGAGCACTTGCGCCATCTCCCGCCACCTGTTAGGCGCGGCAAAAGGCATAATCCCCTCAAAGATAAGCATTAGGGCTATAGCACGCCCAATATCTTCTAACATTTTTAGTCCTACCGCCCACAAAAAAAACCGGGTTTCCCCGGTTTCAGAATTTTAGCAAAACCTCAGCCAATGTGGCAGAGATTTGTGAACTAAATCACCACTTCTATTCGTCNGNGCCCAACTACTGACCCTTTTGCTGGTTCAAATACTTGAAGAAATCACTATCTGGCTCAACTAGTAAAATATCGCCTTTGTTGGAGAACGAAGATTTATAAGCATTTAGACTACGCACAAAAGCGTAAAATTCAGGATCTTGCTCATAGGCTTCCGCGTAAATTCGAGCGGCGTCTGCATCACCCTGTCCACGCAATTCTTCAGCATCTCTGTAGGCATTAGCTAGTTCAATAGTTCTTTCACGATCCGCCGATGCACGAATTTTTTCAGCTTTCTCTTTGCCCGTTGAACGTAACTCTTGAGCTTCTTTATTCCGCTCAGCTGTCATTCGTCTATAGACTTGATTACTGACCTCTGGAGGAAGGTCAATTCTCTTTACTCGAACATCCACAATTTCTACGCCAAGTTCTTGTAAAACAGTGTTGTTAAGAGAATCAGTGATATTTTTCATCAACGCATCACGCTCTCCAGACACCACCTCTTGTAACGTTAGCGTACCAAACTGATCACGTAACCCAGCATTTATACGATTTGCAAGACGACTTTCTGCAGTTCTCTCCGAACCCCCAGTAGCTTTGTAGTAGGTTTCAACGTCGGAGATTCTCCACTTTGCGTACGAATCTACTATTAATCGCTTATTCTCGACAGTAAAGAAACTTGCTGGCTGCGCATCCACTGTTAATATTCGTGCATCAAAGCGTCGAATATTGTCAATAAAAGGCGTCTTCATGTGTAACCCAGGTTTAATATCAGCCTGGATCATCTCACCAAACCGCAGAGCGACTCCTCGCTCGACCTCACTAATCACATACAGCGCATTACTCGCCACAACAATCAAAAGAATCAGAATGATGGCAATTGGTTTTGATAGATTTTTCATCGGCGTCTCTCCGATTGAGTCTGATTACTGCTGCGCTGGAGCTTTTCAATAACTTCATTAGCAATTCGATCAATCAGCTGATTGTTAGTTTCATTACTGCGATTAGATTGGCTCCCGCCTTGCTGCATCAATTTATCTAATGGGAGGTAAAGCATATTATTGCCCCCTTCTGTATCCAATAACACTTTAGTACTATCCGTCATCACCTGCTCAATAGCATCAATGTAGAGACGCTCGCGAGTTACTCCTGGCGCTTTTTGGTATTCCCTAAGCAATGCAGAGAAGCGATTCGCCTCACCCGTGGACTTAGAGACTACTTGGGACAGATAAGCTTGTGCTTCTTCACGTAACCGTTGAGCCTCACCACGCGCTTCAGGAATGACTCCGTTTGAGTAGGCCTGAGCCTCATTAACTAACCGCTCTAGATCTTCTCTGGCCTCAATAACATCATCGTACGCAGCTTTTACTTGGTTTGGCGGCCTTGCGTCTTCAATGTTAATTTTCACGATGTTTATCCCACTGGAGTATAGATCCAGTAAATCTTGGAGCTTTCTAGTCATTCCATCTGCAACCTCCGTTCGCTGGTCCGATATAACGCCATCAAGCCCAGTGCTGCCCACTACATGGCGTAACGCACTATCTGTTGCTTGCTTGAGTGTCGTTTCGGGCGATCTGATACTCAAGACAAAGTCTTTGGCACTCGCTATGTTGTACTGGACTGCCAAAGCAACCTCTACGATATTTTCATCCTGAGTCAACATTAATCCGCGTGTTGAATACTGACGCTCTTCAGTTACACCTACTGTGTAGACTTTATCTATCAAAGGAGGATTCCACTTTAAACCAGAATCTTCAATAGTTTCACTGTACTCACCAAGTCTCAGCACAACAGCATTTTCTTTCTCATCAACCTGATAGAATCCTAAAAACGCCCAAACTAAAACCAATCCGACAATGACCATCGGCACGAGACTTTTAAGGTTTCCACCTCCAGAACTACCCGAACTAGAGCCTCCTCCGCCACCAAAGATACCTAACTTTTCTTTAAGCTTCTTCAAAGCTTCATCAATATCTGGCGGCCCCTGATCATTTCGGTTACCACCCCAAGGGTCTTTTCCTCCACCCGGCTCATTCCAAGCCATAGTAATCTCCAGTTTCAATTAGTGTCTTTCACAGACAAATTTAAACGATGTTTTTGTACAAACACCTCTACTTTACCACTACCNTCTTATANTGTGACCAAATCTTGCAATTTCAAGNTCACATTCTTCAAAATGCGGAAAAAATCACCTTCTGGCAACTTAATTTCCAACTCTATCACGCCCTGATCATCAATCTTCTCTGAAACAATCGCCTTGTGACTATATAAAGCTGCTCTCAAGGCACCATGAGAGGGCTGNAGCCGCAAGTGCTTGTGTATCGTTTCTGTAGGTAACTTTTCAACAACCGCCGCTAGCAGCGCCTCCAGNCCCTCCCTTTGCAACGCTGACACCCAAACAGCGGTCGGCTCTCCATCTGNATTACGTTCGACTCTTGGCTTTGGCTCATCTAAAAGATCAACCTTGTTATAGACCATGAGAGTTGGCAACTCGTANGCGTCAATCTCTTTAAGCNCCTCATCTACACGCACTATATTAGTCGCTCGATCTTCAGCACTAGCATCTATAACATGCAACAGTAAGTCCGCAGAGGCCGCCTCTTCAAGAGTAGCTCTGAATGCATCGACCAAACGGTGGGGTAGGTGACTAATAAACCCTACCGTATCAGCAAATATAACCGACCCGAGGTCATGCACCTCGACCCGACGCATAGTAGGGTCTAAAGTCGCAAAGAGTTGATCGGCAACAAATACATCAGCCTCGGTAACCGCGTTAAACAGAGTGGATTTGCCTGCGTTGGTATACCCTACCAATGACACGGTGGGAGTTTCAGATCGCTTTCTACTCCGACGCCCTTGATCCCTCTGCTTGCGGACCTTTTCCAATCGCTTTTCAATGGACGTAATACGATCTCTAACCATGCGCCGATCAGACTCAAGTTGAGTCTCGCCTGGTCCTCGCATACCTATTCCGCCTTTCTGGCGCTCAAGGTGCGTCCAACCTCGAACTAACCGGGAGGACAAATGCTGTAATTGGGCCAATTCCACCTGCAGCTTCCCCTCATGAGTACGAGCTCGCTGAGCAAAAATATCAAGAATCAACCCAGTTCTATCAAGGACTCTACACTGTAACTCGGCTTCAATATTCCGCTCCTGACTGGGAGACAAATTAT
Source organism: Porticoccaceae bacterium (assembly GCA_002685195.1). Taxonomy (GTDB): domain Bacteria; phylum Pseudomonadota; class Gammaproteobacteria; order Pseudomonadales; family Porticoccaceae; genus HTCC2207. The sequence goes on from NYWV01000024.1 coordinate 11,847, forward strand.
GGTTGAATATGACCAGCTCTGCCCCAGTGCGTTGCACTGTAGCCTTAATCTCATCTAGCTTGCCACTGCCAACAAAAAACTTGGCACTCGGGAACTGGCGCGAACCTTTGATGAACTCCACAGGGTCGCCTCCAGCGGCAATAACCAGTTCCTCAAACTCTCTCGGATCTTCGGGTTCGGACTCGCTATTAAGTTTGATGTGCACCAGAACCGCTGTTTCGCCTGACTCTGGTCGCTCAAAAAATAAAGCCACAGCTTAGTAGTTTTCATCGCCGTAGTTGCCCGAATCATCATTAGATTCATTTTGTTCGCTACCACTGGATGGCAGACGCACAGCTCGAGAAGGCACCACTGTAGAAATAGCATGTTTGTATACCATTTGACTAACAGTGTTCTTCAGTAGAACCACAAATTGATCGAATGACTCGACATGGCCTTGAAGCTTGATGCCATTAACAAGAAATATAGATACTGGAATTCTCTCTTTTCTTAAGGCATTAAGAAAAGGATCTTGTAAGTTATGCCCTTTTGACATGAGTACTTCTCCTTATTGAATATTCAATATACGCTGCAAGCTCGCAGCAAAAATAGCGGGATTGCGATCCGCTCTAGGACATAGATTCCCTGTCCTCTTGTTACAATATGGGGACGCCTTCGAGTATTTTCAAGCACTGTTTACATAAATTTTGAGAACTTAAAAATTGTTTGCCGTTATCTATATATACCTGATGTGCGTCAGACCACTTTCGCAGCCAAGTTATCTGTCTCTTGGCCAATTGCCGACTGGACGTAATCGCGCTTTCTACAGAATGATCCAAACTGAGATCTCCATCAAAATATTGCCAGAGTTGTCGGTAGCCCGCTGAGCGCAAAGCGGGTAGATCTGGGTGAAGATCTTTACGTTGATAAAGCGCTCTTACCTCTAATTCGAAACCCTGCGCCATCATTTGGTGGAACCGATCCTCAATACGTTGATGCAGCAAAGCCCGACTATTAGCAAATAACGCTATTTGAACAATTTCATAGTCGCTCTCTATACCATTATCCCCAGATCTGGCCTGTAAGTTCGACATAGCCTCCCCAGTCAACTGATACACCTCCAGTGCTCGCTGAATACGTTGCGAGTGATTCGGGTGGAGCCGTGCTGCAGTTTCAGGATCAACTTGACATAGTTCATCATACAAACTTGGCCAACCTGCTATATCTGCACGTTGTTGGATCTCTTTTCTTACATTTTGGTCTGCTTCTGGGAGGTCCGAAAGTCCTTCAAGCAACTTTTTAAAGTAAAGCATAGAGCCACCTACTAACAGGGGTACTTTTCCAGACGCCGTGATCTCGGTCATCTCAATGCGAGCATCATTAATAAAATCAGCAACACTATATGACTCAGCGGGGTCGCGTATATCGATGAGTCTATGTGGATGTCTAGAGAGGGTTTGCGCATCAGGCTTTGCGCTGCCAACGTTTAGTTGTCGGTATATCTGTGCGGAGTCCACACTAATAATCTCTACAGGGAGATGCTTTCGCAGGGCAATGGCTAAATCTGTTTTACCTGAGGCGGTGGGGCCCATTAAGAAGATGGCTGCAGGTAGCTTTGGAGTGCCCATGACCAATAAACCTAGCGACCACGTAGGAACAGTTTATCTAGCTCCTCCACAGTCAACTGAGACCAGGTTGGGCGGCCATGATTACACTGACCACTTCTCTCAGTAACCTCCATATCTCTGAGCAGCGCATTCATTTCAGGTATTGTCAGTTTTCGATTTGCTCGCACTGACCCATGACAGGCCATAGTCGATAAGATCTCATTGATATGATTTTTGATCCGCTCTGAACTGCCATGTTGTAGAAGATCAGACAGTACATCTCTCAACAATCTCTCGACCTCAGAACCCCGAAGTATTGCTGGTATCTGTCGAACAATAATACTTTCACCACCGGCGCGTTCTACCGCAAAACCAAGCTTACTAAAGACAGACTGATGAGCATCTACCGCATCCGCCTCACGCTGACTAACTGCCAAATTCTCTGGAACCAGTAATGGTTGTGCAACCAAACCTTGCTCATCAAATGCATTTTTCATACGTTCGTAAGTAATCCGCTCATGGGCCGCATGCATATCAATAATAATCAAACCATGACTGTTTTCAGCGAGAATAAAAATGCCTTTTAGCTGCGCGATAGCAAACCCTAACGGCGGAATCTCGCCATCATTGTTTTCGTCTTCCTGCAGCTGGGATGAATAAAGATTTTGATAACTGCTCATAGGGGCTTTTACGCTGTTCGATTGCAGCGATGGCCAAGATGATGAATAACTATTTGGAGAATTCCCTACGAGCGGTAAAGGTTTTTGATCTGAAAAATTTAGGCTATGGTCAGCAATTTCCTCACCCTCACTAACGCGTATATGATCCTGTGGGCGGTCAGTAGCCAAAGCCTTTTGTAAAGTACTGGAAACGAAACTATGGACGCTACCCCCCTCTCGGAACCTCACCTCATGCTTAGTAGGGTGCACATTAACATCCACATCCCCAGGCTCAATTTCCAAAAATAATACATACGCCGGATGACGACCGTGATAGAGAACATCTTGATAAGCTTGTCGTATAGCATGAGAGACGATCTTATCTTTAATAGAGCGTCCATTAACGAAAAAGTACTGCAGGTCCGCCTGACTACGCGAAAAAGTGGGCAGCCCTATCCAGCCCCACAAACGAATTCCGGTACGATTATTGTCTACAAAAAGAGCTTGCTCCATAAATACCGGGCCGCATATGTCTGCTACTCTCTTTTCTTGCTCCAATTGGCTATTTGCAGAACGAAGATTGAACCGAATTTTTTGATTATGTTTTAGGCTAAAAGCAACGTCCATCCGGCTCAATGCTAATCTTTTGAGTCCATCACCGATTCGCTTGTACTCGGTATTTTCAGTGCGTAAAAATTTTCGGCGAGCTGGCGTATTAAAAAATAGATCACGCACTTCTACACTTGTACCAACCGGATGAGGTGCAGGCTCCAGCTCAACCTCCATATCCCGACCTTCAGAGACTGCTTTCCAGCCAACGCTTCCACCAGAATTTGAAGTAAGTGCTAAACGCGAGACTGATGCGATACTTGCCAGCGCCTCACCTCTAAACCCTAAAGTTGATACCGCTTCAAGATCCTCAAGATCTGAAATTTTGCTGGTTGCATGGCGACTGAGGGCCAATGGCAATTCACCCTCGGCGATTCCACAGCCATTGTCTCGGACTTTAATTAATTTACTCCCGCCTTGCTCAACCTCAACCTCGATGTGACTAGCACCTGCATCTAAACTGTTTTCACACAATTCCTTGAGTACTGAGGACGGTCGCTCAACCACCTCCCCCGCTGCAATTTGATTAGCCAACTGCGGGCTTAGTATCTGAATACTAGGCATAAGGACTAACCTTTGAAGCACTGTTAAACAACTGATACACCTTAACTAGGGGGAATGGATATTTTCTGACCAACACGAATCGAACTAGACGAGAGGTTATTGTACCGCAATATTTTGCTTACTGAGGTTTTATGACGCTGAGCAATCTCTGAAAGAGTATCACCTCGAGCTATTACATAGGTTTTAATCAATTCTTTCGATGATTTTGCCAATAATGTACCTACTGGGGGCCTCTCCATATAAAAGCTAAAAAGCCCGTCATAAACCGCTTGTGCCATTTTTTGTTGGTAAATAGCGCTACTTAACTGTTTCGCTTCTTTAGGGTTAGAAATAAAGCCTGTTTCAATCAACAACGAGGGAATATCCGGAGACTTTAATACCAAAAATCCAGCTTGCTCGACTTTTTTCTTATGTAACCGGGCCACAGTACCCATATTTCTCAGAACATANCGTCCAGCATCTAAACTACTGCGAAGCGTCTCATTCATAGACAAATCAAGCAGTACTCCGGCGAGAACATCATCCTTATCATCAAGACTAAGANCGCTTGCTCCACCAATTAAGTCTGCTCTGTTGGCTGAGGAGGCCAAATATCTTGCCGCCTCACTCGTCGCACCTTTGGTCGATAGAGCATATACCGAGGCCCCATAAGCACGGGGGTCATCGAAACCATCAGCATGAATAGAGATAAAGAAATCAGCCTTTTTTTCGCGGGCAATGCGGGTACGCTTGCGCAGCCCTACATAGTAATCTCCGGTACGCACCAATACTCCTTCAAAGTATGGATTCTGATCAAATAGTTTTTCAATTTTTTGGGCAATTTGAAGAACAACGCGCTTTTCTCGTAATCTATTGGGCCCCGAAGCGCCGGGGTCTTCACCTCCGTGGCCAGCGTCGATCGCGATAACTATTTTGCGNTCATTTCGCTTGAGCATCTTTGCAACAGTTTTNCTTACCTGTTGNTTTTTGTCATAAAGATCAACTACAAGNCTATCNCCAGATTTTTCATTCGCTTCAAGTGCAAAACTTTTAGGGCTAACGCTACCCTTGAGATCTAAAACAACGCGTAAATCGTTGCTATTTCTGACCGCGTGCCGAATCTTCAATATAGAGGTTTTACTTAAATCAAGCTGCTTAATATTCGCCTTAAATTTGGCATCGCTGATATCAATAACTAATCGATCTGGGTTCTGGAGAGTAATAAGCTGATGTTTCACCTGCCCACTCAAATCTATAACAAGTCGAGTTTTCTCGGGTGATCGCCACACGCGNAATGAATCGATATCTGAGCCTATCGCCGAGATAGGNACCAAGACTAGGNCGATAACAAAAAGTCCGCTAAAGGCTATGTTCAATTTTTTATAGATCCAGCGACNGTTTANATTCACAGAAACCTTCTTTGTTTCCTAGCCATGACTAAGGTCACAATTCTTTATTGCAGCCAATCGAATGAGAAATTCTGCNCCAGTGACAGTTNGCGCAGTAACAGTAACATCTCTCCCGATCCGATGGTGNTCAATATCAANACNNANATCCACATCAGATAGGTACCCATCNCCTCGCTCTGGCCATTCTATTAGGNTCAGAGAACCNTGTNAAAGGTAGTCAGAAAAACCAATATAATCAAGCTCNTCTGGGTCNATNACNCGATACAAATCAAANTGAAANACAGTACCAANNTCTAGATCATAAGGCTCAACTANAGTNTAGGTTGGACTTTTAACTGCACCTTGGTGACCAAGGCTTTGNAGTAACCCNCGGCTCAANGTTGTTTTACCAGCNCCTAAATCGCCCCTAAGAGTAATAGTCATTTTAGGCCTAAAGGCTTCGGCGATATCACCACCAAGGGAAATCATCGCTGCTTCATCATCAATTTTAAATGTAGCCTGATTTTTTATTCTACCGTTACTCACAATTCGTCAAAATTCCGTTGATTAGAGATATCGCNNAAATAAACTAAAATATCGGTTGCTACCAAGCCTCGAGGCCCCAATCCTTCTGCGGCTTTGTCAGCTGCAAATGAATGCATGCAACAGCCTAGCTCAGTTGCAGTTTGTAGGTCCATTCCTTGAGCAATAAGGCCTCCAATGATTCCACCCAATAAATCACCCATCCCAGCCGTCGACATTGCCGGGTTACCATAGGGACAAACTCGTAATGGCCTGCCGGGCGGAGATGAAATGATGGTTCCAGCCCCTTTTAAAAGTACTACCGCATTGTATTTTTCTTGGAGATCGCGAACAGCCGCAAACCGATCAGACTGAATATCAGCTACAGTAACCCCCAAAAGTCGAGCAGCCTCTCCAGGATGGGGCGTCATAACCCATAACCGATTTTCAAAATCAGTTACCACACGACCATCGGCGATGATATTTAGCGCATCGGCGTCGATTACCATCGGCAACTTAGTGGCCATAGCCTTTTGTAACATTTGTTCCGACCAAGAGGATCTCCCAAGGCCAGGCCCGACAACTAATACTGTTGGTCGCGCAAGCAATGGCTCTAAAGCTTGCCCTGAGACCACACCAAATGCCATGACTTCCGGTTGCCGCGCCAAGCTTGCTGGAACATGCTCGGGTCGTGTTGCATGACTTGCCAAACCTGCACCAATTTTAAGGCAAGCCTGAGAGGCCATCAATGAAGCGCCTCCAGTTCCATGATCTCCACCGATCACCATGCAGTGCCCACGTTGGTTTTTATGCACGTCGGCTTCAAATTCGGGTATGTAATCAATTAGCTCTTCAAGGTCCATTAATTCAGCAGAAGGGAGTTTTTCCTGAATAATAGTTTCTGGAATATCAAGAGAATCGTATATGACATCACCAGTCACGGCCGGTCCACGACCTGTAAATAGGCCTTGTTTGACTCCTACAAAAGTTATGGTTACGTCTGCATTTACCACGATATCTTTTACAGACCCAGTATCACTGGACAACCCTGAAGGTATATCAACTGATAAAACTGGGAGCAATGAGCTGTTAATATGCTCAATCGCATCAGCAAAATTCTCTCGNAAATCACCATCAAAGCCTGTCCCCATAAGGCTATCAACGATGATTCCCTCTGAAAGATTACAACTTATGTTAAAAGGCTTACATTCCACTTTGANATCAAGGCACATCTGTTTAGCTTGTTTTGTTTCAGCAGACATGGTCTTTAAATTCCCTAATTCATAGACCTGCACTGGTATGTTTTCATTGGCTGCTAGAGAGGCAATAATATACCCATCACCCCCGTTATTACCTGATCCACAAAACACATGGATACACTCGGGACGACCAAAATTTTCTAACAGCTCGGTAAAGGCGGCTTGACCAGCTCTGCGCATTAATTCAGCACCTGGAATATCGCCTTTTCCTGTAGCTGATTGATCGATTTCGCGAACAGTTNTGGCATTAAATAGAGCTTGATGAAGAAGATAGTGCGACATAGAGATGATATCCCAGTAAAATTAGAGCGATTATAAGGCAGAANAGCTGTGAAACCATGCATGAAATTGAAGGCGACGTCGAAAATCTAGAAAATTTAGCCACAAAGATCAAATCTTGGGGGGCTGCGTNCGGATTCCAACAAGTTTCTATTATTGAGCCTGACCTAAACAACGCGTCGAAGCGCCTGCAGGAATGGTTGGCAAAAGGATTTCAAGGTTCTATGGGGTGGATGGGAGAACATGGTGATAAACGCTATGTTGTCGACAAGTTGGTGGATCACACAGTCAGAGTTATATCGGTACGCATGGATTATCTTGCAGACACCAATATGATCGCGGTGTTAAGAGACGATAACAAGGCCTATATNTCTCGCTATGCCTTAGGCAGGGACTATCATAAAGTTATTCGTAATCGACTAGCTGCTCTGATCAAAAAAATTGAACAAGAACTCCCCGAACTCAACTTATCTCAACGACCCTTTGTAGATAGTGCCCCAGTCATGGAAAAGCCAATTGCCGAACAAGCTGGTCTTGGTTGGATCGGCAAAAATACGCTGTTGCTCAACGAGTCCGCAGGCTCTTGGTTTTTTCTTGGCGAAATCTATACCTCCCTGAAATTACCCGTTGACAACCAAAAACAAGAAAATAAATGCGGTAACTGCCGCTCTTGTTTGAAGGTTTGTCCCACCGATGCATTCCCTGAGCCTTATGTTTTAGATGCTCGTCGCTGCATCTCATACCTCACTATTGAAAGTAAAGACGCTATACCTGAGGAGCTTCGGCCACTAATGGGTAATAGAGTNTTTGGTTGTGATGACTGTCAAATCAGATGTCCATGGAACCGATTTGCTTCACAGACCCAGGAAGATGATTTCACTCCAAGACACAACCTCGATGATCCATCTTTAGTGNCCTTGTTTAATTGGGATGCTGANGANTTTTTAGANAAAACTCAGGGATCGCCGATACGTCGCATTGGCCATGAGCGCTGGCTACGAAATATCGCGGTAGGATTGGGCAACGCATCAGGCTCCAATACTATTCTTGATGAACTTAAAGCCAAGGCTAATCACCCTTCGGCACTAGTCAGGGAGCATGTTGAGTGGGCAATCGCTCAACAAAAAGAAAAACTTAGTCTCGAATAAATACAGTTCGATAATAGGCCAACTCTGCAATTGAGTCGTGAATATCATCCATCGCCAAATGACTCCCTTTTTTAACNAAACCATTTGCAAGGTCAGGACGCCATCGTTTGATCAATTCTTTCAGAGTACTAACGTCCAAATTTCGATAGTGAAAAAAAGATTCTAGTTCAGGCATATAACGGACTAAAAAACGCCTATCTTGGCCAATTGAGTTACCACACATGGGTGATTGCCCTGAGGGAACCCATTGCTCCAAAAAGCTGATGGTTTGTTCCATTGCCTCAGATTCGCTAATCTGGCTAGTTCGAACACGCTCGGTCAATCCCGAACCACCGTGCTGTCGAGTATTCCAGTCATCCATTTTAGATAGCAAGCTATCTGGCTGATTAATAACTACAGATGGGCCCTCTGCCAAGACGTTCAGCTCTGAATCAGTCACAACTGTAGCGATCTCGATTATTCTCTCTTTCAGAGGATCCAATCCAGTCATCTCCAGATCAATCCAGATTAAATTAAGCTCATTCTTGTTCGTCATAGAAATCCCATTTTGACATTTTGGCAACAGCAAGTCCGTTACTAGATGTTACTTAAGCTAGTAATGCTATATCCTTAGCGCCTATAACGCCAGAGGTGGCCCTCAGTTACATTGGATTAATGAGTTATGAGTATTAGTTTCTAAACCCTATGAGCAAACGCAGACTGAGTGATCGTCAAAAAGATCGCATTCAATCCATTCAGGAACGAAGACGCCAGCGAGCGATCAATAGCAATGCCGTGGCGGTAGAAGAGATAGAAAATCTAAATAATCTTGGTCCAGAAATACTCGGAACAGTCGTCACAAACTTTGGTGCTCAGGTGGATGTTGAAGCCGCAGAAACAGGGATCCAGGGTCGTGTCGTCCGCTGCCATATGAGGGCTAATCTTGAGAATTTAGTGACAGGCGATAAAGTGATATGGAGGTTTGCAGAACCACATGGAGTTATAGTTGCTCGTCAAGACCGCGAGTCAGAATTAATGCGACCAGACATCTATGGGAAATTACGGCCAGTTGCCGCGAATGTTAACCTAATCGCAATTGTCTTTTCACCCAAGCCTGCTGCTTTTAGTAATCTACTAGATCGCTACTTGGTTGCTTCTGAGGTGCAGGGCATTAAGCCAGTNCTAATCCTTAATAAATCCGACATGCTGGATAGTAGTGAGTTTGATGATATTAGTCAGTTAGTTAAAAACTATCAGTTCGTTGGATACGATGTTCTTCAAGTCTCAGCCAAAACTGGGCAGGGTATTGACGCTCTGCAAGATTATCTTGCGAAGAGCACTGCGATATTTGTGGGCCAGTCAGGAGTCGGCAAATCCTCACTGATTAATCTCTTACAACCCGCAGCTAATATGCAAGTGGGGGCCCTATCTGTGGGTAAGGAGAAAGGCACTCACACGACCACTGTATCTAAGCTTTTTCATTTATCTGGCGGTGGCACCCTTATCGACTCACCAGGAATAAGAGAATTTGCATTAACTCACCTTACTAAAGATCAGGTGATAAATGGCTTTATTGACTTTCGTCCTTATCTCGGCCATTGCAAATTTCGTGATTGTAATCACAATAAAGAAATTGGATGCAGCCTTCTGGCTGCTGTGGCAACCAATAAGGTGCTTGCAGATAGATTGCACAATTATCGGCAGATACTTCTGTCGCAGGAATCTAGTCGATTGTAGCTNCTTAGAGTACTCAGCTGACACTGACTANCAGATAGATTTGGAGACGGCTGATGGCCACACCATTGTCAAGATTACTGGAACCCTCGGAATTGGAAGCGCTTCTTGGACGAGAAGACCTGGTAATTGTCGATCTATGCAAGCCTGAGCTATATGCTCGGTCTCATGTACCTGGAGCTCTGCATCTTAAAGGAACTCGACTAATGTCAAATGCACCNCCGGCACTAGGTAAACATCCTAGNTTTTCAGAGGTCGAATCCTTGTTAGGCCGNCTNGGCATAAATCCGTCCAAGCATGTGGTAATTTATGATGATGAGGGCGGCGGTTGGGCCGGCAGATTGGCCTGGATTTTAGATTTAGTCGGCCTACATCAATGGTCCTATTTAAATGGCGGTATCGTTGCCTGGATCAAAGAAAGGCATAAAACTGAGAGTGAAGCAAACCTGCCCAAGAGCTGCGACCCTATGATTGGCTGCGACTTTGCAAATTTATCTGCAACTGTTAATGCAGATCAGATTATCAGTCAATTGGGTTGTACTGACTTTGCAGTTTGGGATGCTCGCCGTCGAGAGGAATATACTGGAGAAATAATGCGGGCTAATCGCGGCGGCCATATTCCGGGGGCAACAAACCTTGAATGGATTGAACTGATAGATCAAAATAATAATTTACGGATTAAAGAGAACGCGCAAAATATTCTTGACGATTTCGGTCTTACTAAAGACAAAATTATCGCTACCCATTGCCAACTACATCAACGTTCGAGCTTTACATATATGGTTGCANGGATCCTAGGTTATGANAAAATAACCGGATATGGAGGTTCCTGGGCTGAATGGGGCAACCTTGACCACACGCCCATAGAGTACGGTTTTTGAATGTTGTTTTGTAATAACTTGTTTAACATAAAAGAGTGAAATCTATGAGTCACAGCGCCGACATTTTTGTCGCCATTCAACGAATACTTCCCAAGCATGCCCTATCTAGACTCGTTGGAAAGCTGGCGGAATCGAAGCGAACTTGGCTAAAGAATTTGCTAATAAACCGGGCTATTTCTGTGTTCGCTATTAATATGGAAGAAGCCGCAAGTGCTGATTTGAACGATTACGACAACTTTAATGCTTTTTTTACCAGAGCACTAAGGACTGACGCACGACCCATCGATAATGACGACAATATCATTTGTTGCCCCGCTGACGGTGTTATTAGCCAAGCGGGTATAATAAACCGACAGCTAATTCTGCAAGCCAAGGGTATTGATTATTCTGCCAGTCGTCTTTTAGGTAATTCATCCTCAGCCCAAAAGTTTCAAGATGGATTCTTTGCAACCATTTATCTGTCTCCTAAAGACTACCACCGTGTGCATATGCCTACTGCTGGCAAATTGCGCACTACCCGCTACATCCCCGGCGAACTTTTCTCGGTCAACGACAAAACTGCGCAGGGTTTGGACGGCTTATTTGCGCGNAATGAACGATTANTCTGTGAATTTGACTCTGAGTCAGTGGGTGATTTTGNCGTTATTTTTGTTGGCGCAATGCTAGTTGCTGGTATTGAAACCGTCTGGGGTGGATACGAAAAACCAGGGCCTGGTGCGGTGCGAGAGTGTGACTTCTCTGACCAAGAACTTGCTTATGCCAAAGGAGAAGAAATTGGCCAATTTCGATTTGGTTCGACAGTCATTGTTTTGTTTGGCGAAAATAAAGTCTCCGGACTAGAACACTTAAGTCCAAAAGCCCCCGTTATAATGGGAGAGAAACTGGCACTTCTCAACTAGTGCACCTCTGGACTTAATTGGAGCTTGAGAACTCATGTACAGCATCGATAAAAATCTTAGCATTATCAGGGTTAATATCAGGAGTAATTCCATGACCAAGGTTGAATACATGGCCGTCATTCTGACCAAAAGATCCTAGAATTCTCTTAACCTCCCCCCGAATAACTTCTGGCTTGGCTCTTAGGATCGCTGGATCCATATTGCCTTGAAGAGCAACTTTATCACCAACTCGATGGTGAGCAGCCCCTATATCGACCGTCCAATCTAGTCCGAGACAATCACAGCCTGTATCTGCCATAGCTTCTAACCAAAGACCACCCCCTTTGGTGAAAAGAATCACGGGTACGTCTCGGCCATCGGCCTGCTTAATCAGACCNTCGACAATCTTAGCCATGTATGTAAGANAAAATTCAAGATAGGCACTATGACTTAGTGCGCCACCCCAGGTATCGAATATCTGTACTACCTGTGCACCTGCGAGAATTTGCGCATTTAAGTAATCAATAACAGAAAGAGCAAGTTTTTCGAGCAGTTGGTGGAGTAACTCAGGCTGTGTGTATAGCATTGTTTTAGCGCGAGTAAAGTCACGACTGCTCTGNCCTTCAATCATATAGGTCGCCAATGTCCAAGGACTCCCAGAAAATCCAATTAANGGAACACGACNATTCAGTTCTTGACGAATCATAGACACAGCATCAGTTACATAAGTTAGATCTACAGCCGTGTTAATCACCTCAAGTTGGTCTATATCAGCTTCGCTTCGTAAAGGTTTATGAAATTTAGGGCCTTCACCCTCAGCAAAATANAGCCCTAAACCCATAGCATCGGGAATCGTTAGAATATCTGAAAAAAGAATCGCTGCATCTAATTCAAATCTCTCAAGAGGTTGCAGAGTNACTTCACAGGCTAGCTCTGTATTTTTGCACAGGCTCATGAAGTCACCTGCCTGTCCCCTAACCTGACGGTATTCAGGTAAATAGCGCCCTGCTTGGCGCATCATCCACACTGGTGTTTTATCAACCGGTTGCCGAGCTAATGCTCGTAAAANTCGATCGTTTTTTAATTCTGTCATAAATAATTTAAGTCAATAAGGTGGGACGACTAGTATACGTCGCGTAGATAGCGTTTTTCACGCTTTAGATTATTAACATACTCTTTGGCCTTGTCACTACTTAGACTACCCTGAGCCGCGATAATGTCGCAAAGAGCTTGGTCCACATCTTTCGCCATGCGAGTCGCATCTCCACAAACATAAAAGTAGCNNCCATTTTCGAGCCACTGGTAAAGTTCGGCGCCATGTTCATGCATTTTATTCTGTACATAAACTTTTTCTTTTTGATCCCTCGAAAAAGCTAAATCAAGGCGCGTTAGTACACCCGCTGCCTGCATCTCTATTAATTCCTGCTCATAAATAAAATCAGAAGCTCTTGTTTGATCACCAAAAAATAGCCAATTTTGACCTTTTGCGCCGCGTATTTGGCGCTCTTCTAAAAAAGCCCTGAAAGGTGCTACCCCAGTACCAGGACCCACCATAATCATTGGAGCATCGTCGTTACTGGGGATACGAAACGCCTTGTTAGGTGATATAAAAACACCTGCCTTGCCATTCTGTGCAATTCGATCAGCCAAAAATGTGGAGCATACTCCAAGGTGGTCACGTCCATTATCGTTCCATCGCACTGAAGCTACGGTTAAATGAACTGAACCTGGATGTTTGTTAGGGCTTGAAGAAATCGAGTATGCTCGATGCTGCAGAGGCTTAAGCAATGCTAAAAATTCTAACGCNGAAAAGTATATCTCAGAATTTAGATTCAATAAATCGAGAGTATCCTTACCCCACAAGTAGTCGGCTAAAGCCTCTTTATCTCCATTTTTGACAACGTGGGAAAACATCTCATCTTTAGCCTGAGCCTCCACTGCGGCAATAAGCTTGCGGGAAGGGGTAGAAATTTCATACTGGAATGTCAGCAGCTCAGTAAGTGATTTTTCTTGTCCCTCAAGAATAATATCGCCACTCACTAAAAGTCGTTCTAAGATCTTTGCCACTAATTCGTCATCGTTTACCGGCATGACATTTAGAGCATCCCCAGTTTCATAGACCAAACCGCTGTCCTCTAGGTCAAACTCATAGTGTCGAATCTCTTTACCAGATAATTCACCAGAAAGAAGGTAATTAACTGCTAGTGTGGCCGGATATGGATTCTTTCTATTCCAGATGGATTTGACAACCGCAGGAGTAGGTTTATCAGCTGGAGCGACCGCTTGGCCATCATTAGCTAAAGGGATCGTTTTATTAATCCATTCCTCCGCAACATCTTCAAAATCTACATCACAATCTAAGCGATCGACCAACCGCTGGGCACCAAGCTGCTCAAGACGCACATCAAGTAGCTTTCCCGCCTGACAAAAGTCATCATACCCGGAGTCGCCAAGTGCTAGAACGCCAAACTGCATGTCGGGTAATTTAGGCATCTCAGAACTGTATATGCTCTCCCAAAATAAACCTGCATTATCTGGCATTTCTCCTTCNCCATACGTGGCGATGGTGATAATAACTCTCCTCATCGCCGCGAATGCTTCTATACTCACATCATCTAAACCTTGGACTACAGCCTGAAACCCCTGCGCTTTAGCAGTAGCTGCAGCATCCATTGCCAAACCCTCAGCATTACCGGTTTGAGTACCATAGAGAATGTTAANCAAGGGTGCCGTCGAAGCTGCAGTATTGGNCGCTGTACCCAATTGACTCCCAGTNATTGTTTTNGCCGATTGCATACCTGCAAGGAAGCCCGCTAACCAAGATTTTTGGTCACCAGTAAAAGGAGCATCTTCTGGTATAAATGGAAGTTTCATTAAACGGCCTCAGTATTAACTGACATTGGGCAAAATATCACTCAACGCGTTATNTGCAAATAGTTCTTCAAAGCTTGGAATTCGACCCAACGCAGCTTTGTTTTTCTGCTGCTGATGTAATATCCANCCATAGGTAGCAGGGCTATCCATTGATAAAATATTTCGCAAACTCAGAGCTTCTTTAAAATCATTGAGACGCTTGCCCGCAATCATGGCAGCAAGTTCGGCAGCACTATACCCTGAAATAGCCTCGCGTGCATGTCGAAGTAGAGCATTCATCAACCCAAAATCTTCGGTCAAAATGAGATTGCGAGTTATTTTAATCACATCGGGGTCTTCCACAGATGTTGAGCCAGGAAGTTTTTTAAGAGCTATTTTTTGGGCTGCATCAAGCACCGAGTAGGTATTTATGAGCTCATACATATCGCCACTCTCAGCCAAATCAGGGTTGGGGACTGAGCCTTTCATAACCGGCTGTCCAGAACGCCACGCCTTTTTAAGCTTATTAACTTGAAATGCCGCAAGAGCACTGGCGAGTTCCTCAGCTAGCTCNTTACGCGGNTTGGCCTCTAAAATAGCTTCAGAATCCTGATACTGTAAGAGCGCTCGGGGAGTTATGTAAGCAAAATTTGCGCGCTCAACATTCCAATTTTTAAGGAGCCATGACGCCTTTTTAGATCCGGTTGATTTGGCATGCCACTGCAGCATAGTGTGTATTGCTTGAGCATGAATTTCCGCTTCCTCAGTATTGTTATCTACATAACCCAGCAGCACTGAATCGTGGCTGATACAGTGAGTGAACTTCTTGTAAGGATCATATTGATAGGCGAACCCACCTGACATACCGTTACCGAAACCCTTTGCAAATGCTCCTAAGTTCAGCACTGCGCCATTGGTCATGTACTCTGCACAGAAATCACCCACACCTTCAACCACTGCTGTAGCCCCTGAGTTACGCACAGCAAACCGATCTCCAGCCTGGCCCTCAACAAATAATCGGCCCCCAGTAGCGCCAAATAGTGCAAAATTCCCTATGAGAACATTAGTCCCAGGTTTATCAGACCCTCCTCGTGGTGCATGAATTATGAGCTCCCCACCGCAAGCTGTCTTACCAACACCATCATTGCAAGTCCCCGTATGCTCCATCAGCATGCCGTCATTACAGAATGCACCATAGGACTGACCTGCAGAGCCATGAGTCGCTATTTTTATTGCACCGTTCCGTAAAAAGNGCCTTCCTCGCNTNTCTTTGAGCACTGCAGGTAAATCAAGATCNCTCAACTCATGATTGAGCATACGCTCAATATCTATTGCAAGTTGCCCACCCACACTCTTATTGCAGTTGTTTAATGGCTGACTATTCGGTAATTCTATTGATAGCTGCTTTTGATCTACCAGTGCCTTACGAATAACATCAATAAAGCCTTCATCAACGGCATAGTCACGTTCCATATAAATTGGTTGGTCGATCTTTCGCTCCTCCACTACAGTCAGCATTGCTCTGAGATCTAACTGTCCTACTGATGAGGGATGATCTAGTAGATGAATCAAATCACAGCGGCCTCTGGCATCGCGCAACGATCTCAACCCCAAATCCGCAAGAATTTCTCTTATTTCATGGGCAATATTGAGTAGGTATTGTCCAAGAGCTCGAGGGTCACCATCAAACACCTCAGGATTTGTCGTTAAACCCGCTGGGCATTTGATATTACAGTTCTTTGCCATGACACACTTCAGCATCATCAACGCTGTAGTGCCAAACTCGAAGCTATCTCCACCCATTAATGCTGACTTAACAACATCTGAACCTGTTTGGTGGGCTCCAGAACATCGAAGTACGACCTTTTGGCGCAATCCGTTAGCACACAGAGCTTGGTGGACTTCCGCTATACCGATCTCTGCGGCCCGCCCTGTATACTTTAAAGAAGTAACTGAAGCCGCCCCAGTGCCTCCAGTATTGCCTGCAACATTAATCACATCAGCACCAGCTTTTGCTACGCCGACGGCGATTGTTCCAATTCCATCAGAAGAGACCAGTTTAACGATCACACGTACCCTGGCGGCTTTAGCGTCGTGTATAAGCTGGGCCAAGTCCTCAATGGAGTATGTATCATGATGAGGTGGAGGCGAAATTAACTCTACACCAGGGACACCACCACGCGCAGCAGCTATTTCCACATTAACCTTAGGTGCTGGCAACTGACCACCTTCTCCGGGTTTAGCTCCCTGACCAATCTTTATTTCTATCTCTTCAAGCATTGGGTCAGCTAGATAACCAGCCCAAACACCAAAGCGGCCAGAGGCAAATTGTTTGATGCGAGAGGCGCGGATAGTGCCGTAGCGAGAAAGATGTTCGCCACCTTCCCCACAGTTAGACATTCCACCGACCATATTAGTCCCATGAGCTACTGCTTCATGGGCAGTGGCAACCAAAGCACCGTGACTCATGGCACCGGAGGCTAAAAGTGGGGTGATTTCACTGGCAGGCTGAACCTCAGATAAATCTACTTTTGGTTTAGCTCTCCGCAAGCGACTCACATAATCCTGAGCGGTACCGGACACATGTAATGTTAAAATATCAGCGCTAATTGATTGGTCAATGATGTCTACGCCGAAACGATCAACAAATGAGGCCGCTAAAGCGTCTAACCTTGAAGGTTGATCGGCCAGAGGACCTGTCAAACGGAATGCATATTGATCATCTGCAAGCATTTCACAGTTTAAACCTCGAATAACAAAATGATTGTTTCCCGCTCTGTTAAACAACATCATCTCACGCTTAAATTCATCCGATTTAGAAAGGAATGAAACATCCGCAGGGAATGCCAAGACATCTCTTAATGCAGCCGGCCTAGTAGACCTTTCTTCCGTCATAGCTCGAGAGAAGTCTCTATATCCGGGTGTGATCTTGAACTCATTGATTGCTTGGGGTGTAAGTCGATCAAAACTCGTGTTCGTGTATCCCTCATCGCTAATTCCAAAAGCACCCTCCATGCGATTAAGAGTCAAAAGTCTCAACACATCGTTGGTATCGGCATCATTGTCTGTGTCAAAAGCGATAGGTTCTTCTGTTAAATCAACAAAGCCACGAACTGCTGCCACACCATATGAGTGCCCGGCACCTCCTGTTCGCTCTTTGAAAAGCCCTAGCATAGGGATATCGCTTTCTACCTCACAAATAAGTGCTCGCTCATGCCAATCCGCGTGAGCTTGAGCAATCTCAGTAAAGCCCACTCCCCCAACCGGGGACTTCATGTTAGGGAAATAGCGACGGAATACCGGATCGTTTGTATTTAAGAAATTAGGCTCAAAAAACTCTCCACCCGAGTAGCTCTCCACGGTGCAAAGACCAACCTTACCCATAGTCTTCATCAAAGCCTTTTCTGCAGCCTTAGCAAACTTCTGATAAGCACCATCAGCATCATCAGAAAACTTATCTTCAGCACGCATCTGCACACCCATTGGATAAACTGCCGCGGCACCAAATCCCAAAGCACAGGCAACATGGTGTGACGAACAAATTTGTCCGCTCTCAACAATCAAAGAAACCCTCAATCTGAGACCCGTTTCAATAAGCCGCTGATTAATCGCCGACACGATCAGAGTCATGGAAATAGAGCCTTGGGACCGTGTTACATGGCGATCACTAATGATGGCGATTCCACCTTGCTCTCGTGCAAACTGCTCAACATCGTCACAAACCCCATCAATTCCGTCAATTAGCGACCTCTTATTCGCCTCTACGTCACCAAAGATCGGCTTAAATAACATTGAAAAACGGCCAACGGGAGTCTCTTTCTGCGATCGAATTCTAAGTATCTGTGCGTGATTAAGAATCGGAGATTGAAGAACAATTTGGCGGCCAGGCTTCGCACCAATATTGGGTTTAGTCCCAAGAGCGACACGCATAGTCATTCCCTCAATTTCACGAATTGAGTCTAAAGGCGGATTAGTTACTTGCGCAAAACGCTGGGAAAAATACTTAGCAACTCCCCCTTCATTGTCGGAAAGCGCATTGATTGCATTGCCATAACCCATGGCAGACACCTTTTCAGTCCCAGTGGCCAACATTGGATCTATCATGAAGCGAAAACATTCTTGATTTTGAGAATAGGCTACATATCGTCCCGCCAAAGGAAGATCACCTGAGTAACTAGTAGACAAGGACGTTTCTTCGCCGGAATTGTCAGGCAAATCCTCAATTGCAATACGAGCTTTCTCAACTAAATCAAGGTAATTACGTTGGCTGGCCAGCAGCTCTAAAGCCTCTTCAGTACCAAAAGAACGTTTTTGCGAATGATCATAGTAGAGCATTCCGCCGGCTTCGATGCGTCCTCGACTCAAAACAGGTTCATCACCAAAATCTATCTGGCCCGCTTCTGACATAACCGCTAAGTACGTTTCAGTTTCTATACTTCTGAGCGGCCTTAGACCAAGTCTATCCAACCGAGCTCCAATGATTGAACCGTCACCAAAAATTAACGCCGCAGGGCCATCATTTTTCTCCTCATAGAGAGAAAAATACTCGAGCATAGCCCTAACATTAGGTGAGAGCGTTTTATCGTTTTCCCATGCTGGCGGCATCATTGAAACAACCGCAGTAACCAAATCAAGGTCATCCTCAACAACTCGAGATTGAAGCGTCTGATCTAAACGACAACTATCCGACTGGCCTTTTGGCCTAATAATATTATTCTCTTTAGAGCGGGCAATAGCTGTCTCAGAGAGACGGTTCTTTTTGTCGGTATTTAATTCGCCATTGTGAGCCATCAACCTAAATGGCTGAGCCATAGACGGATGAGGATCAGTATTCGTCGAGAATCGCGTATGAAAGTACAGTGTATGAATACTATGGGATGAGTCATTAAGATCTAGGAAATACGGAATTATTTCATTAGAGTTCAATCGCCCTTTCAAGACTTGCATCTGCGCTGACATCGATAAAGGATAGAGCCCATCAAGCGCTACCTCTGTGTAGGCCTTTGACTCTATAGCTAGCAGGGCCTTGTGAATGACTTTATCTAGTTGAGTCCCTCTAACTCCTGCTGGCGCAGCAAATACCCACTGGGCAATTGGTAATTGATATTTAACTGATGCCGGACGTAAAACAGAATTATCAAC